>NZ_CANRPM010000137.1 GCF_947632445.1 uncultured Bacteroides sp. | reverse complement strand
CGTATGATTATGGTCGGGAAGATGAGTATTTCGATAAGGTGCAGGCGTTGGAACGTCGTATCGATGAACTGGAACAACGTCAGGAGCAATGCGATATATACTCCGACCGATACGATGAACTGCAAGACCAAATAGACGACTTGCAGGACGAACTCGACGAATTGGACGACTATTTCGATGACGATTTATAGACAGGTGATTCGTATTAAGTGTGAATTATTTATCGTACCTTTGTGAACGATGAACTTCATTTTAAGATTATCACGAAGCCATTGAGTAACGCAAAATAGAAGAACTATTTCTTGTTTTATGGGACAACTGAATAAAAGGATGAGTAAAATTCGCTCAAAAAGAACACTTGGAGGCGTTGCTTAACGATGGTGTTATTTATATGAATAATATCGACTATTTTCGCAAATATGAAGAGTCTCAACCAGAGCATTTGCGTGGAGATAAGTACGAATGTTTTGACTATATCAGCCAAAACAACAAAGCAATAATCTTCGATGAACCTTCATAGAGCTTAATAATGTAACTATATTTGAAAATAGGAAAACATATCCGGGTTATGACACAATCTCAAATTGACATACGGGAGAATGATATTTTCAGACGGTCACCCGAATTGCTTGCGGCGCTGCTTAAGGACCACACTTTAAGCACGGACGAACGTCAAATCAACATCTTCTGGGCGACGAACAACTATGCCGATTTGGGTGCCGGCTATCGATATGACGACCGGATCACGATAGAGGCCATTACGGGCAAAAATGGCGGAATCATTAAACCGCGTGCCGTCAAAAGCCGCGACATGCAGCAGCGGCGCAGCCGCGAGATGGCAGAAGTCTTCACCCCGTCGTGGATATGCAACAAGCAGAACAATCTGGTCGATAACGCCTGGTTCGGTCGGGACAACGTGTTCAATACGGAGGTGGATGATCCCGACGGGGCACATTCGTGGATTCCGACCGACGGAAAAATCCTGTTTCCGGAGGGCAGGACATGGCGCGATTATGTCCGGGAAAACCGACTCGAAATTACCTGTGGCGAAGCCCCTTACTTAGTCAGCCGGTATGATGCGGTAACGGGAGAGCCGATTCCCGTCGGGTGGCGGATCGGCCTGCTCGACAGAAAACTGCGTGTTGTCGGCGAGAACACGGAAACGTCGGGCGAATGGCTGAAAGCTGCACAAATGGCATATATGAGCATCTATGGCTACGAATGGCAGGGCGATAATCTGGTGCTTGCCCGCGAAGCGCTGCTCTACACATTTATCGACTATTACAAAGCGAAGTTCGGCAACGAACCGCAACTCAAATCGCTGTTATATATTGCTTATATCATCTCGTGGAATATCTGGCAGATGGACGGGCTGAAATGCGTTGTGCCGGATAGTTGCGGAACGGTTCGGACTACGGTCCAAAACCTGTTTGATTCGACCGAAACAATCCAGACGTGCGAGGGTTGTCAAAAAAACGATATGCATAAGCATAATGGGGCTTACTGCAAGATTATGGATTGGAGCCAAGATAAGGTTATAACTTTTGTATCACTAATTAAACAAAAGTAAGTATGGAAGGTGTAAAGTCAAAAATAGATACAACAATCCTCGATAATATAATTGTCGGTCGGGTTGAACCGTATATTTACGCATTCTCAACGGAAACCGTTCCAAATTATTTGAAAGTCGGGGATACATCACGTGGTGTGCGGGTGCGTTTGGATGAGTGGCGGAAAATCTTCCCGAATCTGATTCAGCAGTACGAACATTCTGCCCAGATAGACGATGAAACCATCTTTCGCGATTTTGCCGTTCATACTTTCTTGGAGCGAGAGAGAGGACGAATCCGTTTGCAGCCGAACATATTTGGCAATCTGCCTTATTACTCCCGAGAGTTTTTCAAAGAGGCGACACCGGAAGATGTGGAGGATGCCGTTACGGATATTATTCAAAGCACATTCGAAAAAAACGGAAAATATCCGCTGTATTCTCCTGACAGATTGCCGCAAACATTGACATATGAGCGAACGGAGAATTACCCTCCGCGCGACAACCAGCAACAGGCTATCGACAATTTCAAAAAGGCGGTTTGTGCCGGTCGCACGAACCTGTTGCTCTATGCTGTTATGCGATTCGGCAAGTCGTTTACCTCGATGTGCTGTGCCAAGGAGATTGACGCTCGGTTTGTCGTCATTGTATCTGCCAAGGCAGATGTAAAAGAGGAGTGGAAAAAAACTGTCGAGAGCCATACCTATTTTGCCGGTTACAACTATCTTGACAGCGAAGCGCTAAAACGGAGCGAGACGGTTATTGCCGACACGCTTGCCAATCCGGATAAAAAAGTTGCTTTGTTCCTCACTTTGCAGGATTTGCAGGGCGATAATATAAAGGAGAAACACAAAGAGGTGTTTGAGTACCCAATTGACCTGCTGATTATTGACGAGACCCATTTCGGCGCACGCGGTGCATCCTATGGAAAAGTATTGCAGGAACAACATCTTAGCAAATCAGAGATCGCTAA
>NZ_CANRPM010000136.1 GCF_947632445.1 uncultured Bacteroides sp. | reverse complement strand
GAATGCGGTTGCGGCTACGACTGTAAGCGGCAAAAGCATCGTAAGGAAATTATCGGAGATTCGTTTCATCGCATATATAAGTGTTAGTCTTTGAAAATGTCATTGACACGGTTGACCGCCTCGTCTTTCTTCTGGTCGATAATTTTCGCGTATATCTGCGTGGTGGCAATGTTCTTGTGTCCGAGCAGCTTGCTCGTGGTATAAATGTCAACGTCAAGGGTCAGCATCATCGTTGCGAAGCTGTGTCTGCTCACGTGATAGGTTACATGCTTGGTTATGCCTGCCGCTTTCGCCCATTTGTCGAGGATTATGCAGATACGGCTCTCTGAGGGAAGGTCGAAAACCTTGTCTTCATCCTTTGCATCGCCACGCTCTGGCAGCCACTTCATCGCCTGTTGGGATAACGGCAGATATATAGGGTCTTTTGTCTTTTCCATTACTGTGAACACCCTCCATTGGTCGCCGTCCTTGTGGATGTCGCCCCATGTCAGGCTGACAACATCGCTGATACGCAGGGCGCAGTAGCAGGAGAACAGGAAAGCCTGCTTGACGGCGGGACGGGTGGGACACTCCGTCGCAATCAGTTTCTTCAATTCATCTATCTGCAGGAACTCACGCTTGCTTTCAGGGCGGTGAATGCGGTCGGCTGCGGCTATGTGCGTGAAAGGATTCTCGGACAGATAGTCATTCCGCACAGCCCAGTTCAGCATGGCACTGAGCACCGTAACATATCCGGCGGCGGTAGTCATGGTAATGGGTCGGTTCGTCCTCGCCTTGTAATCGTTCCGAAGGAAATTCATGAACGCCATGCAATAGTCCTTGTCTATCATCCTGAGGGGAACGTCACCACGGAATTGGGA
The DNA here is from genome assembly GCF_947632445.1 of uncultured Bacteroides sp. GTDB lineage: Bacteria > Bacteroidota > Bacteroidia > Bacteroidales > Bacteroidaceae > Bacteroides. The sequence continues at coordinate 1,746 of NZ_CANRPM010000136.1, read as the reverse complement.
TGTCGCTTTTCGGATGCAGTTTACACTGCGTATTGTGGTATGCTTGCCATTGTCCTCCAGCCACCTTGCGTAAAGGTCAAGCAGTTCGGACAACTTGATACGTCCACGCAACATGATGTTGGAAACGCCTTTTTCATTATTGATTAGTTCTATGATGCGGTCTGCCTTAATCTTGTTCGCCAATGTCATGTTGTGCTGGTTCATGGCACGGCTGGCAGGATCAAGTTCTGGGACAAGGTAGAGTTTCAGGAACTCATACGTCCGCTTCCCGTTACGGTAAATATCAAGATAGATTGACTTGTTTCCGTTCTGTAATTCCTTGAAGCGGATGCGGACAGGCTCTTTCGCCTTGATTACTTTCTTTGGTCTGGGCATGGTGTTTTATTTATTTTGTTTATTATTCGACAGGTATAACTGGTACTGTTTCGCTTTCAGGTTGCTGGTTGGCAGTAATCATCTTCATATACCCCCTCATCGTCTTAGGTGTCATCCCAAGCATACAACAGACAGTTCCAATATCGGTACCGGTGGTGAGCAATAGATATATAAAGGTGTTTTGCGCAAGCCTGAAATTCAGCGGTTGTTTCAGCCCGGCTTTCTCGCCCCAAAGATGTAGGATGTTCAATATTTCCGTACTCTTCGGCAATCCCTTGAATACCAGTCCACGACGGCTTGTCGTTTCGGGTAGCCACCGCATTGATATGTCGGTCAACGGGATGGATGATTTTCTTGAATGTACTTCAATGGTTGTTTTGCCTTCGTTCGTCTTTATGTCTTTCCATTTGAGTGAAAGGACATCGGCAAAGGACAGATATGTGAAGACGCTCAACATGAAAGCCTGTTTGACTTGCGGTCTTGACATTACGGGACATGGGGTATTCATCAAAACCTTTATTTCATCCACGGTCAGGAACTTTTTCAGCGGACGTTCCCTTGTGATGCGCCCGTGAATGTTCACGAAACGGAGAGGATTCACACCGATAATCCCATTGGTGACTGCGTTGTTGAGTGTGCTGCTGAAAAGATAAATGTAAGCCCTTGCCGTTGTCATGCTGATTTTCCCGAACTGTCCGGCATAGTCCTTGTGCAGAAAATCAACCAGTCCATCGCAATAATCTTCGTTAATGTCAACCACCTTCGTGTCTAACCCACGATAAGCCGCCACTGCCTTTCTCATACCTCTTATGTTTGTGGCGGTAGAAGCATCGCCTTTCGAGGAAACGATTTTTTCGTATTCGTCAACAGCCTCACCTATGCTCATACCGGAAGGTTCTTTGACCTCTATGCCGAAACAAGCGGTGAACAATTCGTTCACCCTTTCAGTACGGATGGCTTCCGCCTCTTTCATCGTCTGTTTGTTCGTGCGGATGTTTTTCTTGGATGTTTCGGGTAACAAATAGAGACGGAGGGTTTCGCGTATGCGCTTTCCGTCCTTGTAATAGTCAAGGTAGATGGACTTCTTTCCGTTTTCCATCTCCTTGTATTTAAGCGTTATATGAGATTTTGTAGTGCTCATGTGAAGTTCTATTTGTTACTATTCGGTCATTTTTCACCTGCAAAATTACAAATATAATTTCAAAGTAACAAAATAGTAGCAAACAAAGTAACAAAATTAGCCCTATTTAGCGAAAATAGGAATCCATTATCCTTTTGCGTAACTTATATAAATCACTGATATATAGTGTTTATATATTCTTTTTGCTTGCTATTAATTCTTATGAAAAACATATATAAAGATATTGGTGG
>NZ_CANRPM010000135.1 GCF_947632445.1 uncultured Bacteroides sp. | reverse complement strand
ACAAACGTCGGAGCAAGGCAAGCTATGCCAACTGCCGCAGGAAAGACAATAAACGAAATGATTAAAAAAGACTTGTTTGCCAAATCATTGATTTTATCGAATTCTTTCTCCTTGTAGTATTGCGACATTTGGGGTATCGCCACTGCCGAAAGGCTTGTTACTATCGTCAACACGGCTTTGGATAAATGCATCGCATTATTGTAATATCCCACCTGTTGATAGTCTGTCATGAATCCGAGCATCAGCGTATCGAGAATCGTATATATGGATATGGCGATAGACGAAGCAAAAAGGATAAACAACGGAGACAGATGTTTCTTCAACCCGATAAAGGTTAATCGTGGTCTGATACCTGACCGTAACAATTTCACATAATTCCATATATCGCCGCAGATTGTTCCGCAGACATTCAATATCACGTAAATGAGCAAGTCCGACTTTGTCCGCACGAAGATGAACATGCAGATAATGCTAACGGTACGGATAATAACGGTTCGCAAAGTGATATATTTAAACTGCTCGAGTCCGGAATAAAACCAGTCGATGCGAAACGGTGCAAAATAGAGCAGAAGGCCCGACACCAGAAAAATAACGCGATTTTCATCTAATTGCCCCATAAGAAAAATACTCGTAACATAAATCAGTGTAACGATGAAAGTCGCAATGAACGAAACTGATATCAGTTCGGATACGAGTCTGGACAAACCCTCCTTGTCGTCGTGTAACTTGGCGACTTCACGAATACCGTAATATGGAATCCCCAATACGGCAAATAGAGCAAAATATCCGGCATAGGTATTGGCAAAATTGAATAACCCGATACCGTCAGGTTCCAATACCCGTGAGATATATGGCGCCGTTATCAAGGGAAATATCACCCTTGACACGTTCAGCAGAACGTTGTATGCAAAATTGCGCTTAATCGATGCCATTGCTCTGTTGTTGCCTTCCGCCCAAAAATCGTTTATCTATCTAACCTCTCTCTGCATTTTAGGAACCAGCGGGAGTGTCCGACGTGGGTTCGGTCGCCGAAGCGGAGCAGGGCGTGGTAGAAGCGGGTGTCGCGCTTGCGGATGCAGGTGAGAAGTCCGTACAGCCCGAAGGTAACGCCGATGCCCATAAGCAGCACAGCATAGAGCTGCATGTCGATAGAGGCGCCCAGTGCATAAGCCGTCCACCATACACCTACGACCAGCATATTGAGCAGTATTTCCGTGCAGGTGGTGCCGATATGCGAGAAGTGGAATTCGAACAACAGGTGGTGCAGGTGCGACTTGTCCGGTGCGAACGGCGATCGGCCGCGCAGCATCCGCACCGTCATCACCCTTAACGTGTCGAACACCGGTACGGCCAACACCGAGAGCGCGAAGGGCACGAGCCCCAGATTTTCGTTCCGGGCGGTCTCTGCCGCCACATCGCCGTGCAGGCAGTCGAGGACGAAGTACGTCATGACGGTTCCCATCAGCAGCGTGCCCCCGTCGCCGATGAACATCTTGGACTTCAATCCGAAGATGTTGTGGCACAGGAACGGTATCAAGGCTCCGATGCAGGCGGCGGCGAAGAAAGCTCCTGCCGTCCCTCCGAACGAGGCGAAAAATACGCCGAATACCGTGCAGACGAAGATGCAGTAGCCCGAACACAGCCCGTTCACCCCGTCGATCATATTGATGGCGTTGATGATGCCCACGCCGGCAAAGACAGTCAGGCATACGGCAAATCCCTGCGGCAGCCGGCCGATGCCCCACAGTCCGTGAAAATCGTTGACGGCGAAGCCGGTAGTATATATGAGGGCGAGCACGACGAGAATTTCGACAACGAACCGCAAGCGAGGGGATAGCCCCAATATGTCATCCATTACACCTATGTAGAGCATAATCATCATGATACCTGTCAGGGGATAGACCTTCGACATGTCGCAGAATATCCCGCCTATGACCGTCGCGGCGAGGATGCCGAAGGCCACGGCGACACCGCCCAACACCGGAACAGGCTCCTTTTGCAGCTTGCGGGCATTCGGATTGTCGACGATGTTCTTGTCGACGGCTATCCGCAGGACGTACTTGAATATCCACCATGCTGTCGCAAAGGAGACGAGGAACGATGCGGCAGTATATAACAGCGAATCCGGGCCGATCATACCGATGTATTATGCTCGTTTTGAGGAAATTCCCCCCCCCCTCAAAATCTTGTTCGGCCCGGTTTCCCGCAACGAACAGGCTCATCATCACTGCTCCGAATATACAGCCCGCTGCAAAGGCGAGTGCAACCCATAATAGTGTCATATCCGTAATATTTATTTATGTAATGTCGTTTAAAACTTTTTCCCAAACACGATTTTGAAGAACGTCATCCAGAGGATTTTGAAATCAAAGGCCCAGGAACGATGCTCCAGATAGAAGAGGTCGTAGCGCAGGCGGCGGAGCATCTTCTCGATAGTGTCGGTGTAGCCGTTGTAGAGAGTGGCGTAGGAGGTGACACCCGGACGTATCTGGTAGAGGTAGCGATAACGGGGGTCGCGCTCCATAATCCGGTCGATGTAGAATTTGCGCTCCGGTCGCGGTCCGATAAAGGCCATCTGGCCGCAGAAGACGTTCCAGAGCTGGGGCAGTTCGTCGAGATGGTGCTCACGCAGGAACTTGCCGATCTTGGTCATGCGTTTGTCCTTGCCGCCGGAATACAGGGC
>NZ_CANRPM010000134.1 GCF_947632445.1 uncultured Bacteroides sp. | reverse complement strand
TCCACCTGTCCGGCATGTTCTTTCACCATCCGGCTGCCGTCATTCCTGCCGATGTCATAGACGGCTTTTCCGAAGGTGTAGAGGGCAAGCACTGCGAAGGCGGCAAGCATCGTCAGCACGATTCGCTTGTGGATTTTCGGAGGCAAGCCGTCCAGATACCCTTTAAGCCGTTCCTTTAACTGTTTCCGTTTGTCATGAAGGCTCCAATACGCATTCCAAAACGATTTTCTGATTTTCTTCATGTCTGTTTACCGTTTGATGGTTTGTAAATCCTTATTCTCGATGATGGTGAATCCCTCGATGGTGAAACCGTTGGGATTGTCGTCCGAACGGGACGAGTTCAAGAGGCGGCACGTGGTCACGAGGCTGCGCTCGGTGACGTTGCTTTGCCGGATGATCTTCTGCGTGGCGTAGGTCACGGCACGGTAGGGATAGCCGTTGAAGTCGCACACCACGCTGTCCACCTTCAGCACTTGGTTGATGTTCCCGGCGATGATACGGTTGTAGTATCCCTTCTCGGCGAAATCTGAATAGTAGTTATACACACTTTTGTCCGCCAGTAGCAGGGCGCGTTTCACGTTATGCTCTATCGCACTTTTCTCGGGCGAGAGCGTGAAGAACAGCTCGTGAAAGCGGCGCACATGCTCCCTTGCCTCCGCAGGACGGTTCTGCGACAGGTCCTGCGAGAGAGCCAGCATCAGCGACTTGCCGTTGTCCAGCACATAGATTTTCTCCCGTTGCCGCTCCGCGAAGCGATAGGAACTCCACACGCTCCATACCGTTATCACGGCGCACAGCGAGAGGAAGACGATACCGAACAGGCGTATCTGCCTGAACGATGATTCGATGTTTTTGAGTGACTTAAATTCCATTGTTGTTTATTCGTTTTTAATTGTCAGTTGATTATTTCAGCAGTTTCCCGGCACGTCCGACCATGTTGCCTGCGGCTGCACCCGCCACGCTGCCCGCCATGCTTCCGGCTCGTCCTGCCGTCTGGTTCACGTTGCGACCGTAGCTTCCCATGCCTCCGGCTTGGATAATCCAGCCCGCCACCGTGGGAATGGTGAAGTAGCCGATGATGCCGATTATCATGAAGACGATATACACCCCGTCGCTCGAATCCAGCGAGAAGTTCGGGTCAGCCTGCATACGTTCGATGTCGCTTTGCAGCATCAGCACTTGGATTTTCGCCAGTATGGTGCTGAACATATCCGATACGGGCAGCCACAGATAGACCTGTATGTAGCGGCATATCCATTGTGTGAGCGTGCTTTGGAAGCCGTCCCACACCGATATGGCGAAGGCTATCGGACCGAGTATCGCCAGCACCACGAGGAAGAACGTGCGGATGGTGTCTATCACGAGGGCGGCGGCTTGGAACATCAGTTCCAGTATTTCGCGGAAGAAGTCGCGGATGCCCTTCTTCATGTTATACATCCCGCGCTCGATGTACATTCCCGCCATCGTCACCATGTCGCCGGGCGACCAGCCCAGTTCCTCCAATTGTTTGTCAAACTCCTCGTTCGACACAAGGTAGGCGGTTTCGGGGTTGCGCATCATCTCTTCGTATTCCAGCTTGTCTTTCTGCTCACGGTATCGGTTCATGTCCAGCGTTTCCGCCTCCAGCATCTTTGCCGTACCCTGCACGACGGGCGACATGATGCTGTTTATCGTGCCTAATACCACCGTTGGAAAGAACATGATGCACAAGCCTATCGCGAACGGGCGCAACATGGGGAACATGTCTATCGGTTCGGCTCTCGCCAGCGATTGCCACACCCGGTAAGCGACGTAGAACAGCGCGCCCAGTCCGGCGATGCCTTTCGCCACGCCCGCCATGTCCCCGCATAGCGGCATCATCTGCTCGTAGAGCGATCGCAGAATCTGGTGAAGGTTGTCGAAATTCATAGGCTACCAGTATCTTTCGTTCATGTTCCCGTACAGCCCCATGATGCGGTCGAGGTCGTTCTTCTTTTTTGCCCGCAGGTAGCTCACGCTGATGTTCTTGTTGGTGTAGTAGCTCACGAGGTTGCGGTAACGCTTCATCTTGGAGTAGCAGCGTTCCACCACATCCATGCGCTCCTTGTCCGTCATGGAGAGCGTGGTGATGTTCACCACGTTCCTCAGTTCCGTCAGCACATCGTTGGATTCCTCCAACAGCTTGGTGTAGCCGAAGGCGATGGCTCCCAGTTCCTCCACCGTGAAGTTGTCGTCACGCATCATCTTCTGGAAGCTGGTCACATAGGTGTCGGTGATGTCACCTACCATCAGGATGGTTTGCTGCACCTTCCGGGCGTCCTTTACCAGATTGTTCACGGATTTGAGCGCGTCGTAATACTTCTTGCCCTGCTCGTAAATCTTCACCGTCTCTTGAAAATTTTTTATCATATTCTGGGCGGTCGTGGAAGTGTGTACCACGTTCTTGGAGGTGTTCACGATGCTCTGCGCGATGTTGGACGGGTCTATTACCGCCCACTGTGCGCTTGCCCTGCCGACAGCAAACAGGCATAGGCAGATGGCTAATGTTATTCTTGTTCTCATGTTACTTTGGATTTTAGTGGATTTCATTATTTATTGCTCGCCTATCGGATGAACCGGTTTCGGGTTCATGCGCACATAGTCCCCGTTGGGCGAGAAGGTCAGGATGTCCGTCGCCTCGTTGTAGGACACGTCGATACGGAATCCGGTGTTCATGAACAGGTTGCCGTTCTCCTCCTGCAAGAGATAGGTTTCCG
>NZ_CANRPM010000133.1 GCF_947632445.1 uncultured Bacteroides sp. | reverse complement strand
CAAATGTATAAAATAAAAAATACGAAACTCAAACTTGAATCCCGTATTTCCATTTACACAAAATATTTTATAGTGCCCTGTCGTACCTTTTTCAATCGATTGAATTTCTGTGCTTTGTAATTCGTGCGACAGTGTCGCACCTTTTTCTTCCTGCATTTTGTCATGCACTGTCGAATAAATGCTTCCCGTGATATTTTCTGCCATCTGAGGATAGTACCTGTAGAACTTTCGTGCCCATTTGAACAGCGTTACAGTCAATCCTTTTCTGTTTACCCTTGTTTCAAGTTTCTTCATCAGCTGAGCTCCATATTCGGCTCTATCCTTACCATGCTGTTCAAATTCAATTATATAATATCCTATGAGCCAGTTCCGCATTGTCTGCATACGGTTTATAGCTTTGACTGCAGAGGTTTGTGCAGCATCATGAGTGTCTTGAATGATCCTGGTCAGTTCATCAAAAGAATGGGTGTTCTGACTCCAATCCTCGACAGGCAGTTCCATGCCATCGTGGAGGTATGTTGTAGATTCGTTAGCCATAATTGTATAATTGATTAAGTTAAGTTGTTATTCGCTACTATGTTATCATTACGACAATGCATCGACTATTGCTTTCTTCTCTTCCTCGCTCAATCCCATCAGCATTTCAATCAGCTGCTTGTTGTCTACCTTCTTTGTCTTTACTTTTGGAGGATTGGAGTCAAGCAAGTAGTGGTTGTACTCCAGCATTTTGGCCAAAGGGTAAGCACCAATATAGTTTGAGGTGATGTCACCATTGCCACTATGCCCCATGCTGTCGCTTATGTACTTGTAAGGAACTACGCCAGAATTATTAAGGTTGGTCGCAAAACTATGTCTTGCCCAGGTAGGTGATGGCTTCTGCTCCATTCCAAGCATATCAGCGACTTTCTTCATGTGTTCCCTGATGTGGCGGTTGTAACGTTGTATTACCCACACTTCCTGTTCTGGAGTAATCTCATCACTCATTATCGGAAACACTCTTCTACCCAAGCGAGGTTCGTTACCATACTTATCAAGAATGGCTTTTAGCTCCGGAGTTATTGGGAAGATTACCTCACTTGCGCTTTCGTTTCTATCACGTGTCTTGTGACGGAGGAATCGCATCTGCTTTCCATGGGTTGAATAGTACCAATCATCATATATCAGGCGAAGCGTATCGGCAAGGTTCTGCCCATCGCCAAGATACATAAAAAGGAAGAGACCAAGGTCGCGGAAGATTGCTTGCTTCTCTCGTGGCATATATAGTTCGTCCCCATTTTCATCAACAGCTTCGTCTTTCTTCCAAAAGTCATACAGCATACGCATGGTTGCCGTATCAAGAAATTCGTGCTTGCGACTTTGGGACTTGTTGTAGCCGGAATCTTTGAACATCTCCTTTGTGTCGCCCTTTACAAGTCCTCTTGATATGCAAATATTGACGATAGTCCTGAAGCTACGCAAACCGATGGCAATGGTCGTTACTCCAAGGCCGGACTTTTTCATTCGCTTCACCCATTCTTGCACAAAAGCCTTATCAATATCTGCCAAAGCAACATCCTTGCCCATATCCTTGACGAAGCGTCTGTACACATCCTTGTTGCATCTTGCAGAGCCAGCTTTGCCTTCGTTGAGCTTTCCTTGCATATACTCTTCCCAAATAGAGTAAATTGTTGCATTGTCGTCCTTCTTGCCCTGATATATGTCTTGAAGTTTGCGAAGCGAGAAAGTGTTGGTATCAATTAAGTTGTTTACAAGTTGGCGGATTTTCTCCATCTGCTCTTTCATTTCATCACGCTCTGCCAACTGGACACGTCGCCCAGTTTTCTCGTATTCACAAATATCCAGCCACTCTTGCAAAGTATAAACCCTTCCCAGCCTAAGGAAAGCTTTCTGTCCTCCATGGCAAACACGCACGGCAACAGGAATAGACTGACTGTAATCGCCAGCCTTACGAATATTAAGAGTCAAAGACCCATATCGCTACCGTTGGAAGACGTGAATTTGGCAAGGCACTTGTCTCCTCTTTTATTGGATTTCTGCTTCTTTATTGCATCTTTTGTGGGTTGTTCCGCTTTTTGTGACTTCATATTGTCTTAAACCTCCGTATTTATTGAAGGTCTCGGAGACCTTTTGGTGACCTTCAGGTGACCTTCTGAAATGAAAACTGATGCAAAGTTAGGTAATTTTCCGCAATCTTCAAAATGAAAAGCGTTGAATGTCAATGTTTTATAATTATTTATAATTTCGTGAAATATATTGCAAATAGACTCATAATCTGGAGGTCCCTGGTTCAAGCCCGGGCTGGTTCACATTAAAAGTCAGCGATTTACGAATAAACGTAAGTCGCCGTATATGGTAGTGTATGGGAAGTAACAGGTGGAGATATACAACTTTCTATAGAAAAGTCATTCGGAGTTTACGAAGGAATGGTTATGATTCGTTATCGAGATTCACAAAATGTTGAAGCAAAAATCCAAAAAGATATAGAAGATATTTAGACCATTAGAAAAAACCGAAGCATAATGCACTCTTCTCGTATATAGAAATCCTAAAATCTATACATAGAAGAAATATAGCATATAATTCCATGTATTCTTTGTAATTTTTAATTGCACTTATGGTAACTGATGTGCGCTCCCAACATATAAGTATGAAGAAATTTTTTTATGCCCTCTTTAGAGCCTGTTTAAATTTTAAAGTTTGATATTGAAAGAGTGTTTCTTCTTTCCGCGAAAATGATTATTTTTAAGTTAC
>NZ_CANRPM010000132.1 GCF_947632445.1 uncultured Bacteroides sp. | reverse complement strand
CTGTCGAAGGCGGGCGGCAGCGCCGAAGCGGAATATGCGCGGGGCGTGCTGAAGGCCCTGCAGGGCGACTTCGAGGGAGCCAAAGCGAAAGTAAAGGCGGCGGAAGCCTTAGGCATGCCCGATACGGAGCGCATCCTGAACCATATCGAAGAGGCGGAAACCTTTGCACAGGAATAGGATAAAGAAATAAAATAAAGAAAGAGAAAAAAGAAACAGGATAAAGAAAGAGAATAGAGTAACCGAAAATTAAACATTAAATAAAGATAAGATGAAAAAGATTAGTTTATTATTGATTGTGTCGCTGTGTATGTTGGGAGGCTGCAAGGACGACCTTCTCAAAGAAGGCGGTGAAAACGGCCTTACGACCGAAGGCACAAACTATCTGTCCTTCAACATTGTGTCTGACGGAGGAGGGGCTGCTACGCGCGCCTGGCCGGGCATCGCCGATGACAGTGACTTCCATGCAGGCGACCACGCAGAGCAGGATATAACGACCACACAAGGATCGAATGTCGCCATCCTTTTCAACGAGAACGATTCGTTCCACTCCATGTGCGAGTTGACCGGTGATGTAGATATAAAGGACGTTACTCCCGGCGACAGATACGGAGCCGGTTCAGACGGAACCAATTTGGAGAAAACCATCGGCAAATTCACCGCCAACGTGAGGATAGCGGAAGGTGAGTCGCTGCCGACGAAAGTGCTTGTCGTACTCAATGGTAATCCAGAACGACTTACTGCCCTGGAAAGCACGCTCAAAAATAGAGAGGGATTAACGCTTCCTGATGGAAGCGCGGCAGCCAACGATGCCGAATATGTGCTTGCGTATCTTACAAGACGATTGAGCGATAAGGTGATAAACAGGGATAATTCAAGCGTGGTGATTTTCTCGCCGTCAGGGGTTGATACCGAATACTGCACCATGACGAATTCCGTATATTTAGGCACCGGGAATAAGGACGAAGACATTAAGTTAACCGCCGATCATGGAACAGGAACAATATATGATTTGGTTGATATAAGGGATAATATCCAGGCGACGAAGGAAGCGGCAGAGAGCGATCCTGTGACTGTGCATGTGGAGCGTCTGGCCGTAAAAGTTGAGGTTGACATTAGCACAGACATGAATCAAACGCCACTGGGTACAGGGTCCACTGTAACGGGAGATGGTTTGAAGTTTCCCTTGCTGCTACGTCCGACGGGAGATGGAGCAACGACCCAGGTGCAACAGGCCACCGGGACAACGGTAGCGGGCGCGACGAAGTCCGATTGGGCATTCGCGATGCTCGGCTGGTCTACCAACGCGGTCGCACGCCGTATGTACCTTTTCAAGAATCTGAACGACAGACGCGGCGATATATCCAAAGCATCCGATGATCTAAAACACTACAGCCAGAGCGTTCATAGTATATCAACGGAATTCTTCCAATATTGGAACGACGCTCCGCATGCGCGCTGCTACTGGGCAGTCGACGGCCACTATGCCGACCCGGACGTTTATCCCGTACAGTACCGCGTAGCAATGGACACCAAACCGCATAATTCGTTTGTTGAGATAAAAGACCGGAATAAGGTTCCGGGTAGTGGGGATGACGATGAAGCAGACGGCACCCAGAATATGCCGCTCTACTACTATTCGTACACGCAGATGCGCATGATTTCTATGGGATTGAATCCGAGTGCCGCTGATAACCTTGACAAAATCAAAGAAGGCGCCCTCGAAGACTATTTGCAGCACGGCAATCTGCGCAAAAACTTAAAGTACCGCTACTGCGGCGAGAACGTGCTGGGTCAAAAATTGATAGATGACCCGACCCATGTATGGCGCGGCGCGGCGACCCATGTGGTTTTCTTCGGACAGTTGTTGCTCGGCAATGAAATAACTGCTTACGAAGAGAAAGCCAAAAATGAAGGATATAAATCTACGCAGGATCTGTTGGAGAGTGTACCGGACAAGTTGTATGCGGCAGGTTGCTATTGGAACCGCGCAAACTATATGCAGTATGCCTACAGCCAGATATTCAACTCATTGACATCCACTTCCCGTACCATCACAGATTATTTCGGAGAGGGTGAAGGCTCAGATGAAAAAGTAGTGACCTTCACCACGCCTAGAAATAATATCAAATTGTATTATCAGAAAGCCGACGGCACCGGCGAGGAGACCCAGCTTTTGTCCACCTACTTTACGGACTTGATATCCGCACCAGATAATGGAGTAACCGAAGAATCCCTGAACGCGGTACATGACAAATTCAACTACAAGGAAGAGGACAGCAACGGCGACGACAATGACGGGCTGACGAATTGCATATTCCGTCTTTCCGCTGCCAACGTCTCCAACGGCGACGGTCGCGTAATGCTCGGTCTGAAAAAAGACTACAGACTGATCATAAAAGGTGAGGACGAAAAAGGTGAGCCGATGACGGTAGACATCACCCCCGGAAAGTTCCTGTCCATTGCATACGAGTTCGCGAACGTCGCCGACTATTATGCGTTTGGCCGCATGTACTATTACGCACCGATATGGCACCATGTAACAGCAATACCGGAAACACCGGTAAGCGTCGGCGATATAGGCGTAGTCCGCAACCACTGGTACAAACTGACCGTCAGTTCGTTGCTGAAGCCCGGTATTCCGGTAACCGACCCGAGCCAGCCGATTATCCCGAACATCGACCCGACAGACAAATATCTCGGTCTGGATATTCACATCCTCCCGTGGCATGTTATAAATCAATCAGTAACGCTGCAATAAGCAGAAACCGGTTGAAAAGAGAGAAAATAAAGGAAAAAAACGCAAGTCAGGCATTGGAAATGAACGGAAAAATGAAAGAAAAACTCACGCGACG
>NZ_CANRPM010000131.1 GCF_947632445.1 uncultured Bacteroides sp. | reverse complement strand
TTGTTGAAAGTATTTCTAAGACAATGAGATTTCACCAATCTACGAAAACGAGTTATTTATCTACCTTAAGTAATTTCTGTGTCAGAATGGATTTAGAAGGTATTGAAGCAGAAAGTCTCAATCGAAGCCATATAATATCCTTTATTTCCACTATGAGAAATAAAAGACGTTATGTGACCACACCATTGAAAAAATTTCTCTTTCACTTATATAATATAGGAATAGTCATGGAAGATTTTTCTCAGATGATGTTAGGGTTCAAGTCGGAACCGATTAAACTTCCTTCATACTTGACCGTTGAAGAAGAAAAAATCTTAGAAAAAAGCATCTGCCGTAATAGTTGTATAGGGAAAAGGAATTACGCCATGATACTTTTATCCACAAGACTCTGTATGCGTGGGTCAGATATTGTCAATTTGGAGTTCTCTAATATTAACTGGGACGATGGTTATATCACTTTTATGCAAGTAAAAACAGGCATTCCGCAATCATTGCCAATTCAAGAAGAAGTTGGTATTGCATTGATTGACTACATTAAAAATGCACGTCCCTTATGCAACACACGGAAATTATTTATTACGGCGAGAGCACCAATTAGACCAATGACAAGTAGTGGTTATACAGCAATTGTGGCAAGAGCGATAAGCCATGCAGGTATAAATACAGAGCTGCGCCATCATGGTTCTCACACCTTGCGACACAGTACTGCTACCGTCATGATGAATGAGGGAATCCCGATAACAACCATATCCAATGTATTGGGGCATACGACAACAGAAAATACGAAATACTATCTGAACATAGATATAAAGAGCCTATTGGAATGTTCTGGTAACGTGATAGAGGTACCAAGTGATTTTTATGAACAAAATGGAGGAATGTTTTATGAATGATACAATCTACAAATGTTTGCTTAAAGCAGAAATGCAAGCATTTCTTGGCGAAGTGCTTGCCAAAGGATATCAGGCAAAGCATATTAGAAGCGTACTTAAAGAGTTTGATGAATTTATGGTTGCTCATTATAAAAGCATGAAGACCGTGACTCTTGATATGTATGATGAGTGGTTCGAGACTAACATTCGATTAGACAAACATACCATATATCAGAAATCCACAGTTTTGATACGTTTTTTCAAGTATCTCGTGTCAATAGGTCATGAGTGTAGTATTCCACCAACTCCTCGATGGTTTAGGAATGATTATATACCACATATCTATACGCATGAGGAAATTTCGAGACTATTGAGCGCATGTGATTCGTTACGGCTTAAGGAGAATGTTCCTTCCTCTTGCCTTATGGCTATTCCGGCAATTGTTCGTACCCTATATAGCACAGGGATACGTATAGGGGAAGCACTTTCAATAAGGAACATTGATGTGGATTTTGATTGTCATTGCATTTCTCTGAATAAGACAAAAAACGGACGTCAACGACTTGTACCCATAAACGAATCCCTTGAAAATGTTCTCCGCCAATATATATCATATCGGAACAAGATTCCGTTGGATGGAATCGTCAGCAACGAGTCTTTTCTGTTTGTAAATGGTCTTGGCAACAAGATTCCGAAATGCAGTGTCAGCCGTTGGTTCATCATTGCGCTTGAAATGGCGGGGATAAGATATAACGGAAATGGAAAAGGGCCAAGACTGCATGATTTACGCCATACGGCTGCCGTACGTGCCTTTGAAAACCTCGTTTCTTCGGGAAAAGACCCATATAGCTGCATACCCCAAGTTGCATTATTCTTAGGACATACCAGTTATAAACAAAGTGAATATTATCTGCGACTTACCGCTGCAATGCATCCAAATTTAATCAAGATGGACGATAGTGTGGTTGGCGATATTATCAAAATCAATAAAATACTTGAGTACAATGAAAAACAAAAGATTAAAGAAGGTGAATTATATTAGTTTTCCAAAAGCTACAGAGAATTATTTTTGCAAGTATCTTGTTCATGAAAGACTGGCAAGTCGCAAGACCATCGAGGCGTATCGTGACGCATTCATCAGCTACATGAAATACATGGCAGAAAACAATCAAAACTCACCGGAAACTCTGACTCTTGCCGCATTAACCCGACAGAATATTGTGGGTTATATGATTTGGTTGGAAGAGAAGAATTTTGCGCCAAGGACAAGACGGCTTAAACTTGCAGCCTTGAAATCGTTTTGTTCATATCTTACATATATAGATCCTGTTCATTTGGAACAATGGCATGAGATTAAAGAGCTGAAAATAAACATCAAGCCAAAAGATTCCATCAAATATATTACAGTAGAAGCGATAACTTCTCTTTTAGAAAGCATTCCACTAGACACTCAAAAGGGTAGACGTGATTTTGCTTTACTCACCATAATGTACTATACTGGTGCAAGAGTAAACGAAATGATATTGATGTCTCCGGCAGACATCCGTATTAGCAAACCCTATATAATAAAGCTTCATGGAAAGGGGGACAAATCACGCCTTGTTCCGGTAAATGAAAGAGCCATAGAAATCTTGAAGTCGTATATGATTGAAAATGGACTTGATAAGGAAATAAAACAGAACTCTCCTCTATTCTTCAATTCATGGGGAGAGAATTTGACTGAACAAGGCATTGCTTACATCATTGACAAATATGTCTCAAACATGAGGAATATACGTCCAGACCTATTCAATGTAAGAGTAACACCCCATACATTCAGACATTCCAGGGCTATGCATCTGCTTCAATCTGGAGTAAACCTGATTTATATCAGGGATTTGCTTGGTCATGTTTCCATTCAAACTACTGAAATATATGCAAGGGCTGACGAAAGAGCCAAAAGGGAGGCGATTGAAAAAGCCTCTGAGAAAATAATGCCTCAATTATCACCAATAGAAAATTCTTGGAAAAAAGATAAAGGTCTAATGGAGTTTTTGCGAAGCCTATAATCTTAAT
>NZ_CANRPM010000130.1 GCF_947632445.1 uncultured Bacteroides sp. | reverse complement strand
TCTCCGATGTCGCGATAGGTGATTTTTTCTCCGCTTGCGATCATTTCATTATACACCGGTGCCACATAAAATTCGTTGTTCACACGGATATTCTTGTCAATCATCTGATGGGCGAAATGCACGAAATCTTTTCCGTGCTTATAATTGTATATACCCACTGTCGCCTGGTCGGATATGACTTCTTTCTCTCTTACAAGTGTTACCAGCCCTTGTTTATCGTACTTGATAAAGCTCCATTTGGGGTCGTTTGCCGGCATCGTCATAATCAACCCGTCATATCCTTCCATTGCCGCCAGATAGGCATCGATGTCTGTATCTACGTATTGGTCGCTGTTGGCTATCATCAGACTGTCATTGTTATCGATGTATTTTTCAGCCAAAAGCACCGTGCAGGCGGCACCTTCGGTGATGTGGTCGATGGTAATGATGGCGCAGCCGGGGGCTATCTGTGTCAGTTTCTGCTGCAATCCGTACTTTTCCAAATGCTCCTTTTGGCAAATGAATATGAAACGGTGTTCGCATTTCGGTCGTATGTTGTTCACGACATACTCTATCATCGGACGTCCGCATATATCGATCAACGGTTTCGGCATTCGGTATCCGGCTTTCGCGAAACGGCTTCCCCGTCCCGCCATGGGTATTACGATGTTCATCATGTTTATTCCTCCATTATATATTTGTCATTATTGGCTCCCGGTATTTTCACCACCACATTTTCGGCGTCGGTAACGGCGTAGAAGTCCGTCGCGTCGTTCGGTTCCATGATGATGATGTCGCCTTCGGTATATTCCACCCCGTTCATGCGGACGGTTCCTTTGGTTACGACAGTAATTTCCGTGGCGATTTTGTGGTAGTGTTTTTCTTCCCGTGTACCTGCCTCATATCGCTTTACGGCGACCTCCACATCGTTCGTCTTATAGAGTGTCGGGGAGAAGTTCCCGATGAACCACCCCTTGGTCATCTCATTGAGTTTGGCTGTTTTCATAAATATTTTCCCTCCTCATACTCTTTTATCTTTTCCGGAGAATAGAATGAATGGTATTGTTCTTTTTTTATATCGAAATACCCGACTTTCTTGCCGTCGAGTATCATCTCGTTTAGCGAGGCAGAGATGTAGAAACGACCGTTGTGGCTGTTTCCTTTCAGCAGCGCCCGTTCCGCCCCCTCCACGAAATCGGAACCGTGTCTGTAATAATAGAAGCCGGCTATGGCATCTTTCGACAGAGGTCGTTTTTCTGCGACTTCCACGACACTCCCATTCTGTTTTTTCGCATAGCTCCAGCGCGGATGAATGTTCGGGAACGTAATGACTCCCGCATCGTCCTGTTCCGCGTCAAAATGTTGCAGCACGGCATTATAGTCGACATCGATGATCTGGTCGCTGTTGGCTATAATCAACGGTGTCTCGTTGTTGATATGGTCTATTGCCATCAGGCAGGTGCACAAGGCGCCTTGGGTCTGAGTGCGCAGTCTTATCACGATACACTCCGGCGATAAAATCTTTGCCGAAGCGTCCAGATGAAATTCACGGCAATCCTTGTCGTCAAAAACAAACAGACAGGTTTTGGGATTGACATCGGCATAGTTCTCGGCGACGGTCTCGAACATCGTTTTCCCTTTGATTTCCACGAGGGATTTCGGAAAGAAACTCTCCTTGAAGAATGTGGACTTTCCCATGCAGGGAATCAGAATATTAATCATTTTTACCTCCTTCTATTCTATTGATAAGAGCTTTGATATTTTCATAATTGACATCATAGACCGTTGCCACTTCCAATACGGCGGCGCCGCTGGCACGACCGGCCGCAATGCCGTTCGGGTTGTCTTCGACCACGATGCATTCCTCGGGTTTCAAACCGAATTTCGCGATAGCCGTCTGATACATCTCCGGGTCGGGCTTCGCCTTTCTGACATCTTCATTGGAAACTATCAGGTCGAGATACTCTGTAAGCATCGCCTTGTTCATCATCAGCTCGATGGTCGAGCGGATGGAATTCGAACACACCGCGATTTTATACCCCTCCTGATGCAGCCGCGAAAGGGCATATTCATGGTGGAACATCGGGTGGCAGCATTCATGAATCAGTTGGGCCGTATACTGCTGTTTCATCTGGTTGACGAATCCGTGCAGTTGTTCGGGCAGATAATACTGCTCGCTGAGCATCTGTAATTTGACCTTTGTCGGCAAACCGTCGAATGTATGCAGGTGGTCATAACGGCTGATTTCTATGCCGAACAAGCCGAGCGCTTTGTTCAAGGCTTCATAATGCCACTCCTTGGCGTCGATGAGCACGCCGTCCATATCGAACAGAATCGCTTTTATCATTTCCTCGTACTGTTATAATGTTATATAATGTTATAATATGTTTTTGAAAAACGCTTTCGCTTCGTCCGGATAATCGGTGCACAGCAGCACTCTCGAGAAGTCGATGTCCCAGCCGGCAAGTTTCGTCCAAAAATCCCTGTAATCCGCGTTCCCGTGCAAGTCGGGCGATACGAGGCATACCTCTTTCCCCGATGCGAGATGCCCGCCCACGAGGCGCTCGGTAATCCATTCATGGCCTTGAAATCCGTCTATCCAGATGCCGGCTGCCTGACCATACATTACCGGCTCGGTTTCGTATTCGCTCTGTCGGGAGAAAAAGCGCAATCCCATTTCTGCAAATTCCACCATTTGCGGCACACTCATATCAAATAGGAAATAATTTTCGATTTTATACTTTCTCACAAAATCTTGCAGTATGTTTTTGAGACCGTCGGCTTTGATGTTGATTGCAAAGCAGTATCGGTCGCCGTATTCGGCGAGCCACCGAAACACCTCCTCGGCATCTTGACATGATGCATCCGCGATGTTATGCGATATGACCATGCGTCCCGCATAATCGCGAACATCTGATTCAAAACCATATCCCTTTTCAAGGGCTGTCCTCAATGCCTGCGGTGAATTTTTCTCGTTTTCAGCTTTCCAATAGCCGCG
>NZ_CANRPM010000129.1 GCF_947632445.1 uncultured Bacteroides sp. | reverse complement strand
CAGTTGAAGCGGGGGCGGACTTCGTTGGCGGCGTTGATCTGGCAGTCCCCGATATACGAGGAAAGCGGGTCAAGGATCAGCACCCTTGCGCCCGTTTCCCGGATAGCGGAGAGGATACGCCCATCGTCAAAGGTCAGCGGACTTTCCTTTTCGCTGATGAACAACAGGCGTTCTCTGTCCCCGTTCGCTTTGATGAAGCGGGGGACAATGGTATCGTCCGCATCGTCCTCCGTAGTCTGATAGATGACGCTGATCGGCGCAGGCGGCTTTTCCGTTTCCGTAAACGGCAACGGCTCGCCCCTTGTGAGCAGGGCGGCAATGGTCAGCATAAAGGTGCTTTTCCCGTCGCCGGGGTCGCCCTGCAACAGCGTGACCTTGCCGTATGGAATGAACGGATACCACAGCCATTCAATTTCCTTCGGCTCGATTTCACTCGCCTTGATGACTTCAAGACGGGCATTGTTTGTCTGATTTGCGTTTTGCATTTTGTCCTCCTTTTCGTTTTTATAGATTTTTCTGCCTAATCTATTACCGGCGCATAGGCACCGCCTCCTTTCCGCTTCTGCCGGGACATAGAAAAAGCCCCTGCTTTCGTAAATTCATGGGGCGATTTCGGGGCATTTGCTCCTCTGTAATCGCCTTTGAAAGCAAGGGCTATGTATTTGTATTCAGTTATACCCACACGCCAAAATAGAGCGTTTGGGGAAGAAAAAACCGTTGACTTTTCACCGGGAAACTGGTGTGTCAACGGCTTTTTCGTATTTAGTTCCTAATAGTTAATTCCTTTTATCATTCAGATAACATTATACCACGCCTTGATCTAATATCATATCAAAAAATAGTTTAATTCCATCCTTTGCAGACATCAATCCATGAGGTAAATCCAGAATACTTTTCAAGCTCAGCTATTGTCAGTTCGATTGCGCTGTTACTGCTTCCGCACGCCGGAAACACGGTTTGAAATCTTTTCAGCGACACGTCAAGATATACTGTAACTCCATCGTTGACTGCAAATGGGCAAACTCCGCCGACAGCATGACCTATCATTGCTTGGGCTTCATCCGGCGTTAGCATTTTCGCCTTTGTGCCAAACTGCGCCTTATATTTCGGATTATCAATTTTTGCGTCACCAGCGGCAACGACCAATACGGGGCATCCGTCTACCATGAATGAAAGCGTTTTTGCAATCCTGCAAGGCTCACAATGTAACGCTTCGGCGGCAAGTTCAACCGTAGCACTTGATACCTCAAATTCTTGTATTCGGTTTTCCATTCCATATTTCTTAAAATGTTCTTTGACTTTCTCGACTGACATTTTTCTGCCTCCTTATATCTGCTCCCACAGGAGTATATTGTTTTCAAATCGTGTGTTCAACTTGCCAGTATCTTTTAGCCATGCAAGATATGAGCGGACGGTACTTCCAACCAAAACGTACTGCTCAAAATTCATTGTAAGAGAATAGTAGGTGAACAGCCGTTGCAGAATTGCCTCAAAGCAAAGCGGCTCTTTACAAAGTTCAATGATTTTCCCGGCAACCTCCCATACTTTTTTAATGTTGTACTGTGCTAATGAAGAAATATTGTCTGTTGCCTCCGCATGGGCTGGAATAAACATTTTAGCGTTCAGTGTCTTTACCATTGCAAGTGTTTCCAGATAAGCGGCCACATCATATATAAATCCAATCTGGTATTTATCCAGCGTTTGACGGCTCGATAGACAGTCAGCGAGATAGACAACATTATCTGGTGTACGAAATCCTACCATGTCAAAGAAATGTCCCGGTAGATTGATAATCTCAAAGCCCTCTGGCAAAGTATCATTTGTCAAACGGTCCGCATTACTCTCTTGCGCCAGTAAAAACTTGTGGCGTAGGTCTTTGCACGGATAGCCGCCGTATAGGAAGGACGGCTCCAAAATGGGGTGTCTTGTGAAATCGCACTCTATCCCCGGCGCATAAATCTTACATCCCGTTTGTCCCTGCAAATACCTGTTGCCGCCGATGTGGTCGGCGTTGGAATGGGTGTTAAATATAGCGGTGAGTGTCCAGCCGTTAGCGTCCAAAATCTGTCGGATTTTTCGTCCTGCGTCTTTGTCGTTGCCGCTGTCAATCAGACAAACCTCTTTTTCATTCAGCTTTACAAGTCCTATTTTTGCAGGACTTTGAATGTAATAGCTGCTGTCTGAAACTTGTATCAATTCATACATTGTGTAATTCCTCCGTTAGTGGTTTGAGTAAAAGATAATATTATAGACTGTGCATTGCTTGTCAAAGGGATTATTATAGGCGTGGGGTATATCTGCCCGGAAACGAATAGCTTGTTTTTCTCCAACAATTAATTCCTGCCCGTTAAGGATAAGCTGCAATTTCCCTGTTTGGACTAAAATGTATTCCTCTACACCGTCATTGTGTTTATCCGACGAATGACAGCACCCTACATCAAATTCAATATAGAAAATTTCGACATTACGGATAGGGTCATACGTAAAAATGGGGTATGCTTTCATTCTGCTGTGATCTTCAATAATTATTTCTTCTTTTTCAATATCAACAACAGTGTATTCTGGCTTCTGTTCCTCCAAAAAAGAGGATAGCGGCGTTTTTAACCCTGTTGCAATTTTCCAAAGTGTGGTGATGGTTGGAATAGATTGTCCTCTTTCAATCTGACCTAACATGGGTTTACTAACACCAGTAATACTCGATGTTTCTTCTAAGCTAAGATTTCTACTTGCTCGTATCTCCTTTAACCTTTCACCGATTGCAGATATTGGTGCAGTCATAGATATTCCTCCTCTCCAAAGCTGTTTTGACATACGCAAAATATATTATAGCATACAATCACAAAGAAATCCACCATCACTTTTTGAACTTTTAGGTTTTGGCACAAAATTGTTTCCTTGAAATATACTCAAAAAGGAAAAGCCGCCATCGGCTGACAGCGGCAATTCCCCATGTGTTGGCATCAGTTGTAAATCAAATCATTGTAAACCACCT
>NZ_CANRPM010000128.1 GCF_947632445.1 uncultured Bacteroides sp. | reverse complement strand
TACAGCATTGCCAAGTTCACTATCAGAATCTTGATTTGTGCTGTCGTCCCGAATGTGATATTTATGTTGACAATCGGAAGAAACAGCGATGTCCGTGAGATCATCTCGAAACTGACAAAAGGGCATATATAATCCTTTTTTAGGGATACACATATAAATGGCCTTAATAGTTCAATCGGTTCTGACAATCATATTACCGCCATCAATTCAATCAAAGTTGAAAAAGCGTGAAAATGAGGGATAAGGTTTTGATTACGGATAATGCTCACAGGTACATACAGATATTGTACGTGATGGTGCATACGTTGGCAATAAAAAATTTGATGCTGTAATCGAAAAATTGGGAGACTATATCGGTGAAATGATTTGTCAAGGTTGATGTAATAATTTGATTTATATTTTAAAAGAGACTGACGATTAAACTATAAATTAACCATTAATCTGACGTTAATTACTTTAGCGAAAGGAAAGTATTGGTCGGCTATATAATCTGCAAACAATGTCGAATTTTATTGTTATAATTTTCTTTTTTCTTTTAGGGCTGGAACTAATAAATCCCCAATTAAAAAAGAAAGAATCACTATTTTTCTATGTAACAATCGTCCTGATATTGATATTGGCCGCTGGATTCAGGGATGGCCGTTTATATAGAGATTATGAGAATTACGTTAATAGCTATTATTATAGCAATTCTACGGTAGAATATTCTTTTTCCATTATAGCAAGCATTGCCAAATGTATACAAGCGGATAATTATATTATTTTATTTGTTATTTATGCAATATTAGGAGTAGGGATAAAAGCTATTGGAATATGCAAGATTACGCCTTTTATCTTTGCTTCATTAGCAATGTATATAGCTTATTATTACTCTCTACATGAATTGACCCAAATTAGAGCAGGAGTTGCATCTGCTTTGGGAATTTTTTCTATCCCTGCAATATATAAGAAAAAACCTGTTAGATTTTTGATAATCATAAGTCTTGCAATATTTTTTCATGTATCGGCTGCTGTATATTTACCGATGTATTTTTTCAATGGTGATTCTTTTAACAAAAAAAAATGGACGATATTTTGGGGGATATCCATTTTGGGGGTATCTTTTATTTCCCCAATAATTCAGAATCTTTCCATTTTATATTCAGTATATTTTTTTAGAGGAGATAGGCTTAATCTTTTTGCTTCACGGGGTGATACATATGATCTATTTAGTACAATGTTAATATTAAATTATATATTCGGGTGTGTGTACATTTATTTATCTGATAGAATTTATAAATATAATCGCTATTTTTTTATTATTGTAAAAATATATTTAACCGCCATCATTTTTAAAATTACTTTTAGCCAAACGATACCGGAATTGAGTTCAAGAGGTGGGGATTTATTTGAAATAGTGTTGATAATTATGATCCCTATGCTTATGTATATAATAAGACCTCGCATAGGCGGAATTATGGCAGTGGGGCTTATAGGTGGAGCGTATATGTATTATATTTTAAATATTTGGAATATTATATCTTGATACAGTAGTAGTTTTTGTCTTATTGTTCAAAGTCGTGTATGATTTTGATAGAAGAAAAATAAAACTTCATGAAAAAAATATCCATAGCTCTGGCAACATATAACGGAACGCGTTACTTGCGGGAACAGTTGGACTCAATATTGATGCAGAGCGTTCCGTTTAATCTTAATTCCTCGGCGGCATGAAAGATTGTGTAGAACCGCTCGTGTCAGTTATTGTTCCTATACATAATGCGGGCAAATATCTGTATAAATGTTTGGACTCTTTGGTTAATCAGACGCTGCGCAATATAGAAATCATCGCCGTATTGGATTGCCCGACAGATGGAAGCGACAAGGTCGTCGAAGAATTTGCTGCCAACGATCCGCGAATAAAAATTGTACGCAACAAGGAGAATCTGCATATCGGCAACTCCCGCAACGAAGGGTTGAAGGTCGCTCGTGGGAAATACATCGGATTCAGCGACCATGACGATTACTCCGACCCGCGAATGTATGAAGTCTTGTATCGCAAAGCCGAAGAGGAGAATCTCGATTTGGTCTGCAGCCCTTATATATCAGTCTGTCATGAGATCGTTTATAATGGAGGAAACGATCCACAATTACCGCCCGAAGAATTGATGCATGCGATATTCGCATCGACAGTAGGAGTTCTTTCGGAAAACGATAAGCATGGTATATTGTCTGCAAGTGGGGCTGTTTGGCGACGATTATTTAGAACGGAAATCATCCGAAAGCATAAAATAAAGTTTGTGGATACAAAATGTTGTACGTCTGAGGATTGCGCTTTTGTGATAGAATATGCCTTATGGGGGCAGCGTGCCGGTGTCGTTAATGAACCGCTTTATTATCACAATTTGGGTATTAACAATACCGGGGCGACCTTGTCGTATCATGAAGCAAATAAAATAATTTGCTATATAGAATATATTCATACAGTCCTTAACAAGGCAAATGAGTATAAGGGTGAAATTGCTATTCGTCATACAAATATGATTGCTCAATATCTATGGATAGCATTTTTGTCGAGCTTGCATCACAAACATCTTAAACAGTTTTTCAAATCGGATATCCGGCGATTTAGCCAATCGTCGATTGTCGTGAAATCGTTGCAGCAGTCGTTAAGCACATATGGATCATCAAAATTCAAGCAACGCATAAAAAAGATGTGTGTTATTGCGCTCAAAAGAATAATTATTACACAGTCATGAAAAACATTACCAGTTGAGGGGAGAAGGATGGTCGAGATACAACGACTATTAAGCGCCGCAAATCCATGACTTTTCAAATTTCAAGCATAAAGCATCAGAATATGAACATTGCATTAACGCGCTGGTTGAATTAAAATTTCAGGATTTTAATAAAAAAGGAGCTGTACAAGCATCTGCTGGTAAGGAGCCGCATGTATTGTCTTTTCCCCATTTTATATCCTGTCACTTAAAACAACGTGAGCTCGAAATAAAATCAAAGCCATGTAGGCTGCCCGTCATTGATA
>NZ_CANRPM010000127.1 GCF_947632445.1 uncultured Bacteroides sp. | reverse complement strand
GCAGCCACGACGGTGTTCCTCTCCAACGGCGTACCCATCGAAACGGTCAGTTCCATGCTGGGACACAAGAGCATAAAGACAACGCAGATATACGCAAAAATAACAAAAGAGAAGCTCAACCAAGACATGGAGAACCTTGCCGCAAGGTTGAACAGCATTGAGGAATTTGCAGGTTGCACCATCTAAAAAAGAAAAACCATGAAACATGACATAATCATCATAGAGGACAAGGCGGTCAGCGTAACCGGTAACGAGGTATGGATGACCGCCGGAGAAATCGCCGGATTGTTCCACACGGGTGTCCCGGCAGTGAACGCAGCCATCAAAGCCGTCCGCAAGACGGATGTGTTGAGCGACTACGAGGTATGCCGCTACATTCAGCTTGAAAACGGTCTGTATGCGGATGTTTACTCGCTTGAAATCATCATCCCCGTCGCCTTCCGGTTGAACACTTACTATACACACGTATTCCGCACGTGGCTGGTGGGCAAAGCTCTCTCGAAGGAAAAACGGCAGGCATACGTGATGTTCATACAGAACGGGAAAGCCGGGTATTGCTGAACACGTATACGTGCCGACAAAAAGGAAACGGACAGCCCCGCAAGAGTTGTCCGTTTTCTTTTTTCGTTTTCATGCCCCCTTTATTCCATCGGCTTGCGATAATTCGTCTCCAACAGTTCACGTAATCCCGATTCGGGGTAAAGTACCTTTCCTCCTAAGAGGATAAAGGGCAGCACCCTGTTGTTGCGGTATTCCTGCAAGGTACGGCGGCTCACGCGGAGCAACTCCGCCACCTCCCTGTCCGTCAGGTAACGTTCCCCGTCCAGTGGCGGACGGTAACTTTCCAAAAATGCGGAGAGCCATTTAGAGCCTTTGCGCATATTCTGCACCACGGTGGCAAGCGGCTCGTCCTCCATCGTAAAAACATCGTTGTTCTCGTTCATCATAACTTCGGATTCATGGGTGAATAATAAGATTACCTGCCGCCGGGATAGAGCGTGCCGATAAGCGGAATCAGCCTCCTGACTTCTTCCGGCTTGTAATAGAACCTGCGGTTTATCTGCGAGTAGCCGATAAGCCGCTTGTCGCGTAACATTTGCAACGTGCGCGGGCTGATTCTCAACTGCCCGCAGACTTCCTCGCCCGTGAGCCATCTTTCCAGCCGCCCTCCGTCGCTCTTGCGCCTCAGGGCGGCAATCTTCTCCGAGAGGGCGTTGAAGGACGCCACCATCATCTCGAAGGTACTTTTCTCAATAGATACAATTTCCATATTCAAAACATTTCAGAGTTTGCCTCAAAGGTAACGCCGTCCCCGTGAACGTATATCGTTTCCCGCTAAAAGGTTGTATGTTGCGCCGTCTGTCCGGGTCACGGAGCCATTTCCGATAAAAATCTTACGTGAGACACGTAGTGAGCTGTTAAAGCCCCTTTTGTTTATTGCCGAATTTTGCCGCAGAAACCAAAAGAAAGGACTGAATATGAAAGTAATAACGATGGAAAGTTCCGCCTTCACCGCATTGACGGAACAGATCGCCGAAATAGCGGCATACGTGCGTGCCGTTTCCGGCGAAAGGAAAGAAAAATCCGCAGACAGGTTGCTGACCACTCGTGAGACGGCGCATCTGCTGAATGTGAGCACACGCACCCTCCAGCGTATGCGCAGCGAGCATCGCATCGGCTATGTGGTGCTGCGCGGCAAGTGCCGCTACCGCCAGTCGGAAATCGACCGCCTGCTTGCGGACTGCACCGTTATGGAAGACGCGACGACACCGACGGAACTGAAACGGAACCACACGCTATGCACGGGCGGCAACAAACCCAAAGGAAGGAGGACATGAGGTATGGAACTGCTTACCCGAAACAATTTCGAGAGCTGGATGCAGAAACTGATGGAACGACTCGACCGTCAGGACGAACTGCTGCTTTCCTTGCAACCGTCCGGCAAAGCCCCGAACCCGATGGAACGTATCAGGATGTTCGACAACCAAGACCTCTGTATGCTGCTCCAGATCAGCAAGCGCACCCTGCAACGCTACCGCAGCATTGGCGCATTGCCGTACAAGACGCTCGGCAAAAAGACCTATTACAGCGAGGAGGACGTGCTGACGTTCCTTTCTGAACACGTAAAGGATTTCCGAAAAGAAGATATAGCCTTCTACAAGGCTCGTATCCATAATTTCTTTCAAAAATAACCCATTAAAACATTTTTCAGATGGCAAAGAAAAAAGACGAAAAGGACGTGCTGATAGTCCGTGACGAGAAGACGGGCGAGATCAGCGTGGTAGCCGGGCTGGATGCCGACGGCTCTCCCAAGCGTACCCCCGCAAAAGCGGAGAATGCGCAGAGTTTCCTGCAATTCGACCGTTACGGCGACGTGCTGGACAACTTCTTCAAAAACTTCTTTCGGCAGTGCAAGGAACCCAGCCGCTTCGGTTTCTACCGTGTCGCGGCAGACCAAGCCGATAAACTGCTGGCGGTGATGAAAGACCTGCTGAAAAACCCCGAAGCCAACAAGGAACTGCTCGCGCCCCACAAAGTGGACACTTCCGGCTACGAAAAACAGGTAAAGGAAGAGCAGACTACCGAAAAGACGGAGCAAACGGAGCAAAAACAGGATGATCAACCCAAAGAAACCAAAAAACAGGAAGAAATGGAAAAGAAACAGGAACAGAATCAGGAAAGCCCGCAACAACAGACGCAGGGCAGACGGGGCTACCAGCCCATCGACGAGAGCAAAATCAACTGGCAGGAGCTGGAAGAGAAATGGAGTGTGAAACGTGACGACCTTGAAAAGTCCGGCGACCTTGCGAAGATGCTCAACTACGGCAAGTCCGACTTGGTGAAAGTCAAGCCGACTTTCGGCGGCGAATCATTCGAGCTGGACGCCCGCCTTTCTTTCAAGAGGGACAGCGAGGGCAACGTCAGCCTTGTGCCGCACTTCATCCGCAAGGAGCAGAAACTCGATGAGTACAAGGGACACAAGTTATCCGATGACGACCGGAAGAACCTGCGCGAAACGGGCAACCTCGGCAGGGTCGTGGACATCGTGGACAGAGAAACGGGTGAAATAATTCCCTCGTTTATCAGCATAGACCGCAAGACAAATGAAATTACGGACATTCCCGCAAACAAGGTACGCATACCGGAGCGCATCGGAAAGACGGAAATCACCAAGCAGGAACAGGATATGCTGCGTGCCGGGCTACCCGTGCG
>NZ_CANRPM010000126.1 GCF_947632445.1 uncultured Bacteroides sp. | reverse complement strand
TGGTGCGTATGGCAAAAAGCATATTCAGGGCTTTCTGGCTTCCTTCCGAGTTCCCCAAGCCCGCCACACGGTCATGCCGGGTGTTGAAAGTCAAGTTCTTGAATTGGTGTGATTCGTCAATAAAGATATGGTCGATACCCATCTGCTTGAAGTCCACCACGTCATCCATGCGCGACTTGATGGCGTGTTCCACCTTCTCCAGCTTCGCTTCAAGATTGTGCTTACGCTTCTCCAGTCCTCTCAGCATCGCCCGTGACACGTTCTTGCCCTGCTGCCGCAGGACTTCGAGGTTTTCCTCCACCGTGTCAAGCTCCGCTTGCAGGATGCGCTGCTGCAACTCCGGCGACTGCGGTATTTTTCCGAACTGGTCATGCGACATGATAACGCAATCGTAGTCGTTGTTCTTGATGTTGTTGAAGAAACGCACGCGGTTGGCGGTCGAGAAGTCTTTTTCGGAGGCATAGAGAATCCGTGCGTTGGGATATGCCGCCTGATAGGTGGCGGCAATCTCAGCGACATTGGCTTTCAGCCCGATAATCATCGGCTTGTGCACCAAGTTCAGACGCTTCATTTCATGCGCTGCAATACACATTATCAGCGTCTTACCGGTTCCTACCTCGTGATCACATATTCCGCCGCCGTTCTGTTTGAGCATCCAGACACAATCCTTTTGCGACGGATAAACGCTTTGAATTCCCCGGCTTGCCAGCCCCTTGATGTTGAGGTCGGGGAAAGTCTGGTGCGAGCCGTCATACTTCGGACGCACGAAACAGTTGAACTTGCGGTTATACATCGTCACGAGCCGCTCCTTGAACTGCGGCGACTGCTCTTCGAGCCATTCGGAGAACCCGTTGCGAATCTCGTCAATCTTGGCGTTGGCGAGCTGTATGCCCTCGCTGTCACGCACCTTGATGTCATTGCCGTTTTCATCCTTGCCGATACTTTTCATCATGTCGGGACAGGTGTTGTGCAGGGCGTGTTTCAGCAGGTGCATACCGTCATAGTTCCGGTAATAGCCCTTTACCAGAAACTCGTCAGTTATCTTCATGGTGCGGTAGCCGCACGCCACGGAAAACTCGTCCATGCTGGCGGAATAGGCGATTTTCACGTCCGTACCGAAAAGATGGCTCATGTAGGCGGCATATACCCCCGTGGGAATCCAGCGTTCACCGAAGTTGAAGTCGAGGTCTTCAAAAGCGATACGCTGCGGTTCGGCTTCCTTCAAAGCCTCCAAAGCCTGTTTCACTTCCGGCAATCTTTCACTTTCCTGATTATTCCCCATCCATGCCTCTATGCGCTCCGCTTTCTCTATCACGTTCCCCGCGATGAAGCGGTCTTTAATCTCGTAACCTGTTACGAGCGGATTGTAGAAGATACGTCCTTTGAGGGCATTGAGAAGTTCCTCTTCCGTACTGTCTGTTATCCTCCGCATATAGTCGAGATTGACCGTACCGTACTTGTTAAGCGATGCGGACAAGGCTTCTTCAGGAGAGCCGACATTGACGTGGTTCTCCACCGAGAAGGAAACGGGACGGTCGAAGATGTCCGCCTTGACAAACCTGCCGTCTTCCGCACGTTCCAGCGAAAGGATGTCGCGCCCTCCGGCATCCATCATCACTAACTTCACGTTCTGTTTGGCGTTGAGGTTGCCATAACGCATGACAAACTCGTCGTAGCAGGTGTTCAACGCCTCACGTTGCGTGGATCCTTCATCGTGATACTCCGCCTCGTAGCGGTAAAGCCGCTCGTATAAATCACGGAGTGACACATACAGCATCGCTTTCTCCTTCTGGTAGCCGGTCAGGTCAAGCGGCTGGAATGTCGCGCCGTAAGGCGTGATGTCTTTCAGGTAGCCGAGATTGCGGGAAGCGTCCAGCACCATCGAGCCGTCACGGTAGTGCGGCTCCAGCATACCATTGAACGGACGGGGAAAAAGGTCGAGAGGTTCCTCCTTCGGCTTTTCCGTTTCAAATTCAGGGAAAAGTGAAGTGGTAGCCTTCTCACTTGGACTATTGTCCGTAATAGGAACGGGAGTTGCCTCCGGCTGTGCTTCGGGTTGTTGTGCTGCTTCCTTTTGTTCCGGTTTGTTATCCGACAAAGGCACAAAGGCAGGATTCAGCGTGTCCTTGACACCCGATTTTTTCAGTTGTTCCTGTCTGTGCCGTTCCGCTTCAAGCCGTAGAGCCTTGCGCCGTTCCGGTGTCAGGCTCATCATCGTTTCATAGAAGCCGTTGATGGGCGGATTGGTTTCCCAGTCCAAAGAGGCATAAATATCTTCTGGGTCGCATTGCTTCCCGACATTTTCCGACTTTGCCTCCTTGCTTTCGGTTGCAGGCTTGACGGATTCAACAGGAGGTGCAGCCGTAACCTGCGGCTTCGTTTTGGATGGTACACGCTTTGCCTTGTTTTCCTTTTTGGTTGCCTTTTTCTTTTTGGCAGGTTCTTCTATGGGCATACCCCAAAGGTCAAGCAGAGTAAGCTGAACGGCATTTGAATGATTCGTCTGGCGTGGCTCAATCTCCGGCTTCTCGTCTATGGGTTGAACTTTCGGTTTCTCCGCTTCTGTTATAAAAACATTAGCGGTAGAAGTCATCGCTTCTACTTTCGGAGACGGCTGTACTTCCACATTCATACTTTTATCCGTACTTTCCGTTTGCGTCGGATGCAGGCTGTGTTTTTCATAGAGTTTCCTGTTAAGTTGGTGCAGTTCTATTTTCAGATGTTCCCGTAAGTCCTCCGCCAGTTGTACGGTGTCGCCTCTATGCATGAGCTTATAGGCAGGCTTTCCGTAAAGGTCGGTACTTTTGGTCAAATCCGTGTGGGAAAGCGAACCGATGTTCCATACATACCCGTTTACGGAAGTGCCGATAG
This sequence comes from uncultured Bacteroides sp., assembly GCF_947632445.1. GTDB lineage: Bacteria > Bacteroidota > Bacteroidia > Bacteroidales > Bacteroidaceae > Bacteroides. The sequence goes on along the minus strand of NZ_CANRPM010000126.1, from coordinate 457 downwards.
GGGTCTGTTCGGTTTGCACAAAAAGTTTCTCGTTATAATACAGTTCCCCGTTCTTTCCGCTGTTCTTTTGCAGGATAATCAAATCACTGCCCACCTCCGTACCCGCATTTTCCGTAAAGAGGTTGTTCGGCAGACGGGCAACGCCCACAAGATTGGCATGGTTCATCATATACTCTCGAATGGGCGCATTGGTCGGGGCATCCAACACCCCCTGCGAGGTAATGAACGCCACGATTCCGCCTTCACGCACCGCATCAAGGCTTTTCAGAAAGAAGTAGTTATGTATTGTCCGCGCCGCCAAGTGCTTTGCGGGATCATGGCTGTTGGAAAACTCTGGGTCGAACACAGCCACATCGCCAAACGGAATATTGGAGATAGCCAAATCAAAATGGTTCATGAACGGCTTTTCAATTTTCTCGTATCCCTGTATCCTTACTTTCTGGTCGGGATGCAGGTG
>NZ_CANRPM010000125.1 GCF_947632445.1 uncultured Bacteroides sp. | reverse complement strand
TTACCCAAGACTGTCAACAGTCTTGCTCTTGTACTACTGTATTGTTTATATGGAATCTCTTCAAAGAACGCTCTTCTATGCGCCCTCCGCCTTAACGGAAAGTGGGTGCAAAGGTAGAAACTCCGAAACATATCATCCAAATTTTTAGAGAACTTTTTTTCTATATAAACTAAAATAATCCTTATAAATACACCACGAACGGAACAGGAAAGACAAAAGAATACAAAATACACATTATTATCTATACACGCGCGCGAAAACATTACAACAGCTACCCGATGGCGGAAGGATGAAAAAGGGAAAACGACGGTCTATGAAGAAGGAAGTGGCGATTTAAGAAGGGGAAAACGGCGGTTTCAGAAAAAGAGAAAATAGAATTGCCGGAAAAGTTATTCCCCTTTCAACTCCTTTTCCTCTTCTTGCGGGATGCGAATGGAAGTATAAAATTGCAGAATAGCCGCTATGGTGAGACTGACAATCCATTCATTACCATGCATAAACAGCATGAAAGCCCCCGTCAATACCAATATAAGTGCACCAAATATCTGCTGACGACGCAGACGCCGAATAATGGCATTTTGGACACACGCAGGTGTATTGATCTGCCCCAAGGCAAACAAAGTGGCACCAATCGTATAGACATAAGGCGCCAACGCCCACTTTGTAATATAGACAGCTGCTCCCGTCAGCACCATGACGGCACCTACCAGCATAAAAGCTTGCATCATCTGTTTCATCATTCTTCTAAATCTTCGTCAAACACATAAACATCTTCATTGGGCTTCTTCATCAGATACTTTTCGCGTGCCACACGTTCGATAGCACCCGAATCGACCGCCAGTTCGCTCAGGCGTCGGGTACTTTCTTCGTACTCGTTACGATATTTTTCTATCTCGCTACGCAATACCTGCTCCTCGCGTGCATACTTCACGCGGCGAAGAATGCTGTTTTCGTCCAAGAACACGATGATTACAGCAAAAACCAATATGGTTATCAGGTATTTGTTCTTGCGAACAAATTTCCAAAGGGAAACCAATTTGTCCATCTTCGGCTATTGATTAAAATCCATTACTTCGTGCCACAAAGATAAGACGATTTAGTGAAAAAGCCGCTTCGGATGGCAAGATTTTCACCAAACAATTCTGCACCGGAAAAGAAAAATAGCCCGACATATTTTGTACTGCCTCGGCTTTCCATTATCTTTGCGCTATTGTGTTAGTGACAAAACATCCTGCATTATATGGAAAACTATATTGTATCGGCTCGAAAATACCGTCCGTCCACTTTTGAATCGGTTGTGGGGCAACGCGCCTTGACCACTACTCTAAAGAATGCCATCGCCACAGGGAAACTGGCCCATGCTTACCTTTTCTGCGGCCCGAGAGGTGTGGGAAAAACAACCTGTGCCCGCATCTTTGCCAAAACCATCAACTGCATGAACCCAACCACCAACGGAGAAGCCTGCAACCAATGTGAGTCATGCAGAGCCTTCAACGAACAACGGTCGTATAACATCCATGAGCTGGATGCCGCCTCGAACAATTCGGTCGACGACATCCGCCAATTGGTGGAGCAAGTACGCATTCCACCCCAGATCGGGAAATACAAGGTCTATATCATCGACGAGGTGCACATGCTGTCGACTTCGGCTTTCAACGCTTTTCTGAAAACATTGGAAGAACCACCGCAGCACGCTATCTTCATCCTCGCCACAACCGAAAAGCATAAAATCCTGCCAACGATCCTTTCACGATGTCAGATTTACGACTTCAGCCGCATCAGTGTAGAAGACACCATCGCCCACCTGGCCCACGTAGCCTCCCAAGAAGGGGTAACGGCCGAACCGGAAGCCCTGAACGTTATCGCCCTGAAAGCAGACGGAGGCATGCGCGATGCCCTGTCCATCTTCGACCAGGTGGTCAGCTTCACAGGAGGCAACATTACATACCAGAACGCTATCGAAAACCTGAACGTACTTGATTATGAATACTATTTCCGCCTGACCGACCACTTGTTGGCAAACAAAGTGACCGACTCGCTGCTGCTATTCAACGACGTACTGAACAAAGGTTTCGACGGCAACCATTTCATTACAGGCCTTTCGTCGCATTTCCGCGACCTGCTGGTAAGCAAAGATGCTTCTACCCTCCCGCTGCTTCAAGTAGGAGCCAGCATCCGCGAACGCTATCAGACGCAGGCACAGAAATGTCCCCTACCCTTCCTGTATCGCGCCATGAAACTTTGCAATGACTGTGACTTAAACTATCGCACCAGCAAAAACAAACGCCTACTGGTTGAACTGACCCTGATACAATTAGCGCAGATTACTTCGGGCGAGGAAGAAGCCATCAGTGACGGGCATAGCCCTAAGCAAGCGATCAAACCCATTTTCAACGCACAAGTCACTACGCAGGTTGCACAACCCGATAAACAACCATCCGTATCGAAATCACAGCAAGTGCAACCTGCCCAACCGGTACATCCATCTCCGGCCATAGCCGCTACGGTGGCGGCACAAGAAAGAAAAGAAGAGAAGAAAATCCCCGTCATGTCGGTGGGAGAGGTTGGCATATCCATCAAGCAACGCCCGCAAGTATCGTCCACCGCCACCGACAAAACCCCAAGCGTCCCCGCGACAACGCCCCCAACAGCACAGCAACCTGAAGAAAACTACATCTTCAACGAACGCGATGTCAACTATTACTGGCAGGAATATGCCGACCGACTTCCCGTCGAACAAGTAGCCATTGCCAAACGTATGCACAACATGCACCCTACACTTTTGAACGACACAACGTTCGAAGTAACGGTAGACAACGAAATCATTTTGAAAGAATTTACCGACATGATACCTGCAATCCAGGATTATCTGCGCACCCACCTGAAAAACAGGAAAGTGATCATGACCGTGCGTGTCAGTGAATCGACAGAAAATACTCGCGCTTACAGTCGTGTAGAAAAATATCAGATGATGGCACAAGAGAACAAGGCTCTGCTGAAACTAAAAGAAGAACTTGGCCTTGAACTTTATTAATTATCAACTGCTTAAACAAACATCTTATTTAGAAAGCAAACAAATTAACACAAAAAAGGTATCTGGACACAACAACCAATGTGGAAAAGCATTATTTTTGCCCCACATAAATTAGTACTAATAATAATTTAAAATTTGAACAAAAATGGCTTACGTAATTAGTGACGATTGTATTGCTTGCGGAACTTGTATCGACGAATGTCCGGTAGGCGCTATCTCTGAAGGTGACAAATATTCTATCGACCCTGAGGCTTGCACAGAGTGCGGCACTTGCGCCGATGTTTGTCCTTCCGAGGCTATCCACTTGGGAGTATAATACAATCTTTTCAGGAAAAGATAAAGGGATATGTCCACAAGGCATATCTCTTTTTTCGGGATATTCAGTAAATGTTCCTAAAAATAAAATGGCATATGAAGATTACATATCATAATCCCTTCAAATGCCATTTT
>NZ_CANRPM010000124.1 GCF_947632445.1 uncultured Bacteroides sp. | reverse complement strand
CGAAAAACGCAAATTTTCGGCAAAAAGTTTTTGTAATATTCAAGTAAATCGTATTTTTGTGTACAATTTTAGTGCAGAGATGACAGAAGAAGAAAAAGAGTTACTGAAAACCTTTGAAGCGCGACTGCGCCACCTGATTTATCTGCACGATGAACAGCGACGCGAAAACATACGTCTGAAGGAGCTTCTGAACGCTTGCCGGGCTGATTGTGCTACCTCACAAACTGCCTACCACGCTTTGGAAAAACGCTACAACGACCTAAAAACAGCTACGACAATCAGCGTTAAAGGCAGTGACGTGAGAGAGACGAAGTTGCGATTGTCAAAATTAGTGCGTGAAGTCGACAAATGCATCGCCCTGCTGAATGAATAATGAAAGAGAAGAAGATGTATGAACGATAATATAAAGATACACCTGCTCATGGCAGGCACCAGCTACCCCCTCAGCATCCGCCGCGAAGATGAGGAAATGGTTAGGGAAGCTGCGCGACAGGTCAATGTCAGGCTCAAACAGTATAGGGACTACTATCCAGAAGCAAGCAACGAACAGCAACTCGGCATGGTGGCCTACCAGTTTGCATTGGAGACCCTGCGGATGGAACAACGGAACGACACTGCCCCCTATACGGCGAAACTGAAAGAACTAACGGAGGTGATTGAAACCTGCTTCAAGGAAACGGAAATGCAGAAAAACCCTCCTGACGTAATCTCTGGGCCGCAAACCTGATAAAAAACAAAACCACGCACTGGACGAGACTTTCCACATCCCCGAACCAACGGGCGGAAGACTCTGGCAGTGCTTTCTTATTTATTATACATATTAAAACAACTTATCAAAATGACAGTAGTTACAATAGTAATGTCCATCGCTTGCCTCCTCATCGGAGGCGCTGCTTCTTACGTGCTCTTCAAGCACGGCTTGAAAGCGAAATATAACAACATCCTTAAAGACGCGGAAACAGAAGCGGAAGTGATCAAGAAAAACAAGTTGCTCGAAGTAAAGGAAAAGTTCCTCAACAAGAAAGCCGACTTAGAAAAAGAAGTGGCCTCCCGTAACCAGAAAATCCAACAGGCCGAAAACAAACTGAAACAACGCGAACTGGTGTTGAATCAACGGCAAGAAGAACTACAACGCAAAAAGCAGGAATCCGACACCATCCGCGAAAACTTAGAAGCACAGCTGGGCATCGTCAACAAGAAAAAAGACGAACTGGATCATCTGCAACGGCAAGAAATAGAAAAACTGGAAACCATCTCAGGCCTCTCGGCCGAAGAAGCCAAAGAACGCCTAGTGGAATCGCTCAAGGAAGAAGCCAAGACACAGGCGCAGTCGTTCATCAACGACATCATGGACGAAGCCAAACTGACAGCCAACAAAGAAGCCAAACGTATCGTCATCCAGACCATCCAGCGCGTAGCTACGGAAACAGCTATCGAAAACTCAGTTACTGTGTTTCACATCGAATCGGACGAAATCAAGGGTCGCATCATCGGCCGCGAAGGACGCAACATCCGCGCCTTAGAAGCGGCTACCGGCGTTGAAATCGTGGTGGACGACACGCCCGAAGCCATCGTCCTCTCGGCTTTCGACCCCGTGCGCCGCGAGATAGCCCGCCTGGCTCTGCACCAGCTCGTCACCGACGGCCGCATTCACCCCGCCCGCATCGAGGAAGTGGTGAACAAAGTACGCAAGCAGGTCGAAGAAGAAATCATCGAAACCGGCAAACGCGCCACTATTGACTTGGGCATCCACGGCCTACACCCCGAACTAATCCGCATCATCGGAAAGATGAAATACCGCTCTTCCTACGGCCAAAACCTATTGCAACACGCCCGAGAGACAGCCAACCTCTGCGCCGTCATGGCTTCGGAGCTTGGACTGAACCCAAAGAAAGCCAAACGCGCCGGCCTGCTGCATGACATCGGCAAGGTGCCCGACGAAGAGCCTGAAATGCCACATGCCCTCTACGGAATGAAGCTGGCCGAGAAATATAAGGAAAAGCCTGACATCTGCAACGCTATCGGCGCCCACCACGACGAGACGGAAATGACCAGCCTACTGGCACCCATCGTCCAGGTGTGCGACGCCATCTCGGGCGCACGCCCAGGTGCACGCCGCGAAATCGTAGAAGCCTACATCAAGCGCCTCAACGACTTGGAACAGCTGGCTATGTCCTACCCCGGTGTGACGAAAACTTACGCCATCCAGGCCGGCCGCGAACTGCGCGTTATCGTCGGTGCCGATAAGATAGACGACAAGCAAACAGAAAGCCTGTCCGGCGAAATTGCTAAGAAGATACAAGATGAGATGACATATCCAGGACAAGTGAAGATCACCGTCATCCGTGAGACACGCGCCGTCAGCTATGCGAAGTAAACTAAATCGGAAGCCCATAAACAAACTCCTTAATCATGAACCCTTTCCGCTTCCAGTTCGAAGTCTGCGCCAACAGTGTAGAAAGCTGCTTAGCTGCACAGGCTGGTGGTGCGGATCGCGTGGAGTTGTGTACCGGAATCCCTGAGGGAGGCACAACTCCCTCTTTCGGTGACATCGCTACAGCACGTGGTCTGCTGAACCGCACCCGCCTGCACGTCATCATCCGTCCCCGCGGCGGCGACTTCCATTACTCTCCCCTCGAAGAGCGTATCATGCTGGAGGACATTACCAACGCCCGACGCTTAGGTGCTGACGGCGTGGTACTGGGTTGCTTAACAGCCGACGGTGCTGTAGACCTGCCTCTGATGGAGCGACTGATGAAAGCAGCGCAAGGCATGTCGGTCACGTTCCACCGTGCTTTCGACGTCTGCCGCGACCCGTGGCAGGCATTGGAAGATATTATCAGCCTAGGTTGCAACCGTATTCTGACCTCAGGACAGCAACTCACCGCCGAAGCGGGTATCCCTCTACTGAAAGAATTGCAGAAAGCCGCCGCCGGGCGCATCACGCTCTTGGCCGGCTGCGGGGTAAACGAGGAAAACATCGCCCGTATCGCCCGCGAGACAAGCATTACGGAGTTTCACTTCTCCGCTCGCGAAACCGTGGAGAGTGACATGGTTTGGCGCAACAACGTCGTGTCGATGGGCGGTACTGTACGAATAGAAGAATACACCCGCACTGTTACCACAGAACGCCGTGTCCGCGACACCATCGCAGCGGCACAAAAGATAAGAAACGTGAGTTCAACATAAAATCAAAAGATAGCAAGTTGCCCGTCATTGATAAAGTTCACATCAATGGCGGGTTTCTTTTTAAAGCAACAACAGGCTGCGATAGCTGGCAATGAATCGGCAATGAAATGTCGCTGCCACGCAGCACTTCCTGAAGTCCCGACGCAGTGCTGCGTGAGAGTGTCATGCAGTGCTTTCTTAGGAGGGAACGAAGCACTTCGTCAAAGGGGCAGCAAACACGGCGTCAGGACGGAAGAAATTGTCTAGTCCTGAAATAGCGTTACAACAAAAAGTAACATTATGGAAAAGACAGAAACAAAGTACGTTAAGCGC
>NZ_CANRPM010000123.1 GCF_947632445.1 uncultured Bacteroides sp. | reverse complement strand
TCTTCCAACTCTTTCATCAACTCGTAAAGAGCCTTTACCTCTTGCGCATCGCCCTCAATGGCATACGCCGTACTGCATTATCTAAAGAATAGCATTATCTAAAGTACAAATATTTTAGAAAAGCTAACCTGTTGTATATTAGACAAACTTTATATGTAGATGTTTTGATAATATTCAATGGGGGAATGATAGTTTTTGAGTAATATTAAGCGAACCTTTAAATTATAGATGTTATGACTCAAAAACAATTATTACGAAGAGACATCATCAAGATTTGTAAGAAAGAGTGCTTAAGGTATAAATTAAGCTCTAATTACACATCAATGCTACTTCAAGGTGGTCGTTCTCTTGTTAAATTCATGCAAGAAAAGAATGCAAATGACTACACCCCTGATGTAGGTTTGGAATTTAGGATATATGTACATGGAATCCGAACAAAAAAGTATGCTGATGAAATCAGCCGTGTCATTGATATGCTCAACTCTTTTATAGACAGTAAACTATTCGTATTTCAAAAACAAACTCCAAAGTATTTTCCCGGAATTTTTGGACAGTATGTCGTAGAGTACATAGAATATCTCAAGACAGAGACAAATCTTAAAATGTCCTCGATTAAGATATATGAACATTCGCTGAGCATGTTCAGTCAGAAGATGCACCATGCAGGAGTAGATTTAGAGACCATATCATTGGAACATTTATTGAATTTCTTTTCATCTCTTCAAAACATGAAACAAGAGAACGTGAAGAATGTGAAAAACTTTCTTCGCTACATGAAAGATCATGGGATTATTAAACATGATTTATTGCTTGACTATATTCGACCTACACGTTACATAAAGGAGAAAGTTCCATCCTACTACGCAAAGGAGGAAGTCCTACAAATCGAAAATAGTGTGAACAGACATTCTACAAAGGGAAAAAGGGATTACGCAATGTTGCTGTTGGCATCAAGGTTAGGACTTCGTTCTGCCGATATTAGAAATCTCAAGTTTTCAGATATTGATTGGGACAGGAATGAAATACATATACGACAAATAAAAACACAGAAGGAGGTAATATTACCATTGCTGGATGATGTCGGAGTTTCACTGATTGATTACATAAGGAATGCAAGACCACAAACTTCATTAAAGGAAATATTTGTCTCGTTTACACCTCCTTACCGGGTCATTACATCCGCAACCTTTTCCACAATGGTAGCCAAATATGTCTTTAAGTCTGGTATCAAATGTGATGGGAAACATCATGGCAGCCATACTCTTAGACACAGTTTGGCTACCAACCTGTTGGGGAGCAACGTTTCAGTTCCAACCATTTCATCAATATTAGGACACAGCACCACGGAAAGCACGAAAAAATACTTGACTATAAATTTGTCATCATTGTTGAATTGCAGCCACGATGTGCCATCGGTAGAAGATAATTTCTACAAACAGGAAGGAGGTGTATTCTATGTCTAAAGTGATCTACCAATCAGTATTTTCTGATTATTTCAATTCTTTTTGCGAGCAACGGGTTAAGTTGGGATATTCAGATGTTGAAATGCGCCTATTCTTCAAGGTGTTTGACAGTTATTTCTATAACAAAGGGATTGATACTGTATTTGTCACAGAATCAATTTATAATAACATGATGGATTTCTTGACCAATGAAAACGGACGAACCCGATATAGGTATGCTTCCAAATTTTCCATGTTGATGAAATATATGTCCCGTTTAGGTGTGCCTGTATATATACCCAGAGTAGGTAAGATTCCCAAAAACAATTTTATACCGCATATTTTTACCCATGAAGAGTTATGTAGAATTTTCAACGCGGCAGACCAATTGCGATTGCCTAAACCATACAGTCGCAGTGTAGTTATAATCATGCCTGCTATATTACGATTGTTATATAGCACAGCTATGCGTATAGGGGAAGCTCTCGCATTAAAAAATGAAGATGTAGATTTGGACTGTCAGACCATAACTATCAAAAATACTAAAAATAGATGCCAACGAATTGCACCAATTAATCCATCGCTTAAGGTTGTATTGAAACAGTACATCTCATACAGGAATCAAATACCCATAAAAGGAATAGAGAATGCCTCTTCTCCATTCTTCGTGAATTTGTCCGGAAAATCTTGTAGCCAACACTCTGTGTCAGCAAGGTTCATTGAAATTTTGCAAAACGCTGGTATCCCATACAAAGGACATCATCAAGGCCCAAGGCTACATGACATCCGACATACAGCCTGCGTTCACACAATGGTAAAATTGGTTAAAGAAGGTAAGGATATTTACTGTGCAATGCCATACATAGCAGCTTATATGGGACACAGAGGCTTGAATCCACAAATAATTATTTGCGATTAACCCAAGAAATATATCCTGATATTATCAAAGCAACCAAAGCAATAGATAAACTTTTCGATGACTCTGTATATGACAATTTTAATTTTGAAGACAGCTATGAATAATTTTGTATTTTCTGAAGTTTTGGAGAAATTTTTCAAAACGTATTTGCCCGGCGAAGTAGGAGTAAGCAGTAATTCCATTCGTTCATATCGAGACACCTTTGTGTTATTTTTCGAATATATGGATAGGACAAATAAAGTAAAACCTGATAAAATCAGTCTTTCTCATTTCAAGAAAGAAGAGATATTGCTCTTCTTAAAATGGCTGGAAGAAATCAAAGGCAATAGCATCAGTACAAGGAACCAACGTTTGGCCGCCATTCGTTCATTTTGTAACTTAGTAATGTTTATTTGTCCGGAATATGTACACAACTGTTCTGAAATACGCTCAATAAAGTATAAAAAAGCAGTCAAAGATACTGTTAAGTATATAACCATAGAAGAAGTAACAGCCTTATTATCGCAGATTGATACTCGGACAAAATCAGGCCGACGAGATTTGACATTGTTATCTTTACTTTATAACACAGGAGCAAGAGTACAAGAAGTGATTGATCTCACACCTTCAAACTTTAGGCTTGAGAAACCGGCGATTGTTGAACTGTACGGGAAAGGTCGAAAGAAAAGAATTGTCCCGCTTGACGAGCCTATTGTGAAATTATTGCAAGGTTATATGAGAGAACAAGGATTGTCAAATGTTGTCAGTGCTCACCATCCGCTCTTTTTCAATTCGCAAGGCAGTAAACTAACTAATCCTGGCATATCATACATAATAAATAAGTATGTCAGTTTATTGAAAGCGCAAAACGCTGAAATGTGCAATATAAACATCACACCTCATGTGTTTAGGCATTCAAGAGCCATGCACCTCCTTCAGGTAGGTATTCCTTTGATATATATACGAGATATATTAGGACATGTTTCAGTCCAAACAACGGAAATCTATGCGAGAACCGATTCTAAAGCCAAAAGAGAAGCCTTGGAAAAGGCATATGAAGATATTGGTATTATAGAGCCTGAAATAAAATCTTGGGACAAGGATTCTAAACTTAAAGCATTCTTAAAAAGTTTAGTATAATATTATCCGAAGATGGATCTTAAAGTAGTCAGTTAATAATATGATTAACAACATATTTAACTGGCTACTTTTGATAATGCTATTCTTTAGATAATGCAGT
>NZ_CANRPM010000122.1 GCF_947632445.1 uncultured Bacteroides sp. | reverse complement strand
CCCATCAGCAAATGGAGCGGCGTGAACTTCACCGAACAACAGAAAGCCGATTACGCGGCGGGTAAGGTGATAAAGCTAGAGAACGTGACCGACAAACAGGGCTTCCACGCCACGATGTACATCAAGTTCAACCCGGAGAAGGGACGCCCGTACCGCTACGACACCAACCCCGACAACGCGCAGAAGGTCGTCCCGTCCAACGAGAGCCGCACTCAGGTGGCGGTGAACAGCGAGGGCAAGACCAACGAGGCGACCAAGAACCTGAAAGAGCCGTTGCAGAAAGGACAGACCGCCCCGAAAGACGAAAAACAGCAAAAGCAGCAGGAGAAGCCTCAGAGGAAAACGGGCAAGGGCATGAAGATGTAACATCCCATTCCAAGCCCACCACTAAATCCAAAGTAATAATCCATTAAAAAGTAAAACAGCATGAAGACAATCATTGCAGAAAAGCCGTCTGTGGCACGTGAAATCGCCCGCATCGTGGGCGCGACAAAAAGAGAGGAAGGATATTTCGAGGGAGGCGGCTACGCCGTGACATGGGCATTCGGACACCTCGTCCAGCTTGCCATGCCCGACGGCTACGGCATACGAGGTTTCGTCCGTGACAACCTCCCTGTCATCCCCGAAACCTTCACGCTCATTCCCCGTCAGGAAAAGACGGAAAAGGGCTACAAGCCCGACAGCGGCGTGGTGTCGCAGATAAAAATCATCACCCGTCTTTTCAAGGATAGCGAACAGATCATCGTGGCGACCGATGCAGGACGCGAAGGTGAGCTTATCTTCCGATATCTCTACCATTATATCGGATGTACTACGCCTTTCGTGCGTCTTTGGATAAGATCGCTTACCGACAAGGCTATCCGTGAGGGATTACGCAACCTCGAAACGGGCGACAAATACGACAACCTCTACCTTGCAGCCAAAGCACGGAGCGAATCCGACTGGCTTGTGGGTATCAACGGCACGCAGGCACTCTCCATCGCTTCCGGACACGGCACGTACTCCGTCGGACGGGTACAGACGCCCACGTTGGCGATGGTGTGCGCACGTTACTGGGAGAACCGCCGTTTCAAGGTTGAACCGTTTTGGCAGCTCCATATTGCCACTGAGGATGGCAACGGCGAAGTGGTGAAATTCTCCTCTTCTGAGAAATGGAAAGAGAAAGAGCCGGCGACGGAACTATATAATAAGGTGAAAGAAGCAGGCACAGCTACTGTCACGAAAGCAGAACGCAAGGAGAAGACGGAGGACACTCCGCTTCTGTACGACCTGACCACGCTCCAGAAGGAAGCTAACGCCAAGCATGGCTTCACGGCGGAGCAGACGCTCGAAATCGCGCAGAAGCTCTACGAGAAGAAGCTCATCACCTATCCGAGAACCGGGAGTCGCTACATCCCCGAAGACGTGTTCGCGGAAATACCCAAGCTGCTCGCTTTCATCGGCAACCTGCCCGAATGGAAAGGCAAAGTCAATCCGAAAGCCGTGCCGACATGCCGCAGCGTGGACGGTGGCAAGGTAACAGACCACCACGCCCTGCTCGTCACGGGCGAGAAACCGCTGTTCCTCTCCAAAGAAGATAGCACCGTCTATCACATGATTGTCGGGCGCATGATTGAGGCTTTTTCCGAAAAATGCGTCAAGGACACCGCCATCGTTACGGCGGATTGTGCCGGAGTGGAGTTCACGGTGAAAGGCAGTATCATCAGGCAAGCCGGATGGCGTGCCGTCTATGGCGAGGAAGAGATAGAGAAAGCCACTATCCCCGGCTGGCAGGAAAGCGACACGCTGACACTGAAAGCCGCCTCCATCACGGAGGGAAAGACCAAGTCCAAACCGCTACATACCGAAGCCACTCTGCTGTCCGCTATGGAAACGGCTGACAAGGAGATAGAGGATGATGCGTTGCGGCAGGCTTTGAAGGACTGCGGCATCGGCACACCCGCCACCCGTGCCGCCATCATCGAAACGCTTTTCAAACGCGGTTACATGGAACGCTGCAAGAAGTCGCTTGTACCTACCGAAAAGGGGCTTGCCCTTTACTCGGTCGTAAAGACGATGCGCATCGCCGATGTCGCCATGACGGGCGAATGGGAAAAGGAACTGGCACGCATCGAGCGCGGGGAACTACCCGCCGACACCTTCCGCAAGGAGATCGAGGCGTACACACGGAAGATTACCTCTGAACTGCTCTCATGCGACAAACTGTTCGCCCGCAGGGATTCCGGCTGCAAGTGTCCCAAGTGCGGAACGGGCAGTATGCAGTTCTACGGCAAGGTCATCCGCTGCGGCAACGCAGAGTGCGGGCTGCCCGTGTTCCGCCTGAAGGCAAACCGCACCCTTTCTGATGACGAGATCAAAGACCTGCTCACCGACGGACACACGAAACTGCTCAAAGGCTTCAAGAGCAAGCAGGGCAAGAGCTTCGATGCCGTGGTTACCTTTGACGGGGACTACAACACGACATTTGTGTTCCCCGAAAGAAAAAGTAAGACGACCTCTACGAGAAGAAGAAAATAATGAGTAACTTTGCCACTGGTTCAGAGTAATGAATTGTTCTTCGATACCGGATTACACTCATACTTTGGATTTAGTGGTGGCACTCGGAGGGATACCGAGTGCCTTTTTCTTCTCCTTCCAAGTGATTATCCCGGTTTATTTAATCCAACCACTAAATTCAAAGTAACGTAATGAACAACAAGAAGAAAAACGAAGGACAGACCGACTTTTCCTACTACGGTCTGTACCTGCTGGACTATCTCCGAACAAACAGGTTTGAACAGACAACCGATGAAGCCTTCATCCGTGAACACGCCGACCGTGCCGCCGGAACGTATGAACGGGCAAGGCTCGAAGGCTATACCACCGCAGGAGCGCAAGAACTGGCGATGAACACATTGCTGGAAGGGCTTCGCTACTCCAAGTACGCCATCCTGCGCGAAGTAGTGGAGAACGAGTTTGCCGACGACGTGCCGGAAGCGAAGCGTGAATCCTTTACCCGAAAACTGCTGCCGCTTGTCGGAAATGTATTCTCCATTTATGACCTCTCGGACGACAATTTCGCCCTGTCGCCCGATTATGACCTGCTCTACACGGAGCTGACGGGGGCTGTCGTCCTTTATATAGAGGAATATGGCGTTTAATCTCAAACAAAGGTTGCGGGACAACATCGAGGCGATACGGACGGCATTCGTCCTTGACAGGGAACAACGCACCCCCACCGCACGCGAAAGGCTCTTGTTGGAGCGTTATTGCGGTTTCGGTGGACTGAAGTGCATACTGAACCCTGCAAAGGAACTGACGGATGCCGTCCATTGGGCGAAATCCGACCTCGAACTGTTTGCCCCGACCGTGGAACTGCACAAGTTACTACGGGAGAATACAAAAGACGATACGGAGTATAAGCGGTACATGGATGCCATGAAGCAATCCGTTCTGACCGCTTTCTATACTCCGCCGGAGATAACAGGCACTATTGCGGAAGTGCTGCATGAACACGGCATACGTCCCGACCGGGTACTGGAACCGTCGGCAGGCGTTGGCGCATTTGTGGATGCCGTATTGGAGAATAAGCCGGACGCGGACATCATGGCTTTTGAGAAAGACCTGATGACGGGCAAGATATTGAGACACCTGCATCCCGACCAGAAAGTAAGGATACAGGGATACGAGAAAATTGAAAAGCCGTTCATGAACCATTTTGATTT
>NZ_CANRPM010000121.1 GCF_947632445.1 uncultured Bacteroides sp. | reverse complement strand
GAGAGGAAGGGCCATTTTGAGGACAGGAAGGGAAACGGAATTGCGGTGACGGTGCCGAAAGGTGAGGTTGACAAGGCAACGGGGATCGCCTTGCAGATCGAGGGGGACGGTAAAGCGAAACGCTGTACCATTACTGACGAGCTGGACGAGCTGCGGGAGCTGCAAGACACTGATTTTACGATTATGTCCCCGATTTCTTATTTTGGGCGGCGGCGGTGCGGCAAAAATGCCCGGTATCTCTATGCCCTGGTGTTTGACTTGGACGGGGTAGGTATGCCTCAGCTCCGGGACACGCTGCACCAGATGAACAAGGATATTCTGCCCCAGGCAACCTTTGTTGTAAACAGCGGGACAGGGTTGCACCTGTATTATGTGCTGAAAGAGCCGGTGCCTATGTACCCGCATAACCAGAAATGCTTGAAGGAGCTGAAATATTCCCTCACCCGGCAGATTTGGAATAAGTTTACTTCTACCATCAAGGAGCCGCAAATGCAGGGCATTTTGCAGGGCTTTCGGGTGGTCGGCTCTGGCTCGAAGCTGGGGCGGGAGTACCCTGTGAGGGCGTTCCGGCTCGGCGGGCCGGTGGAGCTGGCGCGGCTGCTTGATTATATTCCGGACAGTAACGGGGAGCAGCAGCGGCTTGAGGGGCTTATGAGAAAGAGCCGCCTGTCGCTGGACGAAGCGAAGGAGAAGTACCCGGATTGGTATGAGCGGCGGATCGTCAAGAAGGAGCGGCGGGGCCGCTGGACGGTCAAGCGTGACCTTTATGACTGGTGGCTGCACCGGATAGCCGATGAAATTCGGGTGGGACATCGTTTCTATGGAATTATGACGCTGGCGATTTATGCGAAAAAATGCGGGATAGACGAGGACGAGCTGCGTCAGGACGCTTTCTCTCTGCTGAAACCCTATGATGATATGAGCGTGGAGGACATCAACCGCTTTACGAAGGATGATGTGGTGTGCGCTCTGGAAATGTTCAACGAGGACTATGTGACATTCCCCAGGGACGATATAGCGAAGCTCTCTGGCCTGACTATGCCTGTCAATAAGCGGAACTGGCGCAAACAGCCAGTACATTTGCAGGGCGCAAGAGCAATCCAGGAGATTAACGATAAGGCCAATGGTACGAATTGGAGAGAAGGGAATGGGCGGCCTAAAGGCAGCGGAACGGCCCAGGCGCGGGTTTATGAATGGCGGCAGCAACACCCGGAGGGGCGCAAGGTCGACTGTCACCGGGAAACTGGCCTTGATCCGAAAACCGTCCGCAAGTGGTGGGATTGCCCGCTGCCAGCGGTGCGCTTTGAAAATGGGCATATAACGGTGCGGGTGTCCCCTTCCCAGGAGTTGAGCGATTGGCTCCTGGACGCGCTGCACGATGGGGGCCAGGAATAAGGCCCAGAAAGGCCCCTGTTACGCTTTAGAAGCCGTTTTCAGCCCTCCGAGGGTAAATATACCGGCCCCCTCGCTACCGCGCCCGAAAAGCCGCATAAATCAAGGCTTTTTGCCCCCTAAATGCGTACATACCAGGGTGGAAGTTTAAGGGCCAGTGCTTGGGTAAACGACCAGGAATGCATATTGACATTGTGAATAAAAAATGATACAATGTATATAATAAGAGCGAAAGGAGTTGCTATCTATGGCGAATACAAATATTAACATCCGTATGGACGCAGATTTGAAGCGGCAGTTTGAGGCGTTCTGTGCTGATATGGGAATGACGATGACAACGGCGTTCAATGTTTTTGCTCGTAAGGCGGTGAGAGAGTATAGAATACCCTTTGAAATCAGCAGCGATGTGCCGAACGCAGAAACCGTCGAAGCAATCCAGGAAGTAAAGAGAATGAAGGCCGATCCGAGCCTCGGCAAGACCTATTCCAATGTCGATCAGATGATGGAGGAGCTGCTTGCCGATGTATAACATAAGACCAACCACAAAGTTTCAGAAGGATTTGAAGCGTGTGAAAAAGCGCGGCTTTGATATTTCTTTGCTGACCGATATTATTAAAAAGCTGGCTGCGGGGGAGCCGTTGCCGGAGAAGAACAGGGATCACCAGCTTTCCGGGGACTATGCGGGGTGTCGTGAGTGCCACATTACGCCGGATTGGTTGCTGATCTACGAAGTGGACGGGGACGAGCTGATTTTATATCTCACCCGGACAGGCTCACATAGTGATTTATTTTAGGGGAAGGAGGAAAGGTCTATGAGCTGGGATAAAGAGAGGATCGCACAGATACAGCTTCCCGATCCGGCAGACGATGATCCGCACCCTCGGCTGCTCCTGGAAGGGTACGGCATACACGCGGGGCAGGGGTTTACCGCTTTGTTTCCCGATGGCTGGCACGAGATTACCCTTGAAGTAGCCTGGGAGCCGACAGGCGCCGCTTGCTGGTACATATCTACGCCTGGGTTTAAGGGTGTGTGTCCTGTGGGCCTGTTCGTGAAGGTATGAAAACAATCCGGCAGATAGCGGACGAGATAGGGGTATCAAAGACAGCAGTAAGTAAGCAAATCGCAAACCTGGGTTTGCGATCAGGTTTGCGAAAAAACGGAAACCAGTTTGCGATTGATGAACACCAGGAAGCCTTGATAAAACGGGCTTTTTCTGAAAAATCGCAAACTGAAATCGAAAACCAAACGCAAACCGAAAACCGCGAAGTTGGCGATTTGGTTTGCGTTTTACAGGACACTATCGACACGCTGCAAGGGCAGCTTGAAGTGAAAGACCGGCAGATCGAGCAGCAGGCCCAGACCATTACCCGGCTCACTGACGCGCTGGCCGCAGCGCAGCAGACAGCGGCAGCGGCCCAGGCCCTTCACGCAGGGACAATCCAGCAGCAGCTTATTACAGGAGAGGCTGGGGTGGATCAGCAGGGTCAGAAGCCAGCGCAAAGACGGAGTTGGTTTAACAAACTATTTCGAGATTGAAATTATTTACGGAGGACAATTGAGTGAATTTTAAAAAAGTGGATATAGAAAATTGGAGAAGAAAAGAGTATTTTAAACATTATTTGGAAAATCTACCTTGCACATATAGTATGACGGTAAAGCTGGATATTACAAAATTGAAGAATAGCAAAAAAAAGTTATATCCGGCTCTTTTGCATAGTGTTTCGACAGTAGTTAATCAGCATGAAGAGTTTAGAACAGCGATTGATGAAAAAGGAGAAGTTGGAATTTTTTCAGAGATGATGCCGTGTTATACGGTATTTCATAAAGATACTGAAACCTTTTCAAATATTTGGACTGAATATTCGTCTGATTATGATGAATTTCTGGATAGATATGAACGAGATATGGAGTCTTATGGTGAACAAGAGGGAATGATGGCAAAGCCAAATCCTCCGGCTAATACATTTCCAGTGTCTATGATTCCGTGGTTGTCATTTGAAGGATTTAATTTGAACCTTCAAAGAGGATATAGTTATTTATTACCTATTTTTACTTTCGGAAAGTACTATGAAGAAAACGGAAAGTTCTATATCCCACTTTCGATACAGGTTCATCATGCAGTTTGTGACGGCTTTCACACTTGTCGTTTTGTTAATGAACTGCAAGAAGTGATAGATAAAAAACGAGAGTGAGAATGCCCCGCGGGAGCGCGCAAAAGCACTTTCATACTGCCAGCCCCAACGGGGCGGTGGTGTGAAAGTGCTTTTGCGTTACTTTCTCACAAGAAAGTAACAAAGAGGTTGTGGCCTGCGGCCAGTT
>NZ_CANRPM010000120.1 GCF_947632445.1 uncultured Bacteroides sp. | reverse complement strand
TATCAATGACGGGCAGCCTACATGGCTTTGATTTTATTTCGAGCTCACGTTGTTTTAAGTGACAGGATATAAAATGGAGAAAAGGCGATACATGCGGCTTCTTACCAGCAGATACTTGTACAGCTCCTTTTTTATTAAAATCCTGAAATTTTAATTCAACCAGCGCGTTAATGCAATGTTCATATATCATATTTGTTTTTTGTGCTGCTTTTTACATCACGTAGTAATCTCCAGACGAGGTAGCTTATATATTCGGAGGCAAGCAAACGGTTCTTACATTGTATTAGCCACTTGCCAAATGTTCTTCCATATGTGTATACCAAAGAGGCTTCCAGCCACACTTGCCTGTATTTATACACATTATCATATTTATTTTTCAAGAGGTAAAAAACGACAATATAGAGGACAGTCCACGGATAGAGTTTGATGATTACTGGGATTTTTTTCCCCAAAAAATGATTCCACCACAACTTCTTACTTAGGAAAGCCACCATACTCTTATCCGGGTATCGTATAAAACGGTACATGATCTGCGGAAAAAGCAATCGGGATATTGACGAGGAATACTCTCTGAGACAGGCATATTGTTGGTATTGCCGAGCAAAACACAGCACCGACTTATGGTTCTGTCGGATTTCTTCGTCCATCGATGATGTTTCCCGTCTGCCCAACACGGGTACAACACTCGTATCCTTTCGTTTATAACCAAGCGTAGAGCCTTCAGCATTCCGACAAATATAAAATTCGATAAACGACTTGTTGCGATACATATCCATAGAAAAATCCTCTGCGTAGTAATATGACATGAAAGGTCCGCTTTGTCCGATATTGACTCGTACTCGTGATACACCCCAATAATAATATGTCACGGGAGCATCAATTATCTCTCTGAGGATTCCTTGCGTGGTACACCGCCAGCCCACATCCACCAGTCCCACAGGCTTACGACCATCGCTACAAAATTCCTCTTGTCTCAGGTAGTCCATGAGCAATTCGCGCTTGACTGCGCACCGGATTTGTATTTTGTTTCTTTTTTCACCTTCCAGCAGCTTTTCCATGAATGCATTTACATCATGGGTATTGCTATAGAGTAATTCTTTGTTTAAGTCAAATGAGCGTTCCATGTCCCGCATTTCCTCGTCTGTACAATCAAGCATTTGCATGATTTTACGTGGAGAGAAGCATCCGATGTATTTCAGCAGACGAGAAAGTTCCGACTTGTCCGCCCGTTGGACAGATGCCGGATAAACAGATTTGGTGGATATATGCAAATAACGAATTTCCAAATCCTTATATAATGGCAAAAGTTCTTTTGCCACGAGAAACATCACATAGGCATCTCGTGAGGCAAAATAAAGCCTGCGGATCCGCCTCATAACAGCGTCTTTCAGAATGGCATCCACAAAGGGGACAAGTAACGGAGCCATTATATCCGCTACAAATCCTCCATCGTCACTCCTGCCTCCCAACCGTGCCGCACGCATCAGTCCGGCAAACACAGTGGCGGCTAATGGTGATATAAAAAACCGTGCCCCGTTTTCCACGACGGCTTCATATTCAGAATAGCCGGTATGTACCAATTTTGCCCTTATGCCTTTCTTTTTAGGTATGAAGTAATCACCGTGTATATTGTCTCCATAATGTGTCCAAGCTCTTTTCCTGATGCATTCCTTCTCTCTCACATATTCGAATAGTCGTCCGGTATGCTTGGAGAGTCCTACGCTGCCGGAGATATAAAGGGCATCATTCTCCTGCATTATCCCGTACCTCATCAGACCCTCCCGGATTACTTCATCTGGCAAATACATATCGCTGATAAAGAGAATGCGACCTTTACCGCGTAGCGAGTTTATCTTTTTTACCGTGTCCTGAATAGGAGAGAAAGAGCGCTGTTCCAAAGAAATCTCCAATCTTTTAATTTGCTCTTTAGGCATATCGGTAAAGGGCGATAGGTCAAGCACATCATAAATTTCATCTAATGTAACCGCTTCTTTTTGAAGAGAAAGCATGGCCTTTTTCTCGGCACTCTTCCTTTCCATGACAAAAGCTCGCAAAAGAGACTCGTCCCTATCACGTACCACCTCTTCCGCCAGCAAACGAAAGATATTTTCCGGCTTCCCACAAGTTCGTGCCATGCAGGTATCAAAAACATCAAAAGAATAAATTCTAAACTTTCTTCTTTTCATATATTACCGGTGGATAAAACAATATAAACAAGACGATCATTAACTTTATATTGGCACGTACTTGTTGTGTGATTAGGAAATCAAAAAAGAATTGAAGTACTATAATATATGCGACCGAAGCATATAGCAATTTATATATGTCATTCACTTTAGCCCTTTTATAGATATAACTAAAAAACAAGCCGAAGAAAAATCCCCCCAAAGCGATTCCACGCCATCTCCAATCAATAAAATATGAACTCATTACGGTAAATACGTTCGTAGGAAAGGGCACAAACACGAGATTCTCATTCTCAAAATAATCGGGATTAACAGACGAATCTCCTAATAAATTTGCGAAAGTATGCTCTCCAAAAGACACCGTAGAAAATAAATTGGTACTATTTGAATTTAAAATATAACTATCGAATGCAGGAAGTGGGGATAGTATATAGATATAAAGAAAATCTAATAAACTGAATTCACTTCCAGAAGCCCCTCGAAATATTTGGATCAAGATAAACAGCAAAAATAATCCTCCTATAACAGATAACAACGTGGAACATTTCAATTTCCCCTTATATGCCAGGATTATTATGATTCCTATTACAACTTTGGTTATCATAAATTTATTTGCACGCATCAATACATGAAACAGAACCAATATCTGAAACAGTCTTAAATATTTAAACTTGATATTTTTAAATAAGTAAACAAAAAAAAGTACATATCCAAATTCCGCTATCCTGTGGGGAAAAAGGGCGAATTGTCCCGGCTTTTCCAATTCACCATTACTTCTATCCAGAGAAATAGTTCTGATAGCTCGGAATATATTTGAAGGATCAAATTCGTATGCCTCTTTAATAGTTAGCATCAAGGAGATAATAATAGCGATAGAAAACAATATGGCGAATTCCTTTCTGTACAGGAAGCGCATGGGTTCATGTTTCAGATGTAAGCAGTCGTTAACAGGCAGAAGAGATATAAGAAAATAGGGAACAGAGAAAGAAAACACCCACAACAGCAATGCCATATAAAACCGGTCGCTTAACGCATAAAGCCCATGATCAATTGTCGCATATAGTGTCAGCAAGGATAACCATAATAGAATAGTCATCGTTATCGGATTTATAAAAGACTTATCTGTTTTCCTTACCAGAATCAAGATAACCGCAAAAACGACTGCAAGAACAAAACACATAGATATTGTGCTATTTTTATTATCTAAGGGTATTTTTTATATCTTCTTGCTGAAAGAAGATAATGAATAATCTATTTTCGTTGTAGTTTTTGCAATATAACCGGCACGAACAGGTCGAGTGATTGATTTTTCAATATCTTCTGCGAAAACATATAAATGCCGGAACCGACCAATATAAAGACAGCAACAAGTGTCCATCCATTCAAGCACCGACTCAACAATAATATCGTCGGTAAGAAGAGCAAGGAACCGCACAAGGATTTCAACAAATTCGGAATGCCAACTTTCAGCTGTAATGGGGTCTTGTGATAAACATACCAAACAGAACTTCCCAATACCAAAGTTTCTGCAAAGACAGAGGCTATAGAAGCTCCGTTTGCACCCCAAATCGGAATAAGCCCCAAATTTAACAGAAAGTTCGAAATAGTACCTATCAATACAGAATTACAAAACAGTCTGTCATAGCCTAATCCTACAAGAATCTGAATGCACGATATATTGTTCAGTCCGATAACAATAATCACCAAACTCGATATCATCAACGGGACAACAGATCCGCCGAATTTAGCTCCGAAAAACAGAGGAACAAACGTCGGAGCAAGGCAAGCTATGCCAACTGCCGCAGGAAAGACAATAAACGAAATGATTAAAAAAGACTTGTT
>NZ_CANRPM010000119.1 GCF_947632445.1 uncultured Bacteroides sp. | reverse complement strand
GTAACTTCGCAACAAACATCTGACAGTTTTTTTGTCCGATAGTAAAACAAATGTCAGAACAAGTCTTGACTATTACAGATTTTTCATTCTTCTGGTTCTGACATGACTCCAATGTACTATGTTCATACTGGTGATTCCAACTATGACTATGTTGCATGCTCTGGATTCAGTTTTAAGTTGTACGATATCTTGTCAAAGGCGTTGGCTGATGGCAAAAGTCTTTCACTTATCGTCCATAATCCATTTCCTCCTGTAGAGTATTTCCGCAACCTTGCCAGCTACATGGATGCATTCTCTTCAAACGAGGAATTGAACCTTGAACCGACTATAGATTATGAGGAATGGACACCCGAGGAACTTGCGTTTGATGAACAGAAGCCAACAGGCATTTCTGACACAATCATAGACACGCTCGCTAATGAACATTGTTGCATTGTACACTAGATGTCCGCAATGGAGTTTATTCAGATAAAGCAGATGCTATTATACGAGATGTGATTGAAAAGCTGGAAAAATTTTATCCTGATCGTTCTTTAGCTATCATAACACCTTTTAGAGATTCTGTAAAGGAACTGCAGAAACGTTTCTGTACGTCTGACCTTGAACTGGATATAACTATCGAAACGATAGATAGAATCCAAGGCATGACTGTTGATTATGCTATTCTATACATTCCTGGAAGGAATCCGGGTTTCGCACTAGAAGATCGACGTTTTAATGTAGCAACAAGCCGTTCGCTTAGTACGACTCTCATTATTTCAGATATGCCTCTTAACGAATTTCACACTGTCTCACCTACAGTATTACAGTTTATAGATAACTGTGATAAGTTTGATGGTAAAACAGATGTATGGAGAACTAATTTGCAAGAGTCAGAATCATCAGACCCTATAGTCCAACCTATATCTGAAGAAAAAACAGCATCGACGGTCTCCTCCACAATAGGGTTGAAAGTTGTAGGCAAAATTGACATCTCTCAATTTGAACGGAAAAAGAAGGAATTAAGTATGACGAAGAAAAACTATTACATCATTGATACTAATGTTTTTGTGGACTGTCCTGATATTATTTCTAAGATTGACAGAAAGTATCCTATCATCTTGTCTGCAAAGGTGCCGGATGAGCTCGATAAAATGAAAATCAAATTAACCGAAGAACGAAGACAAAACGCGGAGAAGGCTTTACGCAATCTTAATAATGAGACACAACATGAGATTTTATACGAGTTCGCAGATACTCCTTTATTGCCAGATGACTTTGATAAACGTTCACCTGACAATATGATATTATCAGTCGCATTAAAGTATAAAGAACAGAATCCAATTATGCTTACATCAGACAATGGGCTACAACTTAAGTCTAAGCTATTGGGTATAACTACAATCTCGCTTAAGAAATTTCTAAAAAATAATTTACGCTAAGTATAAGAAAGCGACATTGATTTCCTATTCTGTAAGCCATCTGCATCTTCATGTGGGTGGCTTTCTGTTTCTGTGCTTTTTTATCTTCATAACCTTATGATCCGATGATGATTCCCTTATGTCGAGAGGCATAAGCGAAAAAATCTAATAATGGAATTTATCATTATACCCACTGATAATCAATACATATTGTTTATGATTTTTATGAGCTGCTAATGTTTCTTTATGTGATATTTGTCACCCATAAATCAGTATTGGGATTTGCCGTTACTTTGCGGCAAAATCAACTGATAATGATATGGAAGACAAGAACATTACATTTGAAGATTTGCCTAAGGTAATGTCATGGATGATGGATAAGTTGAATAAACTTGATTCCAAGATTGACGGTCTGAACAACATCCCGCAAGTACGGCCTGCCGACCAGTGGATGAACCTGAAGGAACTGTGCGAATACTTGCCCAGCCATCCGGCGGAACAAACCGTTTACGGATGGACGAGTTGCCACCAGATACCATTTCATAAAAGAGGCAAGCGCTTCATGTTCCTTAAATCAGAGATTGACGCATGGCTTCATGACGGCAAGCGGAAATCGCAGAAGGAACTGGCGGATGAAGCCGCCCAATTCATCAATGCCAAACGAAACAGACCGTTCTAATGGATTCACTTGACTTGTGCAATAGCATCAGAATGGAGTTCGAGGGTGTCATAGAGAACAAGATACCTTTGGACGTGTTTCCTGCCAAGTTGCAGGACATGGTTCTGGCATTGGCACGGCAAGAGAACTATTCCATTGAGTACACGATGGCATCCCTTATTGCGGCAGCATCAACGGCTATCGGCAATGCGGTCAACATCCGCATCCGTGGCGGTTGGGTTAGCAGTCCAATTCTACAACAGAAAGAAAAGGAAGAAGATGAAAAATTGCAAGCCGTATTGCAATACACCCGAAATACATTCAGGCTGTTTGACTTTAGTGAAGAAGAAATCTTCCAAATCTGCGAATGTGTCCGATACTTTGTCACCAATCGGCAAGCGCTTAGTGTAAATATCCACATCAAACGACGCACTGCTGTTACTCAAATTTCACTAAAGAACTTCGCTTGGAACATTGCTTTTCAATACAACATCAGCCGGGATGTCACGGCGCAATTCGTTATGCAGACATTCCACGAATGGTTTGCCAATTCCACCATTGATACTATCAGGAAGAATTTACGCACAACAACAGGAAGGTATAAGATTAAAATAGATGAACACATCGCCTCCATTACCCGTCACGCATAGTTTGCTGCATAGGCAAGTGGGTCGATGATTTATCGCCCCCAACTTTAGACGTTTTATCTCCCAACTATCCTGTTCAGTCAAGATAGAAGAGCAACAAAAGGAGAGAGAAAATATCTGTTCCACATCTTGAAGCAAAGCAGAAAGGATTGAGCGTGGAAAGCTTGACGAACAATTAGTAAGTATCAACCGGCAATACAAAAAAACGGGGAGGATTTTTGCCTCCTCCCCCGGATTAAATACTTTTGTATTGCTTATGTATAAACATTTAACCCGTGAGCAAAGGTATGTAATCTACCTGGAACTGCAAAGAAAAACGACACAAGAAGTAATTGCTCAACTCATAGGTGTCAGTAAATCGACCGTTTGCCGAGAGATTAAACGCAATTCAACAGCAAACGGCAAGTATGTCTGGTGCAAGGCTCAGGATATGACCGAACATCGTAAAGGGCGCACACCCGGCAACAGAGCCATCTCTCCGATTCTTCGCTGGCGCGTAGAACAGCTCATAAAAGAAGAACAGTGGTCGCCCCGACAAATATCGGGTCGCCTCGCCAAAGAAGGCATACGAATATCTCACGAAACCATTTACGCGATGATTCGTCATGATGAGAGCGGAGTACTTGCAAACAACTGCCGGCACAAGATGAAGTACAAGCGAAAATCCCCGCACAAACATGAAACAAAAGCCACGAACATAAAAAACCGCATCAGCATACACGACCGTCCACCCCAAGCCGACGGCAAGCGTCCCGGCGATTGGGAAATGGATTTAATCGTAGATAAAGACAATCATGCCATACTCACACTCGTAGAGCGCAGCACCAATTTCCTGCTCATGGAGAAATTGCAACAAGGAAAGAAAGCCAAGCCGTTGGCAAAAGTCGTATGGAGGCTCCTGCTCCCCTACAAAGGCAAAATGCTTAAAAACCATTACCACCGACAACGGCAGTGATTTTGCCGAACACGAATGGATTACAAAGCGTCTGAACGTACCGATTTATTTTACCAATTCATATTGCACATGGCAAAAAGGAGCCGTAGAAAACGAAAATAAACTCATATGCCAATACATACCGAAAGGAACCGATATAAATACCATTTCCGACCGAAAAATAAAAATCATTAAAAATAAATTAAATGCAAGACCTCGTCAAAAACTCAACTTTAACTCCCCAAAAGAGTGTTTCTTCAATCTTTTTTTGTAATGTTGCACTTGCTGGTTGACTCTACCTAACTTTATGAAAGTTCCGGAATATACACAATTAAAAGAATTACTCAACGATTTTTTATATCTTTGCACGGAATATGGGACGACTGGTAGCCATCGACTGCGGACGCAAACGCACGGGCA
>NZ_CANRPM010000118.1 GCF_947632445.1 uncultured Bacteroides sp. | reverse complement strand
AGGTCTTCGAGATAGCCGTATTTATACTTGCCCTCGCCTTTTGAATCGTCGAAGTCGATGTATCGGTTGTATTCGATTTCCTCCTTGCCGTCGTCCGTGTTATGCGTGATGATGACGCGCAGGTTGTGCATACGCTCCAGTTCGTTCGCGGCATCCTTCGGGTCGTCTTCGATGTCCATAAGCGAGACCATCAGCGCGAGGCTCGGCCCCTGCACCTGCGGCGCAGCGTCGGGATACTCGTTGATGCACGCGACGCAGCACAAGGCCGCCACTCCCGCGACAAACGCCGCGAAGGCGCCTCTGCGTGCCCGCCGCCTGCGTGCGATATGTTTTTCGCGAATCGTCATGCTACTTTCTCCTTTCTGTCTCTTTCGCTTCTGCCGCGACAACCGAACGGCTGCCTGCACCGCCGAGGTCGGCATTCATCCTGATGACGTGCCAGCCGAGGATGTGCAGATCCATCGCATACCAGCCGCCGCCGGGCACCTTGTCGCCGAGAATGAACTGGAGCGTCCAGTTGCTCGCGCGGTCGAGGTATTCCTGGTCGGTCACTTCGTGCTCCTTGTTGTGGGCATCGAGCAGGTGTCGGTGCTCTTCGGGAAGCAGCAGGTATTCCAGCAGGTCGATGTTGTAGACTTCGTGGTTGTCCCGTAGGTTGGTGATGATCAGGCGCGGGTCGTCTTCGGCCTTCTCGCGTTTCACGAGGCGCGACGTCGAAATCCGCACCACGAGGAACTCGGCCTGCATGCCGGGCACCACCGTTATCTCTGGCGTGTCCTGCACGGCGCCGCTCTTCTGCCACCAGGGCAGGTAGTCCGCAGGCGTCTGTACCGGTGCCAGCCCGTTGTCCCAGCGCAGCACGGTGTTGCCGTCCGTTATCCTGATCTCGAAATCTTCGGGATTCAGCGGCCCCGACCGGTGTTGCAGCAGGATCGTGAACTCGTTGGTGTCCTTCGTCAGATAGACGGGCACGACGTGGGTGCCCTGCTCGTCGTAGATCTCAAAGTTGCCCGTGCGGCCGTAGTAGAGCGGGTCGAGACGCCGTGTCGCATCGGCATCCGGTGCGGCAAACACCGCATCGGTGACCTGCCAGGCGGGCGCCGTGTCGTCGAGAAGCGTCGGGGCCGTCCCGCTGACAAACGAGCGGTTGTCGGCCAGACCGCACCAGGCCACGAAGTCGTACCGGCCGGCGGGAAGCTCTTCGACGGGCATCGTGTAGCCCATGTCAAAGCCTTCCGCACCCGAAGTCTCCGCTTTCTCCAGCACCAAACGGTGCGTTTCCGCATCGAAAACATACAGATGCACCGACCCTACGCCCATCGGGCCCGGAAAGGCGTCCGCGAAATTCATGTTCATGTCGTAGATGAATTTCACCTGCCAGTGGGGGTCGCAGTCGCCCTCGTAGTCGTAGATCTTCTCGCACGACCACAGCCCCGCCAGCGCTGCGGCCCCCATCAGGGCCACAGCGAGGCGTCGCGTGAGTTTTTCTTTCATTTTTCCGTTCATTTCCAATGCCTGACTTGCGTTTTTTTCCTTTATTTTCTCTCTCAGCCGTTCCGGCTTATTGCAGCACTACACTCTGATTAATGAGATGCCACGGGAGAACATGGATCTCCAGGCCAAGATACCGGTCTGTCGGGTCGATGTTCGGGATAATCGGCTGGGTCGGGTCGCTTACCGGAATACCGGGCTTCAGCAATGAGCTGATGGTCAGTTTGTACCAGTGGTTGCGGACTACACCAATATCGCCGACTTGTGACGGTGTCTGCGGTACTTCTGTTCCCACATTGTGCCATATCGGTGCATAATAGTACATACGGCCGTGTGCATAGAAGTCGGCGTAATTGGCGAACTCGTATGCAAGTGACAGGAACTGCTCTGGAGTGATGTATATCGGTGTTGGATTATTTTCAATCACTAATTTAAGTCTGTAGCCTTTTTTCAGACCGAGCATTACGCGGCCGTCACCGTTGGACACTTGGGCAGCGGAAAGACGGAATATACAAGCTTTGTCGTCATCTTCGCCGTTGCAGGATTTGTCCTCAGCGTCGAACTTGAAATTGTCATGAACAGCGTTCAGGGTATCTGCGGTTACCTTATCCTTCCCTTCTTTTGCTGCTATCTTCTGAAAGTATTCAGAGTCAAGTATTTCTTCCACGTCGCCCTTTACGTAATACACCGTAGTTTTAGCATCAGGTAATTCGATGTCTTTGCCTCCTCCTCCGAAATAATCCGTGATGGTACGGGAACTGGTGGTCAATCCACGGTATATCTTTGTGAAGGCATCCTGCATATAGTCTGCGCGGTTCCAATAGCAGCCGCCCGCATACAACTTGTCCGGTACGCTGTTCAACAGTCCCTCTGTTAATTGGTTGCCATACTTCGTGCATGTATCTTGGTAGGCCTGTATCTCGTTGCCGAGCAACAGTTGTCCGATGAAAACCACATGGGTCGCTGCGCCACGCCAGATATGGTCCGTGTTATCTATCAATTTTTGACCCAGCACGTTCTCGCCGCAGTAGCGATACCGTAAGTCGCTGCGCAGATTGCCCCGCTGTAAATATCTCGAGTAAGTATCTGCAGTAAGATTTGAAGGAGCATTCGGTACCAATCCCATATTAATCATGCGCATCTGCGTGTACGAATAGTAGTAGAGCGGTATGGTATCGGAAGAAGGAATATCCATATACGAATGTGTGGTTGTATTGTCCTTTGCATCGCGGTACTGTACGGGATAGACGTTCGGATTGGCATAGTGGCCGTCGACTGCCCAGTAGGAGCGTGCACGCTTAACGTCGTTCCAGAAGCCAAAGAATGCCGTCTTTATCTCTTCCTTTGAATCAGGATCCTTAGTAAGGCCTCCTTCGTAGTGTGGAGTGTCGTCTTTCGATTTGGATAAATCGTTGCGGGCATCGTTCAGGTTCTTGAAAAGGTACATACGGCGTGCAACCGCGTTGGTAGACCAACCGAGCATCGCGAATGCCCAATCAACATCCGTTGTTGCCACTGCTGTCCCGGTAGCCTGTTTTACTTGGGTCGTTGCTCCGGTTCCCTTCGGTCTTAGCAGCAAGGGATACTTAAAACCACCCCGTTTCATGGCTGGGTTGCTTGTGCCTGTGCCCAGTGTATCTACCCCTAAATTCTTGTCAAAGTCAACTTCAACTTTTACAGCCATACGCTCCACATGAACCGTCAGGGGATTCTCCTTTGCCAAATCTTCTGTTGCTTGGATATTTTTCTCTCCTATCAAGGCTAAATTGTATATCTTACCTGTCTGATAGGATTTCTCTTTCCCTGCTAACGTTTCGTCTCCTTCCTTCTCTCCTGAGCCTACATATACGGCATTCGTCATGGTGCAATATTCGGTAGGAATCCCTGCCGGCGAGAAAATTACCACACTTGCATTTTCCTCAGCTATCGTCTCATCGCTCAACCGTCTTGTAAGGTATGCAAGCGCATATTCGGCATCGCTCTGTGCCTCTGGAGCATCCGGCTCATCGTAAATATGTTTATTTGTGGCTTTGATGGCTCTTTCCAACCCATCGAGACGATTCGAATTGCCATTGAGTACGATAAGCACCTTCGTCGGCAGACTCCCCTCTTGCCCTTCCTCTATTTTCAAATTGGCAACGAATGTGCCGACGGTTCTCTCTGTCGGCTGTCTGTCGCTGGCATCCCCACTGTTTGCCACACGGGTCAACTCGCGCATGGAGTGGAACGAATTGTCCGCTCTGAAAAATAGGGCGACATTCGAGCCCGGTGCGGTCGTTATGGCCTGCTCTCCCTCGGAGCCTGCATCGAAGTCGGTTTCTTCGGTGGGATTACCCGGCCAGGCGCGCGTAGTGGCTCCTCCGTCAGATACAATGTTAAAGGCCATGTAGTTTGTGCCTTCGGTCGTAAGGCCGTTTTCACCGCCGCCTTCTTTGAGGAGATCGTCCTTGCAGCCTCCCAACATACATAGCGACACAATCAATAATAAACTAATCTTTTTCATCTTATCTTAATTTTATGTTTAAATTTTCGGTTACTGATTCTCTTTCTTTATCCGGTTTCTGTCTTCTCTTTCTTTATTATTTATTTCTTTATTCTATTGTGCAAAGGTTTCCGCCTCTTCGATATGGTTCAGGATGCGCTCCGTATCGGGCATACCCAGGGCTTCCGCCGCCTTTACTTTCGCCTTGGCGCCCTCGAAGTCGCCCTGCAGGGCCTTCAGCACGCCCCGCGCATATTCCGCTTCGGCGCTGCCGCCCGCCTTCGACAG
>NZ_CANRPM010000117.1 GCF_947632445.1 uncultured Bacteroides sp. | reverse complement strand
CGGCGTCAGGTCATGGGGCTTTTTGCGGATGGAGCAGAATTGATTCTTGCACCTGGTTCGTATGCACCGGTCTACATCATACTTGACCTCCAGCTGGCCGCCTTCATAGCCGTTGCAGTCCACGACGCAGGCGCAATACTGTCCGCCCGTAATCTCCATGTACTGCTTTCGCCGGGCCTTGGCTCTGCCGTCGGACACCTTTTCCGTGCTGGCTTCGTAGTCATAGGGCTGATCCGTAAGCCGGCACGGACACATGGGGAGCGGGAACCCCTCCGGAATGTGTTCGCATTTGCGGTTGTTGTACGGGCACCGCAGCAGCGGGTTCCCGTTCTCCGGGCTGTACTGGACGCCCATGAACCAGGCATCGGAAGTCGCCACTGTCTGACCCTCCACCAAAAGCCCGCAGCCGGTCTGCCAGACGAGCTTGAGCTTGTGTTCCCACTTATACTCAAGTCCCTCGTCATAACGGCCTCTATAAACATAGTCCGGGTGTTTCTCCAACGTCCAACCCTCCGCCAGAAGCTCCTTGGTCAGCTCATTCATAGACCAGAACACGGCACCAGCCCATAGTGTTCCTGCATGACACCCCGAAGATCGTCAACCGATATGTCGTACTCCTTGGCGATGCAGGCTTCGCAGTGGATGTGCTTGTAGCCCAGGGCGCGGGACACCCGCTTGTCCCAGGAGTTGACCGGCATCGTACCACACTTGTGGCAGGCGGTGTCGTGGTACCAGATGACGCCCTTAGGGGCGTCAGAATCGGTGATTTTCACTTTTGTCTATTCCTCCGTTTCGCTTTTCGTGATCGTTCCTCACGCACGCCGGTATCATAGCCGCTGGGAGTATCGTACATTATGACGCGATCCACTTCAGGCGGCTTGAGACGGACGATTCGGTAATCATGACCGCATTGCCGGTGCAAAAAGTCCGCCTTCGCGGAAAACAGGCTGTCGTAAGTGACCATCATTTCAAAACTGGTTCTCTGCTTACTGGAGCCGGCGCCGTAACCGAACGCTGTTCCGAATAGAAATTTACCTGTTCGGATATTTTGAATCGTATACATTGTCGTTACCTCCGTTGCCTTGCGCCGTTTGGATGTTCTCTCAAAAAAGGGAGCGCACAAAGGGAATCCCTTCGTGCGCTCCCGGAGCTTTCAGGCCGTCAAGCCCATAACGGTGAGGCCGTCAGCACATTCGGTTGTAGGTTCCGGTACAAGCCGGTAGTGGGTGTTCTGCGTCTCAAAACAGATTTCCTCCCGGCTCACGCTTTTGATAGCAACGACACGGGACGTTCGAGTATATCCCGATTCGTGGCGGATAAAGGCACAGTTGCCAACGCAAAGTGGGTGCATCAGTGACCCGCTCAGAGTCCTGTGGGCCTTGGTTATCATATTTTTGCCTCCTTCTTTGTATATTTTTGAAAACATTCTCGATACAGATTTTTTAGCAGGCTCCGCACTTTTTTAGGGGAAATGCCTTGCTTTTTGGCCACATCGGCGATGGAATACCCCTGCAGACGCAGGATCGCCAGCTCGTACTGAGCCCTGTGGGCAACAGAGGCCAGGTCGTGCAAAATCAATCTGGCCTCCATTTCTTCCATGGGATCCTCCAAGGCGGATGATTCCAAATAGCTTTGCTCCGCTTTCACTCTGCGGGACTCAGCCTTATAAAACGCCGTAATGCTGCGCCGCATGGATTTCCACGCAACGGTAGAGAAGGCGTAGCGGCGCAGTTCTGACCGCATCAAATACCGCCTGACCGCAGATACATACCCCAAAGCGGCAATGTCATAGTACTCACGCTCATCAAGGCCCTCCTCATTAAGGAAGGAATAGATGAGAGCGTGATTATCCGCCGCAAATTGGCGCTGCTCATCTGTCAGGGGGGTCATCCGAATTACAGCGGCAAGTCTTCCGCGTCGCCGTTGATGGTGCCAACTTCAAAGTGCCCTGCGTTGTTGGGCATAACTTTGGCAGGGCGTTCCATCTCCACACCGCTGCCGGCCTCCGCCTCGATATCCCCGGTACGCTGGGAAAGGATCAGCTCGATCTGCTGCCTGAAATTGTTGGCGTAGGCCCTGGCCCGCGACAGCTCCTCGCCGGTGAAGTCGTAGAGTCTCTGGAAGGTCGCCACACTGTAGTCATCCTTGCCGTTGTTCTTTTTCTTCAGGCCGATGCGCACTACGCTTCCGCAAACGCCGCGGCGCCTTGAGATGAATGCGGCATTGACGAAATCGGTGTAGGGCTTGATGCTGGTGGGAGAGAGGGAGAGCTTGATGGGCATGTAGTCCCCGCTGCGGAGCAGGTACAGGACGCGCATGTTCTTGCAGGCTTTGCCTTTTCCGGTGCCTTTCCTGTCGCTGCCAAAACGGTTCATGGGACAGTCGGCGCAGATACCGCCGGGAGTGCCGTAGCCCAACTTACCGTCTGTGGACTGGCAGGCGGGCGGTGTGTTGTCGTCGTAGTCATCGCCGTCAGGCCAGTAGGCGTTGGAGTTGTGGCTGTAGACGATGACGCCGTCCAGGAACTTGGCGTAGTCCGGGTTGTCCGGGTCGTCGCCGGGGAGCTCGAATTGGACCTGGCCGCCGCTGGGGATCTTCACGCGCTGGAAGTTCAGCCGGAGGCCGTCCATATCTCCTTCCAGTTCCTCCTTGGTAAAGCCAGAGTCGC
The DNA here is from genome assembly GCF_947632445.1 of uncultured Bacteroides sp. Lineage (GTDB taxonomy): Bacteria > Bacteroidota > Bacteroidia > Bacteroidales > Bacteroidaceae > Bacteroides. The sequence continues at coordinate 1,622 of NZ_CANRPM010000117.1, read as the reverse complement.
TTGCCACCGGTTCAAGATCGGGCAGAACGAAAGGCGGGCACTGCATCATATTAGTTTCCTGAGTATTCATGTGTTTTCCTCCTCGTATTTTTATTTCCGCACAGCCTTCAGGCGGCCATGCGAGTTACATTGTTAATGCGCCGGAAAAGCTCCGGCGACATGGTGATGATTTGATAGCCGATCTCCTCCAGCTTGGAGGCGCGGTCATAGCTTTCCACATCCTGGCTGTGCCGGGTAACGGCGTTGGCAAGGCCGTAGAGGGTGTAGTCGGTGCCCTCAATGAGCCGCTGGAGTACCCCGTCGCTCTCCGCGTCCGTGATGCCCATACTGGAGCTTGCCAGCTTGACCACGCCGGGGAGATCGGTGGTATTCAGCTTCTTGCTCTTGCTCTCCCGCAGCTTATCCAGGACTCTGGCAAACTGGGCTTCGTCCACCGCGGCTCGTACTGTGTCCTGGATCTTCATGATGAACGCACGGTCATCGGCTTCAATAGTCGCCTGAGAATACAGCAGGAAATTCTCATCACTGCTGTTTATCCGGCCAATGTGGTTTCTGCGGGTGCCGGCCTCATTCACCGTCATGCCGTTGGTGCAGACAAGGCGGAAAATCAGAGGCTGGATACTCACGGCGCCCTGGCCCGTCTCGCTGTTGGAGATGACCACTCCGGCCTGAACCACATCGCCGGGAACCACCTCTGCAGTGAGTTTGGGATTGACTACCTTGATATACATGGCGTCATCGGTAATCTGACAGCTCTCATAGATGGCGCCGGGCATCTTCTCAATAATGGGAAGGGTGATGCGGGCAATATCCAGATTGTCGATGCGCCGGTAACGGTTGCTTAAAAACGCCCTTGCCTTGCCGTCGATTGTGCGAACCATACGCTCGCCCTCAGAACGGCCAAGCCAACTGTTTACGTTCTCGGCAAGAAGGCCGATGTTCTCCTGAAGCATCTTGTCATAATACTTCCGGGGAATGTTCAGAAATTCACCGATCTGCCGGTGAGCGGTAGGCAGAATGTCCAGAGGTTCCACTCGATCCAGTCCGTTTTCATCCAGCAGGCGCAGGACAGGTGTTCCGTCGCAAGTCTCCAGGTGCATGTTGCTGAGATTTACCATGTAGTCGGCCTTGGCGTTGCTCTGACGCATAATCTCAGTCAGCGTTTCCTGAATCGTCATTCCTTTCTTCACAAGCACACCTCGCTTTTTACCATGTGACCGCAATACAGGAGTCCCGCACCGTAGCCGTCAGGCCATCCTGTTCTATGAGCTCGGCCAACGCGCCCCAATTGGCTTTGGGCGGAAGACGAGATAAAACGCCTTTCCTTGTCTCACCTTCGTCCTCGCCGTAGCAAGCAATTACCGAGCCATCTTCCTTCAGAAGCAGACTGTTATTACCTCTGGAGTTCAAATCGGACGTCAGCTGCTCCAGGATTTTCTCGGCGTGGACGTCATACCATGCCTGGGGATCCTGTTCCTGACGATTGGGCGGTTCAGACTGTTCCGCCAAGCGTTCTACCGGCGTCATGCTGATAAATGAGCAGGAAAGTTTGCCGCTCTGATCCACCGTAATATCGGCGTAATCATATTTCGGGACACCGTAAACACGGATACGCCCCGTTC
>NZ_CANRPM010000116.1 GCF_947632445.1 uncultured Bacteroides sp. | reverse complement strand
GCAAGACTAACCTTGCTGAACTGTAATAAATAATTTATTTTTGTCCAATAACTGTAACGGTTATTCAGGACTAGTCAGACTCTTGAATCTTTCTATTAAAAGGCCACTAAAAAAACTACATAATGAAGTGATAGCTATCAATATCACAAACCGATAGTCCCACCATCCATAAAAGACATAACTTGCCACTACTATTAACAGGTTTTGCCATTTCAGTTGCCTAAAAACAAACCAGTATAACAAAAATACGATTGGCAAAAATATTAAAAAAGTAAAGGAGGTAAATAACATGTCACCAATATATTTATTTTTGCAGATAATATCTTTTACCTACCAGTCAATTTAGATGTAGACAAATTCATATAACATTCAGATCCTTTATAATACGACGAGTAAAGAGTTTTGCTCCCACCTTGTTCAAGAAGAACGAATTGCGGAATAATTCCGGATTGTCAGAAAAATCCGCATCCTCGAAATAATCCAAAAAATTCGATGCCTTGTTTGTTCCCCTGTTCGATAAAAGAATAAATAAACCTTTCACGCATATCGGCTGTAAACAACAATGATAGTTGTTTGGTTACGGGAGGAATGACGATGACCGGACGGAAATTGCGCTCCAAACAAAATCGAATCATTTCATTCAATATGCGCACGCCATCCTCGTACGCATCTTGATTTTTCAGGATGAGCGGATGCTTGAAATCCAGTATGCTGAATTCGTGCATCCAGCCGTTTATAAACTGCTCGGCGTTCCAGCGAAATTCTTTTTCGGGAATCGAATTGTCGGGATTACGAAATAAACGCCAAATATCCCGTATCACCTCAACGGAAGGATAATAGCGCAAGGGATTGTCCCTTTTGGCAAACACCTCCTGCTGCTTTTTATAAGAGCAATAAGGTATCGAAGACATACGCAGGATACTGTAATATTTATCCGGCAAATACAAACTGCTTCCTCCCAAACAGGAAAACGGGCACAACGGAATCAGCACGGTTCCGCCCTGTGGTTTAAGGAAACTGCTGTATGTCTTCAGAATAGCCAGGTCGGCGACCAAAGACTGCGGAGCCATTGCCCAGTTTGCCCCCTTCAATCCCAGCCCCGAATAGTCGAAAGCGTATTTCCCTGAGGAACTGCCGAGATTGACGATATCGAGGTTGAATGTACGGTGCTTCCAAAATTTCGGACAATCGGCAAACAATATGTCATTGTACCAGTAACTTTTTCGCCGGATTCCGGCGTTTATGATGTGTAAAATCTTGTTTTTCATATTTGTTATATTCCCGGGCAGATTGTAGATTCCGCCATATACTGATAATCGCGATTCATCGAAGATATGGTTTCGATTTCATCAGCCGTGAGTTGAAAATCGAAGATTGAAAAATTCTCTCTCAATCTCATCGGATTTTTAGTGCGCGGCAGGGGGATACAGCCGCGGTCCACATTCCAACGCAAGACGATCTGGGCCAATGTTTTTCCGTATTTCTGCATGATTCCCTTTATCGTCCCTTCCGCCTTGATTCGTTGGGCCGCCACATCCATCAACGGAGAATAGGTCATGAGCAGAATATCCTCTTTCCCGGCATATTCGACTTGTGCGTCTTTCGTCCCTATGGGACTTATATATATTTCATTGATATCGGGTTTCGCCTCCGTCGGCAGCTGCCCGATGTGTCGTGGGTGAAAATTGGAGACCCCCAGATATCGGACCTTGCCCTCGTCTTTCAGCCGAACCATCGTTTCCCAGATATCGGGGAAATAATCCTCATAAGGAAGATGTATCAACAAAGAGTCCAAATACTCGGTGTGCATTTCCCGCAGGGAAATATGTACTTTTTCCCGTACGAGTTCTGCAACCGAATGCTTTTGCATGAATGGGGAATATTTGTTGAAATATACTCCTGAGAGCGGTTCATTGACATATGAACCGTTTGCTGAAATTTTTGTCTGCAGAAATAGACTCTCTCTTTTGATTCGCCCCGATTTTGTCAGACGTTCCACCGCCATGCCGATGCCTGTCTCTCCCCGATAATCATCAGCTGTATCGAACAGCCGATATCCGACAGCCACGGCATTTTCAATGAGCAGGCACATCTCCTCTCTCTGAAAAGGAAATGTCCCAAGACCTATCGGAACCAATTCTATTCCGTCTAATGTTGTAATTTTGCGCATATTTTATGTTTTACAAGGTTCATAACCATCGTCCTTTCTCGTGCGGACAGACCGACAAACCATACCAACAGACCAATACTCAATTCCGTGAATGCCACATTGCACACGAAACGGACACCCCCTTCCGGCATAAGGCAATAAACAAACATGGGCACGACCACCGCGCACAATGTCACCTTGCCAATGGGGAGATATACCGTTCGAAAGAGACTTCTCAAACTAAATGGAACATATTTGTGTATAAGACGTAATCCGTTGAGTTGGGCGATGAAGTTAAGCAGCACGATGGAGACAAGGCACCATTCGGCTCGTCCGCCGAAACGGAGGATGCAATAGCTGACAGGTAGCGCCATCATCATCATCGTCCCGCCTTCCACATTCCCCGCCTTGATTCTGCCGATGGCATGATACGCCATCAACTGTGCGGAATGAATTGTTTGCAATAAAGATCCGATCAATACAATGATCGAAAAATACAATGTGTGATTCGGGACATCCACCAGCCAAATCCGCAGTATGTACCGCATTTCAAAACACAGCGGAAGAATGATGGCCAGCATCAGCATCCACGCATATTTCATGATGCGGAAAGTCAATTCATACATCGTATCGTAATCTTGCTGCGCAAAACTCTTTATAACACTCGGACGGGCAGAAACCATGATATTTGTAATAAATTGATTGACAGCTCCTTCAATTTGAGTCGCTATCGCTCTTGCGGCATTGACCGCCGGTCCGAGAAACATGTTCAACACGATGCTCACCCCTTGACCCTGGCACACCATAGCCATACCACCAAACAAGTCCCATCCCGAATAACCCATCAATGTTTCATATAGCGATTTGTCCTTAATCCTGCGGAAACGGCATTCCTTGTAACATCGTGATGTGTAATATCTGTAAAATAGCTGTATACCTATCTTGTTCATCATCAACAGCAGGGCATAGAAAATCAATCTGTCCGCAGGTGCATATTTGATTAGGAAAGCAATGCCTAAGGTCGCAAAAGCCTCGTAAAGCCCCACATAGGCGTAGATAGAAAAACGTTCGTGGGCAATCAGGGTGGCGGAATACGGGACTTGCGTAAACGTGAAAACCACGGTAACAATCGAGAACTGATACACCCATAAGGCAGCCATCATCCTTTCCGGAGGAATCACCATTTTGTGCAGCAGGAACCACAGGCCAATCGTTTCACCAACCAATACGGCAATGGCGGCTACGGCAATATGCAGGGTAAGGGATGCCGAAAAAGTGTCGCACAGTTCACGAAAGTCACCACAGCCCAATTGATAGGCAAGAAAACGGCTGGTCGATGAACTCAATGCGCCGTTCAAAAAGGAAACAATCGTCACGACCCCGCCGACAACACTGTATATGCCATAATCCGTTTCACCCAACGCATTCAGCACTATGCGCGAGGATATCAGTGCTGCTATCATCACAAAAAACATCCTCGCATACATATACAAGGTGTTTTTTGCTATGCGCCGGTTTGAAATGGTTTCCACCTGTTTGTGCAAAGTTTACCGCAACGGGCCGCCCAACGTGTTCCATTTGACCAACCGGTCAAAGAGGAATACGCCGTCCCACGGCATTTCAAAATTCAGCATACGGCCGATTTGCGGGCATCGTGCCACGCCTGCCGCGGTCGCCTCGTCGGCAAAAGCGACGGCTTTTTCTTCGGGAGCGGCTATTCCGATCGTCTGGATATACTCTTCGATATGTTGCAGGGCATCATTTATATGCTCTACCGAATGTACCATAAGCGTTCGGGAATACACCGGCTTACACAGTTCGTTGTCGTCGGAATACAGAATTGTCCACGACATCGTATCGCTTCCCCAGACCTTTCCTTTGAAATCATAGACACCCCGCGCCGAATGAATCGCCGAAATTTGTTCCGGAGAAACCGACGGTTTGGGTATCTGTATCTCTGTTTTCGGAAATGCTTCCGCCAAAATCGCGCAGAAGCGTTCCGGAGACACTTCTCCTCCCTTTTCAATATACAGGTTATGCGGAGAGGCGCATCCGGCCTGGTCGAACACACTTACATCGACCGATACCTTCCGGGCCAGTTTTTTTGCCTCCTGTTCAGACGAAAGAGCTTCTTTGGCAATGACTGCATACGAGAGTTTCGGCCC
>NZ_CANRPM010000115.1 GCF_947632445.1 uncultured Bacteroides sp. | reverse complement strand
TTCTATCTTAACATCGACTATCTATGTCCTATCCTCGCGCGCGCGCATTATGCGAGAAAAACACCCTCTAAGTACGAGATAAAGAATACTCAAGTACGAGATAAAGAATAAAAATTAACACTCTAAAAACGAGATAAAGAATAAACAGTACGAGTTTTATTTGTTGAACTCGTACTTAATTTATATATTTGCAGAAAACCATAAAAGCACACTTATGAAACCAACAACTTACATTGATTGGGACGGTCTGAAAGATATTCCGTTCTTCTACTGCGATACAAAGGAAGATGAGGAAAACAAAGACTTCGACATATACTATCAAGGGAAACTGGTGCTGCATGACTACAACCATTGCGGACACTACCTCTACACAGCTGCTGTGCTGTTCAGCAGAATCAAGAATAAAACGGCAGACTGGGTGAACCTGCGCAGCCTTTGGATTCTGCGTGATTGCGTGCGTGAGAACTATAATCACGGCATAGGGGTGGACGACATTATCTTTGGAGAGAATTTTGATGGCGAGAACCTCAATACACTCACGCCGCTTACTAAGAAACGCTTCGATTATTTGTGTAAGCGGATTAAGGAACTTGACCCATACGCAACAATCTAAAAGAATACCTATGAGCGAAAACCTACCAAACAAAGCCGTATTTCAGTCCTATATATGGACATGTGCCAAATACGATTTCAGTCCTTACGAAAAGCGTATCATATATCGTCTTATCGAATTTGCCCAACAATGGTTGGAAGGTATTAAAATCAAAGACCACATGCACAAGATTGAGCCGTCTGACTGTGGGGTGAACATCACCATGCCTGTAGCATCCATTCTTCGAGACGAAGATGACCACAACTATGCCAAGGCTAAAGCTGCATTCACATCGCTGTCTAAAAAAGGGGCTGAATATGAAGATGATAAGATTTGGTTCTATACAGCCATCATCGAACACCCTAAAATAGAAAAAGGCACAGGTATTGCTACCTTTCATGTCTATGACCCTATCTGGAGAGCCGCACTTGATTTTACGAAAGGGTTCAAGAAATACGAACTCATAACAGCCATGAAGTTTAAAAGCGTCTATGCCATGCGATTCTATGAGCTGATGTCCGGACAAACCAAACCTTTGTTTGTGTCGTTAGATGGGTCTGACGGACTTCGCGAAAGGTTTTGCTTGCAAGGAAAGTACGAAAGAGTTAATGATTTCAAGAGATATGTTATCGATGCAGCTAAAAAAGAACTTGATGAATCCTCTCCATACTCCTTTGTCGCTAAGGAGGAAAAGGAAGGAAAGAAGGTCATTGGCTGGACCCTATTTCCTGTATTCTTTGAAGACAGGGAAGACCCTGCACTACAGGAACAGGCGCGCATGGCTAAAATTACAGCACGGCTCCAGCTGGAGAACAACGTATATGACTACCTTAAATTCTCCTTTGACTTCAAGTCTGATGAAATCAACAAGAACAAGAAAACCATTATCGAGGGACAAAACCGCATCCCCGATTTCATGGGGTTCTTGGGGGAATTGAAGAAAGGCGCACGATTGGCAGAAAATCCTAAAGGATATGTTATTGGAGCTATAAAGAGGAAACTCAAAGAAATTTAGTTCATAATCAAAAAGAGGAAATAAGTTACACTTTAAAATAAAAAATAAGATGTAATTAAAAATATGTTTTTATTGTTTATTTCTAAGAAAATATTTATATTTGCGGGTATTAACCCCTAAATCATACCGTTATGAAAAGAATTTTAGCATTAACATCGGTTTTCGTTATTATGATTGGGACGTTCTTTTCATCTTGTACAAATGAAAATGAAACAGTAACTCCCCAAAACAAATCAAACGAATTGGTTGATTACGGTATGGAGTTTGCATCCATACACAATGATTGTCTAGCCTATATTCATCAAGGCTTGAGCTCTGCTAAAACAAGAGGCAATGTTACTACGGACATGAAAGAAATGGTTATACCCATTGCTAACACGTATATATCGCAACATTGTCCTACAAGGACAACCTCTGAATCTATCACCCAAGATATGTTCTCTACAACGATTGAAGAGATACAAGCCTCTCTATCTCCAAAAGAAAAAGAGTATATCGAAAAAGCTTTATCCAATCAAACAGAATCTTTTGAGAACTTAATAAAAGAAGTAGCTTCGGATTTAGATTTACCAGAGCTTAATAGGCAAGCGGTGATTTGCTTTATCACCACTTACCAAGCTTCATCTCAATATTGGGCAGAGCACTATTCAGAATGGGCAGAACTCCTCAACAAACCTCAAACTAGAGTTTCTTTTGGAAGTGTAGTTTTTGCTGATGCTTGGTGGGGATATCAAGGGCTTATGAGTTCAGGGTTAAATCCATGGGTTGGTGGTGGTGCTGCTGCGGTTGGTTCAGCTTGCGCTTGCTTACACTAATGAAATTCTTATGAAAAGTCATATTAAATATGGGCTTATTACAACATGCTGTTGGAATGTTTTATTACTATTTGCCCTTATCATCAGAGCCGACATAAAGGAAGTATCAATATCTTACTTCTTTGATGATGGTATGGGAGGCATAGCAATGACAATGCTCTTTATAGCATGGGCTTTGATATGGTTTGGTATTGGCTCTCACTCAAGGAAAGATTATCTCATCAAACAGCAGTCATACAAAGACATGTTTCCCAACATTGATAATCAGGTTTTGCATAAAGCTTTTACAAGCTATTATTTTTCAAGACACGCAAAAATGCTCTCTATAGTTTTTGCCAGTGCCATTCCGTGGTATGTGATAGGTTATGTAAGAGAGTCTTTTAACATAACAGATTTTGCAGTTATAGCACCACTGATGTTTTTATCAATTATCTGTTTTTGGTTCTACAAGCGCTACAAACTCACATAAAAAAGACTTTCAAAAGTTAAACAAAAAAGCGGAGAATGCTACTCTCCGCTTTTTTGTTTATCCATTTCTTGAAAATATTCATAATACCTCTTGTAGTTATCCCTGTCCTTGGCTGCATCCACCCATAGGTAACACATCAGACAGGCGAACAATAGGGAGAAAACAGCACAAAGGATTGAGTACATTGAAACTTTCTTGTCCACATAGCTGCCGTTTTTCATCCTGTTTCCCTGCCGTTCAAACTCCGCCAATACGTTTTTTAGGCGATTTTCGGCACTTTCAAGACTTCCCCTGTCCATTTCCATCTTTTTAGCTGTTGCGTCCTCTATGCGCTTCGTATAGGCTTCTACACGCTTCAATTCTTGATATACCAGTTCTACCGCAAGCTGCGGGTTCACTTTCGGAGTGGTGTCTTTCCTGCGTGGTCGGTATTGTCCTTGCTTAGAGGTGGAAGCCTCCTTTTCCGGACGTGAGTTTGTTTCCATGTGATATGCTCATTTGGTTATACTTCAATTTTTTCTGTGTCTGCTCTATATGGGCGAGCGTGTAGCCTTTCCCAATCTCGCTTGCCTTGTATTCCGTTCCGCTCCGGGCTGTGACATAGTAGCCGTTAAGTTTCCCGGTGCTTGCCCTGGCTTCCCGGACTTTGAAGCCCAGTTTGCCGAGTTCCTCTTGGAATTTGGCAAGGTCAAAGCCCTGCAGCTTCTTCAGCACCTCGTTCATGGCTTCCTTAATTTCCGCTTTGTTGGCTTTGCCGATATCCTGCGACTGCACGAAGTTCCGTTCCTTGGCTATGGCGTTGGCGGCTTCCGTTGCCCGTTTACCTATCCAGTTGTCCCGGTAGAGTTCCCCGGAAAGGGATATCCGGTTTGCCAGTATATGCAGGTGTGCCTGCTTCTTCTTGCTCTCCGTTCCGCTGTGCTTGATGATGATATACTGGTGGTTCATCAGTTCCATGCACTGCATGAAGTCGTTGCCAAGTTCTGCCCAGTCCGCATCGGTAAAGCTGGAGCTTTCCTCTATCGAGGGGCTAACCTCAAAACGCAGGCAGTTATTCTTTACGTTCGGAAAATCTGTGAAGTAAGGTTTCATCTCCTGCACCATTTCCGCACCCGTACACCCGTAAAGCTCATGCCGGGCTATTTCGGTGGCTGCTGCTTGCCCGTCTATCTCTTTGGCGAGGTCATACTCCAGTGCCGCCACGCCATGTGATATGCTTTTCCCTTTCCCTATCATCGTGAGAGTATTTTTTGGAGTTCTGTTATTAGTGTCCGATTCTCCTCGAACACTTCCCGATACTGGCGACCACCGAAGTAGTTGTTCAGACGCTGGAGTGTTCCTTTCAGTCGGGCTATCTCCCGAAACAGTTCCCTTTCTTCTTCCGTGTACCTCTCCTTGGGTCGTCCGCCCAGTGCGAGTGTACGGCAATACTCCGATGTGCTGATTCCGCATCGGGCTGCCTGTTCCGCAAGTGCCGCCTTTTCAAGTGCGGTGCAGCGGAATGTTATCTTTTCCGTTCGATT
>NZ_CANRPM010000114.1 GCF_947632445.1 uncultured Bacteroides sp. | reverse complement strand
CATACAGTGTTTCCTCGCATCTTCATGCAGTGCTTTCTTACGGTGCCGGAAATTTTTTCTTATCCCTCTCTGCATTTGTTTGACAGGGCTTTAATGATAAAAACTAATAAAAAGGGCCTTTTTTTTGTTCAGACCTGTGCAATGCGGATATTTTTTTGTATCTTTGTCGCCCGAATTATATCTGCCGGTGATTGGCAGTTTCGAAAGGAACAGACGTGGGGAAGTTTGAAGAGTATAGAATAGACTTGAAGGGTATGCGTACTGATAGCTGTCAGTATGACTTCCTGCTTGACGACGAGTTCTTTGCCGACATAGAAGGATCTGAAGTTCAGAGAGGCAAGGTGCGTGTGACGTTGGTTGTGAAGCGGACTTCTTGTGCCTATGTGTTGAACTTTCGGACAGAAGGGGAGGTTGTGGCTCCGTGTGACAGATGCCTGGATGATATGGAACTTCCGATTTCGTCGGCAGATGAGCTGATGGTCAAGTTTGGTGCGGAATATGCCGAGGAGGATGATAACCTGATTGTCGTTCCCGAAGTGGAAGGTGCAATAAACGTTGCATGGTTTATGTATGAATTTGTTGCATTGGCTATTCCCATGAAGCATGTGCATGCTCCAGGGAAGTGTAATAAGGAAATGAGTGGGAAACTGAGTAAGCATCTGCGGACAACTGCGGGCGACGATGATGCAATGTTTTCGGATGCAGATGATATGTCGGTTGGCGGTGATAGACAGGCACCGATTGACCCCCGTTGGAATGAATTGAAAAAATTATCAGATAACAATTAAAGATTTAAGAAAATGGCACATCCTAAGAGAAGACAGTCGAAGACAAGAACTGCAAAGAGAAGAACTCATGATAAGGCAGTAGCTCCTACATTGGCTATTTGTCCGAATTGTGGTGAATGGCACGTATATCACACGGTGTGTGGTGCATGTGGCTATTACAGAGGTAAACTTGCTGTAGAGAAAGAAGCCGCCGTTTAATGTCGGCGCACAGCAGGTCTCTGCTTGAACAGGTGTCTGAAAAGCTTTGCTTTTGGAGAAAAGACAAAACTTTTTAGATTGCCTTTTGTGAGTATTTACTAAGTATTGGAAATTTGATGGAAAAGATAAATGCAGTAATTACAGGAGTCGGCGGTTATGTCCCTGATTATGTCTTGACGAATGACGAGATATCCCACATGGTGGACACCAATGATGAATGGATTATGACCCGAATCGGTGTGAAGGAGAGACGCATCCTCAATGAAGAAGGATTGGGTAGTTCGTATATGGCTCGTAAGGCCGCCAAGCAGTTGATGCAGCGCACGGGAGCCAATCCCGATGACATTGATTTGGTGATTGTTGCTACTACGACTCCTGACTATCATTTCCCTTCGACGGCTTCTATCTTGTGTGACAAGTTGCGCTTGAAGAATGCTTTCGCTTTTGATTTGCAGGCAGCCTGTAGTGGTTTTCTGTATGCAATGGAAACTGCGGCCAACTTTATACGTTCCGGCAGATACAGGAAAGTGATCATTGTCGGTGCCGACAAGATGTCGTCGATGGTGAACTATACAGACCGTGCCACCTGTCCGATTTTTGGTGACGGTGCGGCTGCGTTCATGATAGAACCTACGACGGAAGACTATGGCATTATGGATTCTATCTTGCGTACAGATGGCAAGGGACTTCCTTTCCTTCACATGAAAGCAGGCGGTTCCGTATGTCCTCCTTCCTATTTTACGATAGACAACCATATGCACTATATCTATCAGGAAGGCCGTACCGTATTCAAGTATGCCGTATCGAGCATGTCGGATGTCAGTGCCGAGATTGCCGCAAGGAATGGATTGAATAAGGACAACATTGATTGGGTAATTCCCCATCAGGCTAATCTGCGTATCATTGATGCGGTTGCCAGTCGTCTGGAAGTCCCTCATGAGAAGGTGATGATCAACATCCAGCGTTATGGCAATACGAGTGCCGGAACACTTCCGTTGTGTGTCTGGGATTTTGAAGACAAACTGAAGAAAGGGGATAATCTGATTTTCACGGCGTTCGGCGCCGGCTTTACGTGGGGTGCCGTTTACGTGAAATGGGGATACGACGGCAAGAAGTGAGACTATGTTGGTATATGATAAGAAACGCATCCTATTTGAATGAATTCGATGCGTTTTTTTTCACGGTTTTAAAATGATTGGTTATGCATAAGGCCGGTTTTGTGAATATTGTCGGAAATCCGAATGTCGGGAAGTCGACGTTGATGAATGCGCTGGTAGGCGAACGGATTTCTATTGCTACCTTTAAGGCGCAGACCACCCGTCATCGCATTATGGGCATCTGCAATACGGACGAGATGCAGATCGTGTTCTCGGATACGCCCGGTGTACTGAAACCTTCGTATAAGTTGCAGGAGTCGATGCTGAACTTTTCTACGTCGGCTTTGGCCGATGCGGACATCTTGCTTTATGTTACGGATGTGGTTGAAACGCCGGACAAGCACAACGATTTCGTGGAGAAAGTCGGCAAACTGGATGTACCGGTTCTGCTGCTTATCAATAAGATCGACCTTACCAATCAGGAAAAGCTGGTGGAACTGGTGGATGCCTGGAAAGAGTTGTTGCTTTCGGCGGAGATTATTCCTATTTCGGCAGTCGCTAAGTTCAATGTGGACTATGTAATGAAACGTGTCAAGGAGCTTTTGCCCGAATCGCCTCCTTATTTTGATAAAGACCAGTGGACGGACAGGCCTGCCCGTTTCTTTGTCAATGAAATCATCCGTGAGAAGATTTTGCTTTACTATGATAAGGAAATTCCCTATTCTGTAGAGGTCGGGGTGGATCAGTTCAAGGAAGATGCCGGAAAGATTTATATTCATGCGGTCATCTACGTGGAGCGTGATTCGCAGAAAGGCATCATTATCGGCAGGCAGGGACGGGCATTGAAGAAGGTCGCTTCGGAAGCAAGGCGCGATCTGGAGAAGTTCTTTGGGAAGACCATTTTCTTGGAGACCTTGGTGAAAGTGGATAAGGATTGGCGCAATTCAGACAAGGAGCTGCGCAATTTTGGGTATCAGCTTGATTAAAGAAGAACAACAGGCGGCTGTGAGAGTCGCAAAACGAATGAAAGATAAAGAACTATGGGAAATTTAGTTGCAATAGTAGGACGCCCCAATGTGGGAAAGTCTACGCTGTTTAATCGTTTGACGAAGACCCGGCAGGCGATTGTGAACGAAGAAGCGGGGACTACGCGCGACCGTCAGTATGGCAAGACCGAATGGTTGGGACGTGAGTTTTCGGTGGTAGATACAGGCGGCTGGGTGGTGAACTCGGACGACATCTTTGAAGAAGAGATCCGCAAGCAGGTATTGATGGCTGTGGACGAGGCGGATGTTATCCTGTTTGTGGTGGACGTAATGAACGGAGTGACCGACCTGGACATGGAGGTGGCGTCTATTCTCCGTCGTACCAAGAAGCCTGTGTTGCTGATCGCCAACAAGACCGATAACAACGAATTGCAATACAACGCTCCTGAGTTCTACAGTCTTGGCTTAGGCGATCCCTATTGCATTTCGGCGATAACCGGAAGCGGTACCGGCGACATGATGGATTTGATTGTGAGTAAGTTCAAGAAAGAATCGGCGGAGATCCCGGACGAGAATATCCCCCGTTTTGCCGTTGTGGGTCGTCCCAATGTCGGTAAATCGTCCATTGTAAATGCTTTTATCGGAGAGGAACGCAATATCGTGACGGAGATTGCCGGAACGACACGCGATTCCATTTATACCCGTTACAACAAGTTCGGGTTCGATTTCTACTTAGTGGATACGGCCGGCATTCGTAAGAAAAACAAGGTGAATGAAGATTTGGAATATTACTCCGTAATCCGTTCTATCCGTTCCATCGAAAATTCGGATGTCTGCATTCTGATGCTTGATGCTACCCGAGGTATTGAAAGTCAGGATCTGAACATCTTTTCATTGATTCAGAAGAATGCCAAAGGGCTGGTCGTTGTGGTAAACAAGTGGGACTTGGTGGAGGATAAGACCGTCAAAGTGATGAAGACTTTCGAGGAAGCCATTCGGAACCGTTTTGCTCCGTTTGTCGATTTCCCCATTATCTTCGCTTCGGCACTCACCAAGCAGCGTATTCTGAAGGTACTGGAAGAAGCACGCAACGTGTATCGCAACCGTACAACCCGCATTCCCACCGCGCGGCTGAACGAGGAGATGCTTCCGCTTATCAAGGCCTATCCGCCTCCTTCGAACAAAGGGAAGTATATTAAAATCAAGTACATCACCCAGCTGCCTAATACGCAGGCTCCGTCATTTGTTTATTTCGCCAACCTGCCCCAGTATGTGAAGGAACCCTATCGCCGCTTTCTGGAAAACAAGATGCGCGAGAAGTGGAACCTGACGGGTACGCCCATCAATATTTATATTCGCCAGAAGTAAGTCGGAGACCCTGTCTGAAACTGATGGAAAAGAGAATGTGCCTTATGCGGTGCATTCTCTTTTTTTGTGTTCTTCCGTCCCATCCCATGAGAGCGGAATTGTAAATTCTTTTCATCTCTTGCCGACGCTCCTTTTGGGGTCGTTTTTCTCTTCATTTTACCCCTATTTTGGTCACTTTTTATAGCTTCTTTATAGATATTCCCCGATTAAACGCTTGTGTATGAATGGTTTATGCCTTCATTCAGTTATCTGCGAAATAACGGAACAAAACCCATAG
>NZ_CANRPM010000113.1 GCF_947632445.1 uncultured Bacteroides sp. | reverse complement strand
CGTCCGTTTGTCCGGCTGTATTTCCGTACAAAGAATCACCCGTCCGTCCAACCGATTATAGAAACATACAAATAACTATACGAACATATGAAAAATCCTATCTATGCGGCGTTCTCCACGCAAAAGGGAGGCGCCGGCAAAACGACCCTTACGGTGCTTGTCGCCGGTTACCTGCATTATGTCAAAGGGTACAATGTGGCGGTCGTGGACTGCGACTTCCCGCAATACAGCATCCACGATATGCGCAAGCGGGACATGAAAGCCATTATGGAAGACGACTATTACAAGGTGCAGGCATTCGAGATGCTCAAGCGCATAGGCAAGAAGTATTATCCCGTAGAATGCAGCCGTGCGGAGGACGCCATCGCCACGGCGGAGCGGCTGTGCCGTACGCGTGAAGACACGGACATCGTATTCTTCGATCTCCCGGGAACCGTCAACAACAAGGAGGTGGTCGGCACCATCGCCCGCATGGATTACATCTTCTGTCCGATAATCGCCGACAGGGTCGTCATGGAGAGTTCCCTGCGCTTTGCGACGGTCATCAACGAGCAGCTGGTCAGCACGGGCAAGTCGGACATCAAGGGGCTCTACCTTGTCTGGAACATGGTGGACGGGCGTGAAAAGACGGACTTGTACGCCCTCTACGAAAAGGTCTGTGCGGAGTTTGCCCTGCCGATACTGAAAACGGCCCTGCCGGACAGCAAGCGGTTCCGCAAGGAAACCTCCGGGGAGCGCAAGGCGGTCTTCCGTTCCACGACGTTTCCGCCCGACCGTCCGCTGGTGCGCGGCAGCCACATCGACCGGCTGGCGGAAGAGATTATAGGCATCATCAAAGGTTGAAGGCCATGGCAAAGAAAACACGAGTGGAAGATATAGACAGCGAGTTCATCATCAATTCGTTCCGGCAGGACGATCTGAGCATTCCGCCGGCGGCGAGGAGCGTGGAGGGCATGCCGGCCGCTCCTGCGGTCCCCGCCCCTCCGCCGACAGCCGATGACGCACCGCCGGCCTCCGGAGCGGAACGGCGCGAAGACGCCCGCCGCCGCAAGACCGGAGCGCCCGACTACGAGTCGCAGTTCCTGAAAGAAGTGGAGACGCCGGCCCGGTACGGGAAACCCGTCTATGTATCCAAGGAGTTCCACGAGCGGATCAGGCTGCTGCTGAGCGTTGTCTGCAAAGACAAGGTGTCGATGTTCAGTTTTGTGAACAACGTGCTGGCGCATCATTTTGAGAAGCATCAGGAAGAAATCACCCGATTGTATCACGAACATTCAAAATCAATTTTCTGACATATGGGCATACTGCTGATTATTCTAATTGTCGCCTACGGTTGTTTCGTCGCAGGCTTTTTCCTCTCGGAGAAACTGCGCCGTCCGCGCCGCTCCAAGACCGGCAGCCCTGTCGTGCCGCCGTCCCGCGGCGCTGCACCCGATGTCGTGGGCCGCAGCCTGTTCCGGATGCCCGCAAGGAGCGTCCGTCCCGAACCCGCGGAGACGTCGGAAGGCGCCAGCCGAAGCCGGCCGGAGACAAATGCCGACACGGACGAAGAAACGGAAGAAGTGGCGGATGCCGATGTTATTTTTGCAGACGCAACGGAGGAAGGACACCCCGCCCGTATTTCGGACGACGGCCTCGACGCGGCCTTTGCGGATATACGCATCGAAGATGTAGTCGGCGGGGAAGAACCCGATGAAAATCCGACGGCGGGCTATGCCCGAGGCGAAAGTTTCGAGGCGATAGACGCCGCCGTCCGCACCGTCCGCACGGCAGATGCCACGGACGAACAGACCCGACAGGCGGGACGCGTTTTCGCCGGGCTGCAGGACACGGAGCTTTTCGCGTGCATCACGGAACGCTTCGCCGCCGTCGGGGAGCGTGTTACGCAGGCTATCGAGAGTTATCTCCATGCCGCCGGCTCCGTAGGAAAGCAGGCATTCACACTGCCCGAAACCATCGAGGATTTCGACATTCGGGACTATGTATAACCAAAAACAAAAGGACGCATGAAACAGAGAGATTACGGGTAGTTCCGGGAGCTGCCGCTAAAAACCGAAAGACAAACAGATTATCAACCCGCCGGGCGGCCTGTCCCGCCGTCCGGCACAAATACGAACAACCATCTTATGAAACACAAAAGCATTCTTTTATCCGCCGCCTTTCTGGCGGCAGGCGCCGTCGGCGCATACGCGCAGGGCAACGGACTGGCCGGCATCAACGAGGCCACGTCCATGGTATCGTCCTATTTCGACCCGGGCACGAAACTCATCTATGCCATCGGTGCGGTCGTGGGCCTTATCGGAGGCGTCAAGGTCTACGGCAAGTTCTCCTCGGGCGATCCGGACACCTCGAAGACCGCCGCGAGCTGGTTCGGGGCGTGCATCTTCCTGATTGTCGCGGCAACGATTCTGCGTTCGTTCTTCCTCTGATACCGGCGGCCATGTCAGAATATCCCATCAACAAGGGTATCGGCCGCACGGCCGAGTTCAAGGGGTTGAAAGCCCAGTATCTCTTCATCTTCGCCGGAGGGCTGCTTGCCGTCTTCGTGGTCTTCGTCATCATGTACATGGCAGGCCTCGCTTCGTGGATATACATCGGCTTCGGGGTGGCCGCGGCGTCTGTCCTCGTATGGCAGACCTTCACCCTGAATGCACGGTACGGGGAGTACGGGCTGATGAAAGCGGGTGCCGCACGCACCCGTCCCCGCTACCTTATCAACCGGCGGCGCGTGACCCGTCTGTTCCAAAGAAAGGAGGAATCATGAGAAACATCTTAAAGGCTTCGACGCTCGAATCGAAGTTCCCGCTGCTGGCGGTGGAACAGGGCTGCATCCTCTCGAAGGATGCGGACATCACGGCGGCATTCGAGGTCGTGCTTCCCGAACTGTACACCGTAACGGGAACGGAGTACGAGGCGCTGCACGGGACGTGGTGCAAGGCATTGAAAGTCCTGCCCGCGTTTTCCATTCTGCACAAGCAGGACTGGTTCGTGCGCGAGCGCTACGCTCCCGACCTGCAGAAAGAGGATGCGAGTTTCCTCGCGCGCGCTTTCGAGCGGCATTTCAACGAGCGGCCCTACCTGCACCACCGGTGCTACGTCTATCTGACGAAGACGACGAAAGAACGCAGCCGGCAGCAGAGCAATTTCAGCACCCTGTGCCGCGGGCATATCATTCCGAAGGAGGTAAACGGCGGCACGGCGGCGAAATTCATGGAATCCGTCGGGCAGTTCGAGCGCATCATGAACGATTCGGGGCTGGTGCGTCTGCGCCGGCTGACGACCGACGAGATTGTCGGCACCCGGGAGACGTCGGGACTGATAGAACAGTATCTCTCCCTCACGGCGGGGAATGCCGCGTGTCTGCAGGACATGGACCTCTCGGCAGCGGACATGCGCATCGGCGACAAGCATCTGTGCCTGCACACGCTCTCCGATACGGAGGATCTGCCGGGCATGGCGGCGACCGATTCGCGCTATGAGCGTCTCTCCACCGACCGCTCGGACTGCCGGCTCTCTTTCGCCGCCCCGTGGGCTTGCTGCTGCCCTGGGACCATCTCTACAATCAGTACATCTTCCTCGATGACAGCGACGAGAATCTGCAGCGTTTCGAAAAGAACGCACGCAACATGCACTCGCTGTCGCGCTATTCGCGCTCCAACCAGATCAACAGGGAGTGGATAGAGAAGTATCTGAACGAGGCGCACTCGCTGGGCCTGACTTCCGTGCGGGCGCATTTCAACGTCATCGCATGGTCGGAAGATGCGGGGGAACTCAGGCGCATCCACAACGATGCCGGCAGCCAGCTGGCGTCGATGGGGTGTATGCCGCGCCACAACACGGTGGACTGCCCGACGCTTTACTGGGCGGGCATTCCGGGCAATGCGGCGGACTTCCCTGCCGAGGAATCGTTTTATACCTTCACCGAACAGGCGGTGTGCTTCTTCACGGAGGAGACCAATTACCGGTCGTCGCTCTCGCCTTTCGGCATCCGCATGGCCGACCGTCTTACGGGCAAGCCCCTGCACGTGGACATCAGCGACCTGCCCATGAAGCAGGGCATCACGACCAACCGCAACAAGTTCATTCTGGGCCCTTCGGGATCGGGAAAATCGTTTTTCACGAACCACATGGTGCGGCAGTATTACGAGCAGGGCACGCACATCGTGCTCATCGACACGGGAAACTCCTACGAGGGGCTGTGCGGGATGATACACCGCAAGACACGGGGAGAGGACGGCATATACTTTACCTACACGGATGAGAATCCCATCGCCTTCAATCCGTTCTACACGGACGACAGGGTGTTCGACATCGAAAAGCGGGAAAGCATCAAGACGCTGCTGCTGACGCTGTGGAAGAAGGACAACGAGCCTGCGACCCGCGCGGAGGAGGTGGCGCTCTCGAATGCCGTCGCGCTCTACATAGAGCGTCTCAAGACCGACGGGAGCCTCGTGCCGTCCTTCAACTCGTTCTATGAGTTCGTCGGCGGCGAATACCGCGGCATCCTCGCGGAGAAACAGGTGCGCGAGCGGGATTTCGACCTGCACAATTTTCTCAACGTCCTCGAACCCTATTATCGGGGCGGAGAATACGACTACCTGCTCAACTCCGACAAACAGCTGGACTTGCTGCACAAGCGGTTCATCGTCTTTGAAATCGACGCCATCAAGGACCACCCGATCCTGTTTCCCGTCACGACCATCATCATCATGGAAATGTTCATCGGCAAGATGCGGCGGCTGAAAGGCATCCGCAAGATGATACTCATCGAGGAAGCGTGGAAAGCCATCGCCTCGGCGAACATGGCGTCTTACATCAAGTATATGTACAAGACC
>NZ_CANRPM010000112.1 GCF_947632445.1 uncultured Bacteroides sp. | reverse complement strand
TATCAATGAAAACCTTTGCAAAGATGTAAAATTCAATACATTACAAAGGTTTTATCACTCAAAATGTCCATTAGACCAAAAACTATTAAGTCTTAAGAAGGATTATATAAAGAAAGTCTTGAAGAATAATTCTTTAGGACTTATAGTACACCCTCAGGGATTCGAACCCTGGACCCACTGATTAAGAGTCAGTTGCTCTACCAACTGAGCTAAGAGTGCATTTTGTAGTGGATACGAGAATCGAACTCGTGTTCCATGCGTGAGAGGCATGTGTCCTAGCCGCTAGACGAATCCACCAACTTTATCATTCCCTGAAAAGAAATGCGGTTGCGGAAGCTGGGGGATTCGAACCCCCGGTACGGTAGCCCGTACGGCAGTTTAGCAAACTGCTGGTTTCAGCCACTCACCCAAACTTCCTTAGTGACCAGCATTTTTTAATACGCAGCAAAGGTAGATAAAGTTTTGGACTGTACAAACCTTTTGGACATATTTTTTGTGGATTTTTTATTTCGGAGGTTAATCGGTTAACTCTTAAAATAAGGCTGATAAAAGTGTAGTAGGTTTGGAATTGCAAAAGCTGTAATTGCAAAGATCAGATGAGTCTCTACAAAAAAAGTCGAGTTAGTTCGTCTTTTCTGCTTTCGATTTTTACTATCTTTGCAAAGGATAAGCTTTTTTTGCGTATCTGTCTGAATGACAGTGTTGAGTAGAGAGAGGGAAAAGTTGTTGGTAACGATTTAGTGACTATGTAACTTCGCTGAACTGCTACGCTTTGCATCTCGTCAAACAGCTCTATATAATATATAAAATCGCTATACCAGAGTTAAAAAGTAGACACTAAAAATAATTTTAGCTAAACATAATTTTCCAAAGTAGACAATCGCGATATTTTTGTCTGAATTGATTTTACAAAGGTAGACATTTTCTACATTTTTAAGTCACTTTCGTTTTCAAAAGTAGACACATTCTCTAAACCGTTGTCCAATAAAGAGTTAAACCGAAGCATTATCAACCCGGCACAAATCAAACTTATTCTGTCTACTTATCGTGATGCGGTTTATACCGAATTGTTCACTGACCCGCAACGGGAGCCTAACTTTGACTATCTGCCCAAGACATTGATATTTGCCCTCAACGAAGCTCACGCCACCAATATCGTACAAATAGCTAAAAAAGTGTTTGGGCGAACTGATGATCGCTTTGTTCAGAAAATCACATATTCGGCAGGGGACAGCAATGAACTGATACGGCAATTCCGCAACGACAAGGATTTCCGCATTGCCGTAACGTGTACATTAGTAGCGACCGGCACAGATGTGAAACCGCTGGAAGTTGTGATGTTTATGCGTGATGTAGAATCATTGCCCCTCTACATACAGATGAAAGGGCGTGGTGTGCGGACAATTGGAGATGAACAACTACGAAATGTTACTCCAAACGCATTCAGTAAAGATTGTTTTTATTTGGTCGATGCCGTAGGTGTAACAGAACATGAACAGTCTATTCCGGCAACACATAGCCGCCAACGGCGCTTGTACCGTGAAGGATATTCGTGAGGACGATGCAACCCATGCAGCGCAAATGATACAGGCGTTTGGCAATATGCAGAAAGCAAACGACGCGCTCCGTTCTCTTTATACATTTGTAGTTTTAAGAAAAGCATCATAAATATATGGCAACAAATAACATAACAGAGCAATCGCTCACTAAGAAGGTATGGAATCTGGCAACTACGCTTGCCGGACAAGGTATCGGATTTACCGATTACATTACGCAACTCACCTATTTGCTGTTTCTGAAGATGGACGCTGAGAATGTGGAAATGTTTGGAGAAGAATCTGCAATTCCCACCGGCTATCAGTGGACAGATTTGATTTCTCTTGACGGTTTGGAACTGGTACGGCAGTATGAAGAAACGTTTTGAAACGACTTAGCGAGCAAGAGAATCTGATTGGCACTATTTACACCAAAGCGCAAAACAAGATTGACAAACCCGTCTATCTGAAAAAGGTCATCACCATGATTGATGAAGAACAATGGCTCATCATGGACGGCGATGTGAAAGGGGCTATCTACGAAAGCATTCTCGAAAAGAACGGGCAAGACAAGAAAAGCGGTGCAGGACAATACTTTACACCCCGTCCGCTCATCAAGGCAATGGTCGATTGCATAGCTCCGCAAATAGGGGAAACGGTTTGCGACCCGGCTTGCGGTACAGGCGGTTTTTTGCTGACGGCATACGACTATATGAAAGAGCAGTCGGCAAGTAAGGAGAAACGAGATTTTTTGAAAAATCAAGCGCTGCATGGTGTAGATAATACAGCATTGGTTGTAACACTTGCATCGATGAACCTCTACCTGCATGGCATCGGTACCGACCGCAGTCCCATAGATTGTGAAGACTCGCTCGAAAAAGCCCCGACACAATTGGTCGATGTCGTACTTGCGAATCCGCCTTTCGGGCAACGTCCTGCCGGCTCGGTCGAACTGAATCGAGATGATTTCTATGTGGCGACAAACAACAACCAACTCAACTTTCTGCAACATATCATGGTGTTGCTTAAAACGGGTGGTCGTGCAGCTGTAGTATTGCCGGATAATGTCCTTTTTGAAGGTGGTGCCGGTGAAACAATACGAAAGAAGTTGCTGACGGATTTTAATCTACACACCATTCTCCGCTTGCCTACAGGTATATTCTATGCCCAAGGCGTAAAAGCCAATGTTTTATTCTTTACGAAAGGACAGCCGACAAAAGAGATCTGGTTCTATGATTATCGTACAGATATCAAGCATACGCTTGCCACCAACAAGCTCGAACGCCATCATCTGGATGATTTTGTCTCTTGTTATATTAAACGGATAGAAACCTTCGATGCGGAAAACAATCCGCAAGGTCGTTGGCGCAAATATCCGGTAGAGGACATTCTCGCTCGCGACAAAACAAGTCTTGACATCACATGGATAAAACAAGGCGGAGATAAGGCTGACTGCACATTGGCAGAACTGATGACGGACATAAAAGAAAAAAACCTGACAATAAGTTCTGCTGTAGCTGAACTTGAAAAATTGCTCGCAAATATAAATGAGGATTGAGTGTATGGAAAACAATAATATAGCCATATCAATGGAACAGCAGTTTGGCGAGGTTGTAGATATTATTCTTCAACACAAAAGCCGTGCTTCCAGAGCTGTAAATAATGAACTGTTGTTTACGGCATGGCATGTGGGCAACTATGTATCTGCCAAACTGAAAAGCGAAGAATGGGGAAGCAAGATTGTAACACAGTTATCCGAATATATCCGTTCTAAAAGGCCGGATTTAAAAGGTTACAGCAGAAGGAATATTTACAATATGGTAATGTTTTACGAAGAATATTCTGCTTTGTCATTTTATTTGTCGATTTTCTTGATTTGCCGAAGAAACACAGTGAAACTCGGTTGAGAAATGGCTTGATAGAGCACATGAAGCAGTTTATTCTTGAATTGGGTAAAGATTTTATATTTATGGATCAGGAATATCGTCTCAATATCGGGGCATCTACATTCAAGGCTGATTTGCTGTTCTTTCATCGCGGATTGCAGGCATTGGTCGCTGTGGAACTGAAAAAGACGAAATTTCATCCTCGCGACCTCGGACAGTTGGAATTCTATTTAGAAGTACTTGACCGGGATGTGAAACGCTCCAACGAAAATCCGTCCATAGGCATAATTCTCTGTCCTGAAGCTGACCGGGTAGTGGTGGAATATGCCATGAGCCGAAGCATGAGCCCTACGATGATAGCGGAATATAAACGCATCCTTATTCCACAGGAGCGTATGCAGGAGAAACTGAATGAATTTTGTGACTTGTTCCTTACTAAAGACTAATTGCTATGGATACCAAGAACCGTCAAAAAATACTCGACCTTGTTATTCATGGCAAACTCGTTCCACAAGACCCGAATGACGAGCCTGCATCTGTATTGCTTGAACGTATCAAAGCGGAGAAAGAACTGTTGATTAAGGAAGGAAAAATAAAGCCCACAAAAAAACAGCAAAAACTTCTGATACGCCCCATTATAAGAACGTACCGTTCGAGATGCCTGATAATTGGGTATGGACAACATTAGGATATATTGGCGTTTGGCAAGCTGGAGGAACGCCAAGCCGTTCTAATAAATCTTACTATGGTGGAAATATACCTTGGCTTAAAACTGGTGATTTGAATTATGGACTGATTACAAATATTCCAAGTATTACGGAAGAAGCTGTTGCAAATTCTTCAGCTAAAATAAATCCTACAGGAAGTGTCCTTATCGCTATGTATGGAGCAACAATAGGTAAATTGGGAATTCTTACATTCCCTGCAACAACAAACCAGGCATGGTGCGCATGTGTTGAATATTTTGCAATAATTCAATACTACTTGTTTTATTTTCTTTTATCTCATAGAGATAAGTTTATAGCAAAAGGTTGTGGTGGAGCACAACCAAACATTTCAAAAGAAATAATTGTCAATACCGCTATTCCACTACCGCCACTCGCTGAACAAGAAAAGATAGTAACAGAAATAGAACGTTGGTTTATTAAAGTAAACCAACGCTCTATCTCTGCGACAATACGATATTGTTCGGCTAATGGAGGCAAAGGAAATAAAAATGAACATATAATTGAACCACTTATATTAGACTGGGCACCACTAAAGGCAAGTTTCAAAATCGCCTCTGTTTTAGAGCCTGTTTAAATTTTGTTCAGCAACATTCTTATTGCAGCAAGTTTCACCATTTCCTCTACCGAATCGAACGTAAATTCGTAGTTTCGACAGAGTCTCCTATAATTATCGAACCAAGAAAATGTTCTTTCCACAATC
>NZ_CANRPM010000111.1 GCF_947632445.1 uncultured Bacteroides sp. | reverse complement strand
GGACTCCCACTGAAAAAACGGCGGCGACCTACTCTCCCACTGTTACGCAGTACCATCGGCGTGACCGGGCTTAACTTCTCTGTTCGGAATGGGAAGAGGTGGAACCCCGGTGCTGTAGCCACCTGAATTGTAATAATGACAACGGAGGACAGGAAAAAAAATCTCACTGAACGTATATACCATCCCACTCGGACGGGCAAACAAGCTCCGGGCAATTAGTAACGCTCGGCTTTGGTGTCACCACCTTTACACCTGCGTCCTATCAACGTCATCGTCTATGACGACCCTCAAAGAAATCTTATCTTGTGGCCGGCTTCGCACTTAGATGCTTTCAGCGCTTATCCGATCCCGACATGGATACCCGGCAATGCACCTGGCGGCACAACCGGCAGACCAGAGGTCAGTCCGACACGGTCCTCTCGTACTAGTGTCAGAACCACGCAAATTTCATGCGCCCACGATAGATAGAGACCGAACTGTCTCACGACGTTCTGAACCCAGCTCGCGTGCCACTTTAATGGGCGAACAGCCCAACCCTTGGGACCTTCTCCAGCCCCAGGATGTGACGAGCCGACATCGAGGTGCCAAACCCCTCCGTCGATATGAGCTCTTGGGAGGGATCAGCCTGTTATCCCCGGAGTACCTTTTATCCTTTGAGCGATGTCCTTTCCATACAGAAACACCGGATCACTATGCTCTAGTTTCCTACCTGATCGACTTGTCGGTCTCCCAGTCAAGCGCCCTTATGCCATTACACTCTGCGGACGGTTACCGATCGTCCTGAGGGCACCTTTAGAAGCCTCCGTTACGCTTTTGGAGGCGACCACCCCAGTCAAACTACCCGCCAAACAGTGTCCTCCACAAACGGGAGTTAGAACTCAAACAACCGAAGGGCCGTATTTCAACGGCGGCTCCCCAATGACTGGCGTCACTGACTCTTTGCCTCCGGCCTATCCTACACATCGGATGCCCAAATTCAATGTTAAGCTATAGTAAAGGTTCACGGGGTCTTTTCGTCCCATCGCGGGTAATCGGCATCTTCACCGATACTACAATTTCACTGAGCTCACGGTTGAGACAGCGTCCGGATCATTACACCATTCGTGCAGGTCGGAACTTACCCGACAAGGAATTTCGCTACCTTAGGACCGTTATAGTTACGGCCGCCGTTTACTGGGGCTTCAATTCAACGCTTCTCTTGACGATGACGCCTCCTCTTAACCTTCCAGCACCGGGCAGGTGTCAGGCTGTATACTTCATCTTGCAATTTCGCACAGCCCTGTGTTTTTGGTAAACAGTTGCCTGGACCTATTCTCTGCGCCTCGACTCGCATCGAGGACCCTTTTTCCCGAAGTTACAGGGTCAGTTTGCCTAGTTCCTTAACCGTGATTCACTCAAGCGCCTCAGTATATTCTACCCGACTACGTGTGTCCGTTTGCGGTACGGGTACCTGCAGGATTGCGTTTAGCGGTTTTTCTCGGGAGTACGGTTACGTGCACTATTGGATTGTCCCGAAGGACGCACCATACTGTCAGGGTCGACTCTTGCCGTGGATTTGCCTGCAGCAATCGACATCTACACCCTTCAACCGGCTATTCCGTCAGCCGGCGGCACTGTCACAACTCCGTCACCGCATCACTCCTGAAGGTAGTACCGGAATATTAACCGGTTCTGCCATCGGCCTCGCCTTTCGGCTGAGCCTTAGGACCCGACTTACCCTGATCCGATTAGCGTTGATCAGGAAACCT
The DNA here is from genome assembly GCF_947632445.1 of uncultured Bacteroides sp. Lineage (GTDB taxonomy): Bacteria > Bacteroidota > Bacteroidia > Bacteroidales > Bacteroidaceae > Bacteroides. The sequence continues at coordinate 3,480 of NZ_CANRPM010000111.1, read as the reverse complement.
TAGTCTTGCGGCGGGCAGGTTTCTCGCCTGCCTTATCGTTACTTATACCTACATTTGCTTTTCCACACGCTCCAGAATACCTCACGGTACGCCTTCTACGCAGAGTGGAATGCTCCCCTACCAATCACCTAAGATTCCAGGGCTTCGGCAGAATACTTATGCCCGATTATTATCCACGCCAAACTCCTCGACTAGTGAGCTGTTACGCACTCTTTAAATGAATGGCTGCTTCCAAGCCAACATCCTAGCTGTCCTAGCAATCTGACTTCGTTAGTTCAACTCAGTATTCATTTCGGGACCTTAGCCGCTGGTCCGGATTGTTCTCCTCTCGGACATGGACCTTAGCACCCATGCCCTCACTCCTGACTTCCAACTGACGCGCATTCGGAGTTTGTCAAGACTTGATAGGCGGTGAAGCCCTCGCATCTTATCAGTCGCTCTACCTCACGTCAGAACTTGTCAAGGCTGCACCTAAATGCATTTCGGGGAGTACGAGCTATCTCCAAGTTTGATTGGCCTTTCACCCCCACCCTCAGCTCATCCAGAAGCTTTTCAACGCTTATTGGTTCGGCCCTCCAGATGGTGTTACCCATCCTTCAGCCTGGCCAAGGGTAGATCACTTGGTTTCGCGTCTGCTCCTTCCGACTGTACGCCCTCTTCAGACTCGCTTTCGCTTCGGCTACAGGTCTTCATGACCCTTAACCTTGCCGGAAAAAGCAACTCGTAGGTTCATTATGCAAAAGGCACGCCGTCACGCCTTACGGCGCTCCGACCGCTTGTAGGCACATGGTTTCAGGGTCTGTTTCACTCTTCTGTTCGAAGTGCTTTTCACCTTTCCTTCACAGTACTGGTCCACTATCGGTCTCTCGGGAGTATTTAGCCTTGCCGGATGGGCCCGGCCGATTCACGCAGAATTCCTCGTGCTCCGCGCTACTCAGGATACCGCTATGCTTCCGTCCGCTTCGTGTACGGGTCTCTCACCCTCTGCGGAACTCCTTTCCAGAAGCTTCCACTCACGGAACGTCTTGCAACCGCGCGGTCCTACTACCCCGGATATGCCGTAACATAGCCGGTTTGGGCTATTCCCCGTTCGCTCGCCACTACTGGGGGAATCATTGTTATTTTCTTTTCCTGCAGGTACTAAGATGTTTCAGTTCCCTGCGTTGGCCTCCGGCATAACGCCGGATAATGTCTCTTCAAAACATTGGGTTGTCCCATTCGGAGATCCGCGGATCAACGGTTATTTGCACCTGCCCGCAGCTTTTCGCAGCTTATCACGTCCTTCATCGCCTCCGAGAGCCAAGGCATCCGCCATGTGCCCTTACTTGCTTTTTTGCCGTTTCCGTCCGAACCTTCCGGCCCGGGACGGCATATACTTTCAGCTTTCTCTTTTTCCTGTCACAACATGTCATAGAACGCCGGGATGACACCGAGCACAATACGCACAACGCACTCGCCGCTACGTCCATCCCATCGTGGAGAATAACGGATTCGAACCGTTGACCCCCTGCTTGCAAAGCAGGTGCTCTAGCCAGCTGAGCTAATCCCCCTTCGGAGTAGTCCCAGGCAGAGTTGAACTGCCGACCTCTACATTATCAGTGTAGCGCTCTAACCAACTGAGCTATAGGACTGTCAGTCAAACCCCAGCCTTCCGGCCCGGCTTCTTCTTTTCTCACTTTATCTGGATAAACAAAACCTTAGTACAAGAGGTTCTTATGTGATAACAAAAAGAACCGGCACTCTCCTCCGTAACCGCTCCAGAAAGGAGGTGTTCCAGCCGCACCTTCCGGTACGGCTACCTTGTTACGACTTAGCCCCAATCACCGGTTTTACCCTAGGGCGCTCCTTACGGTTACGCACTTCAGGTACCCCCGGCTTTCATGGCTTGACGGGCGGTGTGTACAAGGCCCGGGAACGTATTCACCGCGCCGTGGCTGATGCGCGATTACTAGCGAATCCAGCTTCGTGGAGTCGGGTTGCAGACTCCAGTCCGAACTGAGAGGGGATTTCGGGATTCGCATCCGGTCGCCCGGTAGCTGCCTGCTGTACCCCCCATTGTAACACGTGTGTAGCCCCGGACGTAAGGGCCGTGCTGATTTGACGTCATCCCCACCTTCCTCACATCTTACGACGGCAGTCCCGACGGAGTCCCCAGCGTTACCTGATGGCAACTGTCGGTAGGGGTTGCGCTCGTTATGGCACTTAAGCCGACACCTCACGGCACGAGCTGACGACAACCATGCAGCACCTCCGCAGCGGCGATCGCTCGACGGTGTGTCTCCACACCTGACCGCTGCAGTTCAAGCCCGGGTAAGGTTCCTCGCGTATCATCGAATTAAACCACATGTTCCTCCGCTTGTGCGGGCCCCCGTCAATTCCTTTGAGTTTCACCGTTGCCGGCGTACTCCCCAGGTGGAATACTTAACGCTTTCGCTTGGCCGCTGGCCGTCTATCGCCAACAGCGGGTATTCATCGTTTACTGTGCGGACTACCAGGGTATCTAATCCTGTTTGATACCCGCACTTTCGAGCATCAACGTCAGTTACGGTCCAGCAGGCTGCCTTCGCAATCGGAGTTCTTCGTGATATCTATGCATTTCACCGCTACACCACGAATTCCGCCTGCCTATGCCGCACTCAAGGCCCCCAGTTTCAACTGCAATTCTACGGTTGAGCCGCAAACTTTCACAACTGACTTAAGGACCCGTCTACGCTCCCTTTAAACCCAATAAATCCGGATAACGCTCGCATCCTCCGTATTACCGCGGCTGCTGGCACGGAGTTAGCCGATGCTTATTCATACGGTACATGCACGCATCCACTCGTGGACGTTCTTATTCCCGTATAAAAGAAGTTTACAACCCGTAGGGCCGTCTTCCTTCACGCTACTTGGCTGGTTCAGGCTCGCGCCCATTGACCAATATTCCTCACTGCTGCCTCCCGTAGGAGTTTGGACCGTGTCTCAGTTCCAATGTGGGGGACCTTCCTCTCAGAACCCCTATCCATCGCCGACTAGGTGGGCCGTTACCCCGCCTACTATCTAATGGAACGCATCCCCATCGGTTACCGATCAATCTTTAATGGATTTGGCATGCGCCAATTCCATGCCATCGGGTATTAATCTTTCTTTCGAAAGGCTATCCCCGGGTAACCGGCAGGTTGGATACGTGTTACTCACCCGTGCGCCGGTCGCCATCAGCCGGAGATAGCTCCGGCCATGCTGCCCCTCGACTTGCATGTGTTAAGCCTGTAGCTAGCGTTCATCCTGAGCCAGGATCAAACTCTTCATTGTATGTGTATCTTCTGCGCCCGGATGCCCAGGCAACCGGACGGAGTCTGCTCTGTCAGGATTACGGATCAAATCTTCATTCCCTGCATTCCGCAGGTCTTGACGGTTCTCTCTTTTACCCAAGACTGTCAACAGTCTTGCTCTTGTACTACTGTATTGTTTATATGGAATCTCTTCAAAGAACGCTCTTCT
>NZ_CANRPM010000110.1 GCF_947632445.1 uncultured Bacteroides sp. | reverse complement strand
AAGTTTAACGTAAGTTCGATATAAAATCAAGAAATAGAGAGTTGTCCGTCCTTGATAAAGTTCACTTCAATGGCAGTTTTTTTTCAAAAAAACAGTATGCTGTGATGGCTTACAAGGAGTTGGCTATAAAGTTACTGAATGACCGATGTCTAGAGTGTTTTATCTGTGCAATGTTCTTCAGTTCGTCATTGACCGTTTAAATGTGATAACTTGACACTATAAATTTAATGTTTTTATCGCTATATTTCTATTAATCAGATAAATATATTAATTCTTATATCGAACTCACGTTAAGATTGGAACGCCTTTCCAAGCAAATCGGACTCTCGGCTATGGAGTTTGCCGAACTAATTAAAGGCAAGGTGTTGGACTTTACAGGGCGATTATTCTCCTCAGAGCATAACCGATGGTTTACTACGGAAAAATACCCCTATACAGATTCTGCGAGATAACGATAGGCGTCTGACCTTAACCGCAAATTGAACGCACATTCTTGATTTTTTTCTCCTGTTTCCAGTGTAAAAAATAAGAACCGCCATAAGTACCGATTAAAGCACCGATAGCTCCACTAATAAGTGGCAACAACCAACTCCAAATATTATATGTTTCCTGTATAGTACCAGCTGTTTCCATAATTACAAATATTTATCAAGTATCGCTTGTTTTTCACTCGCTGCATTGTCAATTAAAGTGCGAGCCTTAGTAATCTCTAATTCAAATGCTTCTATTTGGGCTACGATGCGCTTTTGTTCATTTATGGTCAATAATGGAATCTTGAAGTTGTCAATATCCTCCTTGTTAATGCTTGGATAGGCAGCTTTTGGCATAGCTGTTTCCATTTGCTTCATTAGGTCATCGGAGAACATAAACAAGTAGTACAACAACTTGGAAATATAGTTCTTCTCATTTTTAGACTTAAGCAAGGCAAAACCTGTTGAGAAAATTGTCTTGTCTGGAACACTATCTATATATGCAAAACCTTTCAAATAAGGGCGAACCGTAGATACAACCACAGTTCCATCTTCTGCAACTCGCCTTGCTCTGGATGGAGCATCTTTGCCTAATATCTTTTTGTCAAAAGATATGCTACCATCACCTTTTCCTACAGAATCAATGTCCACATATGTAAAGCGTTCATTTTTCCAGCAAGATGTAGGATTCAGTGTTAGAGTATTTATATCAAAATACTCTTTTATACTTACGGTAGAACCTAAACCGTTTATAATTGTTCTAATAGCTGAAAGATTCTTGTCAATTAAATACTTAGCATCACTGTTGGACTTTTCAACCTTGGAGAGCTCCTCAACAATCTGTTTCTGGACATCAATTGGCGGAACTGGTACTTTTATTCGAGCTATAGATTGTGACAAGTTCTGAATATTATTACCGCTGCTCTCGTCTCTTATTATTTGTCTATATAAGGCGCTATTTAATACTGTATAAAGAAATTTCGGAAGTATCCTATCGGAATAAGCCCTTATTATACCCATAAAGCCACCCGCATAGAATGATGTATCTTTTTCAATAAATGAGATTTTGCCCACATGAGCCTTGCTACCACTTGAAAAACAAACAAAACAATCATTCTTCCTCAGCACCTTGTCTAAATCAAGTTTTTTATTAGGCTGGAGATAAATTAGTTTATTGATTTCCAAATCACCTGACAATGTTATATTGTCTGCGGTTAACACAATATTATTTGTTACTTCCTGAACTTGGTCTTCTTTTGCATAAGTAATGCCACGAATTACCTTGGCTAATCCCTCAATTGATTCTAATGAAAACTTACTATTTGTTATTACTTTTTTTTTTGCTGCAATCGAGATGTCTTTTTCAAATACACATCTGTTAAAAGCAAGCATATCAATCAATGACATACGACTAATATGCGATTGCATACTCTCTGCTATGGGCGTTGCGTAATCTCCCTTGAAAGCCCGATACACATAGGTACTTGCCCGTAAAGGGTTGTCATAACTGTTCGCATCGAAAAGTTGGGTACACTCATCAATGTTTTTTCCTCTTTGAATAGCATGAATTCCCTCGTTACCTCTACGGTTTGAAAATTCATAGCCTAAGAAACGCTTTTCAACGTTTTTCTCTCCACTCTTAACAATAACAACCTTTTGGGGATATGCCAAAACAAAGTACAAAAGCTTTTCAGCCTCTATATTTAAGATAGTCTCATATAACTTGGCGTCACTCTTAGCAGAGATTTTCTTTTTATACTCTGCATATATTTCGTGTGCTTTAACCTTGTCATTGGGCGTTTTCTGTAACAATGTAACATAGTCTGCATAATCAAGGCCCTCCCAAACATGATCTACATATTTTAAGGCAGGAGTTTCTATGCCATTAATAGTTACATCATTCAATGTGCGGAAGAATGTATCAACAGCATTCTTTGTGTTGGCTGCAAAATAATTATCTCTACGGTGAAGGAATAGAACAACAGTATTTGTGTTGGTAGCCATAAAGGTATTGCTTCCCAACTCTGCTATTGCGACAATATCAAAGTATTGCAATATAATCTCACGAGCCTTTGTATAGATGCCCGAATTACTCAATATTGAACTTGGAAGAATAACTCCTGCTATACCACCATCCTTAAGTAACTGTTTTGTACGCTCAACAAACAGACACTCTATTTCTGAACTATTGTCAGTCAATGAGTTATACAACTCAAAATCTTGCTCTGTATAATAATCGCGAGTTGTCTGTCGGAACGAAGATACAGAATACGGCGGGTTACTCAATACAATGTCGAATTGTTGATTATCCTTTTGCCCGTCATTAGTCTGTTTGCGTAGTTTACCTTTATACTCTTTGTTGTTGCAGAAATTGGCAAGTCCATCGCTGAGGATAACATTTGCCAAACCATCACCATGCAAATAACAACCAACTTTACCAACTTTTACAAGTCGGTAATCCTTTTCGATACCATATACATAATCTGTAGCCCAATCAAAATGGCAATTCTGCCAATTGACAATGTGCTTTCTTGTCTCCTCAATATACTTAGAAGTATCACAATCGTTTATGATGTCCTGTATCTCGTGCATAAACTCTGTGATAAAGTGACCGCTACCAGCTGCGTAGTCAATCATATATGGCAGGATCTCTCCATCTTTACGAGAAAGTTTCTCTGCCATAATAGAATCCAGAGGAAGACTCTTAATGATAAATTGTGCAATAGGTATAGGTGTAAAGTACTGACCAGCCTCTTGTTTGAGACCAGTAGTAAGCAACAATTCAAAGAAGTCAGATAGATATTGCTGGCGTTTGTTGTAGCGGATTCTATATCCCTGAATCAACTCTACAACCTCTTTTACTACTTTTGCATTTTCCTCAAAAGAGGCACTATCATATACCTCCTTAATTGCAAACTCGTTATTCTTTTCAAGACGGAGTTTGTTCACCTCTTTGCGTAGAAACTCTTTTGTTTCTGCTGTGAGGCTTGCACACCGTTTATTAAAATCATCATCATTAAAGTCGCTAACAGTTCTGTCTAAGAACTTCTTCATACCTTTGCTATAAAGGTCTGTTAAGCGGAGTTGGAAATCTATATGATTGTCTCTTCCTTCAAGCCATTGGAACCTTAATTCTTCACCCTCGCCTGTTGTAGTCTCGTCATAAACTTTACATAGGAAGAGCGTAAAAATCTTATTGAAAGCATTACCCTTATCTGAAACTACATTGTGCCGCAATATTTCAAGAAAGCGGTTGAAGATAAAACTTGAATCTTCAGCCTTTATCTCTTTCAACTGCTCCTTTGTTAATGCCTTGCTCTGGAAATTATATGGTTGGACCCAAGAATCAAAGATACCATTATCTTTGGTGAGTTTATTCCATTTCTCATAAATGTCCTTAACATCACCATTGCGATAATCATCCTCTATCTTAATAATCTCATTAACAAACTCAAACTTGTTATCTTTTAATTCTGAAGCATACAGCATTATAACATCTGCTTTGCCACCAGACAATTGAAAATAAGTGAATAACTGACCACCGTCTTTATGAATCCTTGCAGATTCTTTATTGTACTCTTGACCGTATGTCTTGCACTCGATAAGCAAGTATGGTGTACCATCCTCACGATTGACACAAATATCCAATCGTCCCGATGTGCCATGTCCAGACGGCCAAGTTTTTTCAAGAATAATATTATGGGGTTTATAGCCTTTGATTAGTAATCTATCAACGCATTCAAGCACTACAAAATTTTCCGGCTGTGAAAAATTTTGTGTGGTCTTGCTTTCGGCAGTAATACCACTACCGTAGTTAATGCTTTGTTTTTCAAAGTCAATTTCTATGGCATAATCAAGATACATCTTATGATAAATGCCATTTGTTCCATTTTTTGGAACAAATCCCAACGCTGTAATATGTTTCTTAATATCCATAATACTCCTATATTTATTTGCAAAGTTAATAAATCAAATCGATTTTGTCGCAGATTTGCTTGGAAATCTCAATAAAAATTTATACAAGAGCGCATTGTAGTTATGAAACAGTAAGATACTTATTGAGAATGGGTTTATATTATTCATTGCGAGGCGTATTCAATGGTGGTTGTAAACCGCCAGCCATTGACTGACGGTTATAGAATTTCTGCAAGTTTGGTTTATTTCATTTGTTATATACCTAAAACGAACTAAACTTGTTCTTGCTTTGATTGCGTAAAATATATTGGCAAAAAAGGAAATGTCATAAAACCTCTTTTCATCTTCATTTCTTTTTGTACCTTTGTAGCATCAAGAGGTACCACATTGAAGCATAATAATGAAGAACTCAGAAATACGAACGGTTGCTATTTTGTTACCCAATTTCCATTCAACCCGAATAACCGTTTAATTATAAGATAATTGCAATTTTAGCGCTATTTTTTTCAAAAAAGCAGTATGCAGCGATGGCTGACAATGAATCGGCAATGAAATGTCGATTCCCTTACCCCGTCACACAGCACTTCCTGAAGTCCCGACGCAGTGCTGCGTGAGGGTGTCATCCAGTGCTTTCTGAGGATGTGACGAAGCACTTCGTCAGAGGGTCAGCAAGCACGGTGTCAGGACGGAAGGATTTGCCCGTGAAGAAAAAAGGAAGAAAAACGGGGTTTTTGCACGAGTAAAATAGTCCTGTCAACAATATCGGCTCATTATCAGCAAGTTACGGCGACGTTGACAGGAGCTGTACAAACTTTATGAAATACAATAAAAAATAGGCTGCCTTTAAAG
>NZ_CANRPM010000109.1 GCF_947632445.1 uncultured Bacteroides sp. | reverse complement strand
ATAAAAATCCTGAAGCATGGACGAAGGGCTAAGTCATTGGTCAAGTATGGTCTTGAGGAAATCTCAAACGTACTTTTCCGACCGACATACACACCCAAATTCGATGTATTCAAATTTTTGTCATGTACTTAGAATGAGTTATCAGTCAGTCGTGGTGATAGTGCTACGGCTGACTTGATTATTATTGTATGCCACCTTTCCGTTTTCGCCCCTTCTTTGGGAGACCGCTCGCCTTATATGCTGTCAAGTCGCAACCTTGAAACAAAATCCGCATATTACTTTGTTGCCTGACAAAAGGCAGGGGCTTTTCCTGATGGTTGATGTAAGCATAAATGGTGCAGCGATGGACACAAAGATAGCGAGCTGCTTCATTGACCGTGTAGAGCCTATCCGGGATAATTCCCATTAAAATTGTGTGTGAACCCATAATTTGAGATTGTTTTGACGTGAAAGTTACAACCTTACAGGTAATTTGGCAATACGTTAAATATTGGAATACCAATGATTTGTGTGGATTTGTCGGGAATATGTAGGAGTGGCAACTATGCGGAATGAATCACCAAGGGAAACGAGGGTGAAAACAAGCGATGTTTTTTGCGAGAATGAGAAGGATATATATTTGAGGGTTGACAGCGTTGACAAAGGAGCCAAAGCCTGTCAGCCGTAAAAATGCGATTGGGAAGCAATTGTTATACAATATATTATACTTTTTAGTTGATAAAAGAATAAAATATATATGTACCCGGTTTTGTCAACATTTGGCACCGGATTTTAAGGGGAATGGAAAAAGTGGCTACGTTTGTCAACGTTTGTCAACACATTAATTTTATATGAAGTCGTTGATACCATGTACTTTATGCTTTGTCAACGCTGTCAACCGTGAAATATGTGCATATTATATTTTGAAAATGCACTAAGGATAAGTCTGTAATATGGGGATTCATTCGTTGAAACAATACAATGGAAGGAGTATCTGTAAGATGATATTTGGAAAATACTGGCATACAGACATTCTTGCCACATGGCAACGGGTTGCTATTTGCCAAGAATGACAGTCTGCTTTAGACCGAACATGAAAAAGACCATCTGCTGAGACATGCAGGTGGATCGAGACTTCGCTACGGTACTTGCATATCTCGGCTTACGGCCATTTCATCCAAAAGTTCGGTCAAATGTTCCTACAACCATCCTACTATGGAGTGGGGCACTTTCCCATACGATTCTGTCCGGCTTACCTCTGCGGATATTCTTTTGCAAAGGTTCTTGTCGGCATTACCAAACGTCAAACCGGGAATGGCAAATCTTCCTCAAACGGGTTGAGCGTATTTACCGTTCCCTCATTTGCCTTATTGCCTGCCAACACGCTTGAAAAGCAAAAAATATCCCTTGGGCAAGCCGAAAAGCTTGAAACAAAAGGGAAAATAATTCAAAGCGTATGGCACAGATTGACGAGAACATCAAAAAGCAGTTGGACAAGCCCCAGGTTTGGTTCTGCAAGTATTTCCCTAAACGTATTCAGAATGTGGGCGAGAAAGAAATAGCCGACAGAGACCTTGTTTATGCCTTCAAGGATGGAAAGGCTTACGAGAAAGTAGCCCAAATGACTGCATCGAGTATGAAAGAACGATATGGTGGAGCGTGTATAAACATCGTATTCTCTCCAGTTCCGGCATCTACGGACAAGAAGAATGAAATCCGATACAAGGCATTTTGCGAAAGAGTGTGTGAACTGACCGGAGCGATAAACGGTTATGACCACGTGAAGGTATGTGGTGAACGGCTATCTATCCATGAACACCGAAAGACGGAAAAGGAAATCCGAAAGGTCAGCATTTTGGAGTTTGATGAGAAGTGGTTTGACGGAAAGACCGTCTTGGTGTATGATGATGTAATCACTCGTGGAACGAGTTACGCCCTTTATGCCTGCCAGCTTGAAAGTTTCGGAGCGAATGTACTTGGCGGTATTTTCTTGGCACGAACCCATTACAGAGTAAGAAGCTGATGGAAAAGGTATTGTATTTAGAAAAGGAAAAGTCCATCACCTTTACAGGTCATCGGATTATCCCCTTCATCCGACAAGAGGAAGTAAGGACACAGTTGACAACAGTTGTGGCTCTTGCTTACAAGTCAGGTATAACTTGTTTCTATTGTGGCATGGCATTAGGGTTTGACCTGATGGCGGCAGAGGTCGTATTGTCGCTCAAAGACAAGTTTTCCGATATTCAGTTGATTGCCGTTGTTCCGTTTTCAGGACAGAGTTCCCGATGGACTTCTTCTGAACAGGAACGGTATCACCGAATACTTTCCCAAGCGAATAAGGTTGTTACATTAAGCAAGGACTATTTCCGTGGTTGTTTGCTTAGACGGAACGATTATATGCTTTCACATTCTTGCAGTGTGATTGCATACTATGATGGCAAGCCCAAAGGCGGCACGTTTTATACGGTTAGGAAAGCCGAGAGGATGAAAATGAATGTGGTCAATATTTACGGCAAAAGGGGCTAACCGCCCCTTTTGTATTTATAGAACCGTTAATCCCAACGGTGAAAATTCTTGTATGTGAAATATTACTTCAAAAATTTCCAATGCCCTCCTTTCGCAGACCCTTCATATTCAATTAAATCCTTTAAGTCTTCAAGGTCTCGACGGATTGTTCTTAAACCGGCGTCAAGTTTTTCCGCTATCTCTTCTGCTGTAATAAACTGGTCTTGCTTTATTAAACTAATGATTCCTTGTTGACGTTTGCGCTTTTTTATAACAGCTTTTTTGTTTTCATGGGTGTCATTCAAAGATATTTGCAACTCATCATCTTTTAATTCATCAGATTTTTTGAGTGCCATTTTCTCGGTTTGGGTGCCATTTTCTCCAATTTTGAGTGCCATTTTCTCGGTTTGGGTGCCATTTTCTCCAATTTTGAGTGCCATTTTCTCGGTTTGGATGCCATTTTCTCCTTCCTTTGATGTCGCTTCCATATATGTGATAGAGAAAATGAATTGCGAACCGTTATTAATTTCCACCTTATAATCTGGATAATATAAAGGGGCATAGCGTAAGATATTGCGAGTGCCTGACCCCATGTCTTCTACCCATGAAAGTTCATGGAACACGCGCACAAGAAGAGGGTTCTTTGTATAGTTGTTCAACTGCTGTAATGTAAGCTCGCCTTCAGGATTCTCAGGAGATAATCGGGTAGGATTCTTGGTAACTACCCGGTCTTTGAAAACATGGAAAAAGCAAGCGTACCCTGTACTGAAATCAGCATGTACGCATAAGTTGGCGATTATTTCACGGAACAAATCCCAACGAATATCCTCACGCCTGGTAGAACCGGATGGTAAATAGAATTTGTCAGGAAGATAGCGTTCTGTAAATTGAGTCAGCTGGTCATACACTTTGATAAGATTACAACGCATGGTTCTTCGGTCATCATACCGATTGGGAAATTGCGTCATATCGTTATATTGTTCATAGGTACACATATGGAATAAGGCTTCAAAGCGATAGCGTGGCATGAAGTCTTCTATTGCTTCTTCTTTTCCAAACAATATAAGTGCGGCATATTTCAATTCGAGTTCACCGGAAATTGAATTCTTCTTGGCTATATGAGTATGAACCAATATCTCTTCATCAGTCAGTTGCAACCAGGGATGCCCCGGCTTAATCACGGCGAGTATGTTGCGGCAAAATTGGAATGTTTCATGGTCGAGATTATCCATCGTTAAGTCCTTCACAATCCTTTCTTCAAACAAATGGGGATTCTTCCGCTCAAATAGGGATAGTAATAATTCAGGATGGTCTGTCACGTCAATGTCCGCATCTCCGTTCCTGTCCCAAAACCTGTCATTATAACGATATACATATTGTCCGCAAGGTATGTCAAGAAGAAGGACTGTCTTATTATTGACTTCCATTATTCCCGGAGTAAAGTATGGACAAGGCATGAACAAATCCTTATTCTTTATGGAAGTAATGATATTTGCTTTAAGTTTTTCCGCTTTGTCCGGATTGACACCGATAATCTCTCCATCGTCCTTTACTCCAACAAGGATTTGCCCTCCACTATGATTCAAAAATGAGCATACTGTCTCGTACAAAGATTCTGAGACCTGTTCTGTACAAGTTTTATATTCGATTTGAGTACCTTCTCCTTTTTGGGAAAGTTTTATAAATTGTTCTTCTGTCATTGATTCCGTGCTATTTAAGTGCAAAATTACAAAAGAAACAACAAAATCAAGCATATATGTTGAGCTTTCCTTTGTTTTACACAAGTTATATCTTCTTAAATACGATTATTGCTTTTGCCTTGTCTAATTTTTCATGATTTCTAAATGCTATAAAGGTAAATCTCGCTGTGATGGAAAGCCCTGTATCTGTACATTTGACGGTTCCTGCCCCGTAAGATTATCTTCCATAACTTCTTGTTTGTCGGAAATGATTTCCGTTTCCAATTCCAATCCAAACGCTTCCTTTAATTGCAGATAGTCAAAACATAACGCCTTCGGTCGGTTTACTTTGACCTTCTTGACCTGCTCATTGTTAACCATCTCAAATGAATAGTCGGGCAGACCGCTGGGTAACAAGATGGTAAACCTATCCTGCTTTAGTCCAAGAAATGACGAATGGGATTTCAGATATGAAGTGATAGTGGACCAGTTGGAACGGTTTGCGGTGGCGTTCATATTCCGGCTATTGAACAAGGACGCCACTGCCGCCATATTCAAATAGAGGATTGGACGTGCCTCTTTGAACTCAATATCTTCCTTGACTGAGATTGGACGGAAGGATTTCATATAGCGGATGCGGTAATGCGCCTTATCCACACATTTCCCTGAAGTCTGGAATCCTTGCAGCATACTCCAAAAGTCGGCTACTTCGGAACTTTCTTGCGCTAATTCGTTTTGGCTTCGTATGCCTTTGACCGCCGTTTCAAACAGATCGGCATAACTGAACGGGACATCCAGTACTGTTTCCAAAGTACGGTAAGCAGCCAATGGAATGACCCAGTTTCCGAAAATACGGTCATGGATGCTCTCATTCTCAAACTTTGTGGCCAGTTCCTTCTTGGTAATGGAATAGATTTCAGCAAAGTTCTTCTCGAACAGTTCCCGATGATTCAATATCTCAATGGTTAAATGAGTCAGCCCCATGTTACAGAGCGCGACCAAATCTTCATAGTTCCTTTTCTCCACTTGATTGAATGAGGTCTTGGAGAACGCCAAGAATATGACACGGGTATAGAGTGCCATATCCTGCGTAGGCTTGTCCTGACCACAAAGGGCAACACCGGTACTTACAATGGTCTGTGCCGCCATTCCGTCCGTATTGGTGT
>NZ_CANRPM010000108.1 GCF_947632445.1 uncultured Bacteroides sp. | reverse complement strand
TCCACTTTGGCAACGGAAACTCGCCACTTCTTCAAAGTGTTGTTGAACGTCACAGTAGCAGTCTCACGATCCCGGACTGTCACGCTCTGCGAAACACGGTCTGAAAAATAACCCTCCGGGACCTGTTCATAGACAGTATAGCTGCCCGGTTTGAGGCCCTCTACCTTTACCCGGCCTCCGCTGTCCGTGGTAACGAGCTGGTCAATGCCGCCGCCCGTGATCCTGAACTGGATTCCACTGACGTGTCCATCATCCGAGGTTTTTATGATCTCCACATCACCTTTGGGAATGTACGCCGATTTTATGCTGAAGTAACCCGGTGTTCCACTCACGGCTTCAATGCCGATCACGGTTTCCTGGAGGCCCTCGCCGCCGTATGCCACGATCTGTGAGCTGGCGGAAACGGTGCTTTTCCGGGTTAAATTCACGGTGGCGCTGGAAATAGGGACGGTGGATGTCATGGTCAGCGTATTCCCGGAAACACTCAACTGCACATTGTTATCCGTGCAGGTCACATTATAATTGCCCAGGACGTTGTTGCTGTCCGTAAGCGTGAGGGTGTAGGTGCTGCCATTGTATTGCAGCTCATTCTGCGGAGGAGGGGCGGCCAGGGGATTGGCAAAGCTGGGCAGAGTGTTATAGGCGGCCATGGCCGAGGCGATCTGATTGTAGACCGTCTTGACTTCCGGGTTGGCCCCGTTGTAACAGACAGAGTTGATAACTTTATTGTCCGAGACAGAGTACGGGGCTGTGGTGCTGCGGACACCGACAACAAACTCCCACACGATCATCTGCGTGGCGGTGTACTGGCTGCCGTAGCTGCCCGCCAGATTGGAAGCGTTGCCCTCGGCCCCGCAGAGGATCGCCAGCTTGATGGCATCCCTTTTGGACGTGGAAAAGCTGTTCCAGACCTTTGCAGCGTCTTTTGACACATTGGAGCCGCCCACAAGGTACTTGCCCGGTTCCAGACAGTAGGCTGGTGAACCGTTGGCATAGATGATGTGGCGAGGGTAGGTTGCACCACCGACCCATCTACCGTCGTACTGAAATGAGTTGGCATATTTTATGGAATTGTTGGCCGAATCGTAACAGCTTCGCACGGCGATGGTGGCGCTGTTACTATATGCGGCAAACATCATGGGAGCGTCCTCCGGGGGATTGTTCGGCCCCATCTCTATCCCATCTCCGCAGGGTTTCTCGATAGACGGTTCATCGTCATTGGGGACTTCAACCTCCGGCATCGGGGACGGACTGGCCTCTGGTTCCGGCTGTTCCGTTTCCTCCGGCTGCGGAGACGTGGTTTCCTCTGCTGCCGGGGGAGCGGTTTCTTCGGGCGGCGTGGCCTCCGGTTCGGTGGTCGCCTCCGGTGTTTCCGGCGTCTCTGCCGGTCTGTCCGGGACTTCGCTGCCTGTGTCAGCAGGCGGAGCTTCCGGGGGAGTGGTCGCTTCTGCTTCCGGGCTGGGGGCTGCTTCTGTAATCTCTCCGCTGGGGTCCTCGGTGGGGATCGTCCCATCCTCGGCGGCGAAAGTGCCCATGGGGAACAGGCCAAGCACCAGGATCACGATAAGGAGAAGCGGCAATATGCGCTTTATAGTTTTCAAATTGTAACCTCCGTGCGCTTGTAAATGTGGTATGATGTAATGGAAAAAGACAAAGCTCTGGCGGGGCAAACGGGCATAAAAAATCGGCGCTCCAGGTGAGGAACGCCGGTTTTGCGGAACGAAAAATCCGCTTTTTGATGAAAATATCGCTGTGTTGCTGCCCGCAAACCCTTGATATTACTGGATTTCTTGTAAAATCCTATAAGAACACCCGTACCAAACCAACATAATCCGAACCCAAGACCTGTGGGACCGTATCCCGTAGGCGATGGGTTCGGATTTGTGTTATACTTCGAGCCATATGAGGCGACACACTTCAGGAATGGGGTAAGAAAGAGGCCGGAATCGAAACCGAGGGGACCGAAGAAGAAAAGCAACCTACGAGGCTTAGAAAATAAGCGTTCAAGCTAATTGTTGATAGATCTCAGTAGTACAAAGCGCTGTTATAATTAAAAAATGCCATGCCATATTGAGAATGGTTACAAATACTGTTATAATTGGTACCAGGAAACATTGTTATATAAGTACAAACACAGGAGGGGAAATGAACGTGATTTGGTTGAAGATAGTCATTTTTATATTTGTTCTTGCTGCTATTATTACAGCATGGCTTATTTTTGGCCCATTATTACAGCCGACAGATGAAGTATTATTAATCGGTGCGTCTTTATATGTGCTTATAATGACATGCATCGTTGTACTTTTCTTCCGGTCGTCTAAATATCCTGAGTATAAAAATTCACCTATGATATCCTCAAAGGTTACCGAAGACAACTTAAAACGTGCACTTAGGACAAGAGAAATTTGGAAAATATCAAATATAATTTGGCTCTCAATCTATTTCTTTTTGAACATATTGATGATATTATTACCAATTCTGGTGATTTATGCAACACAGAACGGAAACTCCGATAAGACTATTATAGTATATTCCATTATTTCAATCTGTGGAACTTGCTCTAGTTGGCTAATTAGGCCAAAAGAACAAGCGCATGGTTATCGCGTAGCATTTGAATCATTAAATTCGGCGCTCAATCATTTTCTTGCAGGGGAAAAAGAGTGGCAAGATGTACTAAAGGCAATAGATGAAGGCGAAGTGAAAATCAATAAAACTACATATGACAGCATTTAATGGAGACTACATTCCCTGTGTATTTTCATGCGGCAGCACCGGATGGTGCCGCCGCTGGTGTTATTTCGCTTTTGCGTCTTGGAGGTGTCTTTCTTTCTCCCGCTGGGCTTTCCATGCCGCAAACTCCCGCTGACCTTCCTCGCTCTCATAGTACGCGAGGATGTCCGGCAGGAAGCACCGGGCGAGTTTTTCGATCTCGTGCTGCGGGATGTTGGTGTCGTTTATGAGTTTTTTCTTACGACCCAATGTTTACCTCCATTTAATATTCAGTTGTGGTTACCGGATGGATGGTATCTTTTGGTTCACCTCCTTATCGTTCGTATTTGTCCCGGTGCAGGACAGGAACTTCAATATTTCTCCGCTCCAGCGCCACATTGACGTGGTGCCGGACCTGCAGCAGCTTCGTGAGATCTTCCCGCAGGGGCTTGTACCGGGCATAGGCTGCCTCATGCTCCCGCGCCAGCCTTTCCATCTCCTGCTGCCAGGCGGAGATGGGCAGCTTGCCGTCCGGCGTGAAGGCGTCCGTCAGCTTGCGTCTGGTCATATAAAACTGCCGCAGCTCGCTTTCATGTTCCTGCCTGTACTTCTCCCGCTGACCCTTCCACCGGATGCCGTTCATCTCGTCAAAGATCGGCTTTAGGCGGACGTAGTTCTCCGCCTGCTGGAGCAGATCCTTTAACTCTTTCCGGCGCTTGTTGGATGCGTCCATTTCCAATTTCAGCCTGGATACTTGGCCGTTGAGATCAGCAACACGTTCTTCAAGTGCTTCCACCGTGAACAGCCTGTTCTCCATGATGTAGTTGTAGGCTTCCACAAACTGCTTCAGGTTGTTGAGCTTCGCTTTCCGGCTCCAGGCTCCGGCGTTCCTCATAGCGATATAATCGCCCAAAAGCTCACCCAGGTTGGGCTGCTGGGGCTGGGACAGCTCACGCTTGACCTCTTTCAGCCAGTCCAGCAACGCGGCTATCTTCTTCCGCAAGCTGCGGATGGCAGCGTTGATAGAGCGAATCCAGCGGTTGAGATCGCCTTTGTCGGTAGGGATGCCCTTCGCCTCCATCTGCCGGACGGCGGGACCCTCGTGGACAGTCGGTATCAGGTCGATGCCTTGACGTTCATAAGAGCGGTGGTCTATCCGGCAGTCCAGGCCCTTTTCCTCAAACTTGGCGTTGCACAGCGCGGCCCATGCCTCCCGCCAGGATTCCAGCCGCTCCGGACTGCCCCAATCGGTGGTTGGCACAGCGTCAAAGGTCGCTTTGCCATTCTCGTCAAGGATACGGTTGCCCTGTTCATCCAGGTGGTACACGCGGTGCTGCTTGTATCCCCACTTCCCGTTTTCCTTCAATGGCCGGATGGGACAGAGGATATGGAAGTGGGGATTTTGTATCTCCTTATCCGGCATGTGGATGGCGAAGTCCGCGATCATCCCTCGGCTGACAAGCTGCTCCGATACAAATTGCCTTGCGAGCGCGATGTTCTCCTCCATGGAAAACTCGTTCTGCAAGGCAATGTCAAAACTATATGCCAGCTGTGCGTCTTTGTTCCGCTCCACCAGCTCCAAGACGTTCCATAGGGTCTGCCGATCAGCGTATTCTGGCGGCACATTTGGCGGGAGAAGTATCTCGGAACAGATCACGCCTTTCTTTTTACTGTAGTCGCTGGTCTCGCCGTAGTATTCACTGTATAACTTCTCACCAGACCGGTAGGCGGCGGAGGCGATGGCAGACTGACCGGCACTGCGCTTGATCTGGGTGACATGAAAATGATAGAGGGCCATTTACAAATCCTCCCCTTGCAGCGTCCTACGGATAACGGCCTGGGCTTCTGGCAGAGAGAGTATCTGCTCCATGAGGGAGTAAAACGGAACCTCTGCCATGACCTTTATCTCTGGGGTGATGCTCTCCACGGCGGCACCGCGGGTGATGAGCCGGTGCGCCCGTGCGGTCCGCTCGGCATGGTTCAGATACTTCGCCCGGTTCTCTAGCCGTTCCAGTCGATGCTGGTACTGTTCTAATAGCGCCTGGTCTCTGGCCTGTTCCGCCCGAAGCTGCTCCAACGTCTTGCTCATATGCGTTCCTCCTGGGGCTTCCAGCGTTTGGACCAGTAGCGGTCGCAGACGACGATGCCCATGCGGAAGCTCTGCTTGCAATCCTGTGTGCAGCCCCGGCAGATGGGGTTATATGTAATTCTGTTACGGCGGTTGAGGAAGAAAGCCCATTCCTCCCGCCGTTTCTTGCTCATACGCGGCATTGTTACTCCTTTTCAAACGATAATTGAGATCAGGTGTTCCGGGAAGATTTCTGTATATTCCCGGTGTCATTTTGGCGATTTTTCGGCGCTGTGAGCGCGTTTTCAACTGCCCGCCGAGCCGGGACAGCGGGGCGGCGAAAAACGGCATTTTGTATTTTATTGGGTGCATTGTGATCCCTCCTTCATAATGGATTTGAAGGGCATGAAATGCCTGTCAGCAGACAGACGCTCCATGCCCTTACTATCATAGTTATGTTGTATTTCAGAAAAAAACAGGCAAATGGCAGGACAAGCCCGTTTCAAAAAACAGGACAAGACTTTCTATGCCCTTACTCCTAAAAGTCAAACTTAACAGGACGCAG
>NZ_CANRPM010000107.1 GCF_947632445.1 uncultured Bacteroides sp. | reverse complement strand
ACGCTGGAGAATTATTTCCTGGGCCGCAAGGAGTTGTTCCGCGGTCTGGCCATCGAGGGGCTGGAGAAGGAATGGGCAGTGCATCCCGTGTTCCACGTGGACTTCAACGGAGCCGTTTTCAGTGACGCCGGCCAGCTGGAAGAGATGCTGCGCGACTATGTGGAGGGCTGGGAGAGAAGTTACGGGCTGTCTCCCGACAAAGAGCTGGGCATGGGACTCCGTTTCCGTAACGTACTCCGCGTCGCGCACGAGCAGAGCGGGCGTCGTGCGGTGGTGCTGATTGACGAGTACGACAAGCCCATCTTAGACGTGCTGGATGTGGATGCCTCGCTGGAGGAACGTCACCGCAATGTGCTGAAAGCATTCTATTCGGTGTTCAAGGCCGCCGACCGCGACTTGCAGTTCGTGCTGCTGACGGGTGTGACGAAGTTCTCGCAGGTGAGCGTGTTCAGCGGTTTCAACCAGCCGAAGGACATCAGCATGGACGGCCGCTACGAAGCGCTGTGCGGCATCACGCAGGAGGAGATAGACCGTTATTTTCCTCAGTCCATCGCCGCCATGGCCGGGGACTACCGCTGCACGCCGGAGGAGATGAAGCAGCGGCTGAAACGGCAGTACGACGGGTATCACTTCAGCAAGCGACTGACGGACGTGTACAATCCCTTCAGCCTGCTGAACGCCTTAGACAGCCTCAGTGTGGACGATTACTGGTTCCGTTCCGGCACCCCCACCTATTTAATCCGCCTGCTGTCCCATTTCAACGAGACGATGAACGAGCTGACGGGCAAGTACTACCGGCCGGAGGAGTTTGTGGACTACAAGGCCGACGTGGAACGTCCCCTTCCCATGATTTTCCAGAGCGGGTATCTGACCATCAAGGCCTATGACATGCGGATGAATAAGTTCCTGCTGGACTTTCCGAACAACGAGGTGAAGAACGGCTTCCTGACGATGCTCGCCACCTCCTATCTGAAGCCCGGCCAGCATGTGGAAGGCTGGATAGACAGTGTGGTGGAGGCGATGGAGGCGGGTGAGCCCGACAAACTCCGCACCCTGTTTACGTCTTTTCTGGCGAGTATTCCCTACACGATGCGCCGCAAGGAAGACGGGAATGAACGCGAGCGCTATTTCCAGTACACGTTCTACCTCATCATGCGCCTGGTGAGTGTCTACACCGTCTATGTGGAGAAGGCTCAGAGCCGGGGTAGGGTGGACTGCGTGGTGGAGACTCCCCGCTATGTGTATATATTCGAGTTCAAGCTGGACGGCACGTCCGCCGAGGCCCTGCGGCAGATCGAGGACAGGGGCTATGCCCTCGAATATGCGTCCGATGCGAGACAGTTGTATAAGATTGGTGTGTCGTTTTCTTCGGAAACGGGAACTGTCGGCGAGTGGAAAGTTGTGGATGGTTGACTTCGCAAAACATTTCGGTCTAAAATTTGCTCATATCCCGAATAAATCGTTACTTTGCACAAATTTGAAAAGTAATATGCAATCACAGGAGATGGGAACCCGCTTTTATTTCAGTTCGGATGAATATCATTCGCCGGCTGGTGGGTCTTTCGTTTCCGATAAGATATTTAGTTCTTTAGTAATGCGTTGTCCGTTGTCGGATGGCGCATTTTTTTGTTCAGATCCAGACTGAAGCGATTTTAAAACAACTTATAAAGAGAAAAATGAAGAACGAATTGAAGAAAGTGCTTGTCTTGGGTTCAGGTGCGCTCAAGATCGGTCAGGCTGGAGAGTTCGACTACTCCGGTTCGCAGGCGCTGAAAGCGTTGCGTGAAGAAGGTATCAGCTCCGTATTGGTGAACCCTAATATCGCTACCATCCAGACTTCGGAAGGTATTGCCGACCAGGTTTACTTCTTGCCGCTGACTCCTTATTTCGTGGAAGAAATCATCAAGAAGGAACGTCCCGACGGCATCCTGTTGGCTTTCGGCGGGCAGACGGCGCTGAACTGCGGTACGGAACTTTATCAGAAAGGTATTCTCGAAAAATACGGCGTGCGTGTACTGGGTACTTCGGTCGAGGCTATCATGTACACCGAAGACCGTGACCTCTTCGTGAAGAAGCTCGACGAGATACCGATGAAGACGCCCAAGAGTCATGCCGTAGAGAGCATGGAAGATGCCCTGAAGGCTGCCCGCGAAATCGGTTATCCCGTCATGGTGCGTTCGGCCTACGCATTGGGCGGACAGGGCAGTGGTATCTGTCCTGACGAGGAAGCCTTCATTAAGCTGGCTGAGAGCTCGTTCACTTTCTCCAAACAGATCCTGGTGGAAGAGTCTCTGAAGGGTTGGAAGGAAATCGAGTTCGAAGTGATCCGCGATGCCAACGACCACTGCTTCACTGTGGCCAGCATGGAGAACTTCGACCCGCTGGGCATCCATACAGGCGAATCCATCGTGGTGGCTCCTACCTGTTCGCTTACCAATGAGCAGGTGGAGATGTTGCAGGAACTGTCGCGTAAGTGCATCCGTCATTTGGGCATCGTGGGCGAGTGCAACATCCAGTATGCCTTCAACGCTGAGACCAACGATTACCGTATCATCGAGGTGAACGCCCGTCTGAGCCGTTCTTCTGCCTTGGCTTCTAAGGCCACCGGTTATCCGCTGGCATTCGTGGCTGCCAAGATTGCCTTGGGTTACACGCTCGACCGGATCGGCGAGATGGGCACGCCCAACTCTGCCTACGTGGCACCGCAGCTCGACTATTTGATTTGCAAGATCCCCCGCTGGGACTTGACGAAGTTTGTCGGCGTGAGTCGCGAAATCGGTTCCAGCATGAAGTCTGTAGGTGAAATCATGTCTATTGGCCGTTCCTTTGAAGAAATCATGCAGAAGGGCCTGCGTATGATCGGTCAGGGCATGCATGGCTTTGTGGGTAACGACGGCACATACTTCGACGACCTTGATCACGAGCTGTCTCATCCGACAGATCTACGTATCTTTGCCATCGCACAGGCACTGGAAGAAGGCTATTCCATCGACCGCATCTACGAACTGACCAAGATTGATCCCTGGTTCCTGAGCAAATTGAAGAATATTGTTGACTACAAGCATAAACTTTCTCAATATAATAAGGTGGAAGACCTGCCTGCCGATGTGCTCCGTGAAGCAAAGGTATTGGGCTTCTCCGACTTCCAGATTGCTCGCTTCGTGCTTCATCCCACAGGCAACATGGAGAAGGAAAATCTCATGGTGCGTGCTCGCCGCAAGGAACTGGGCATCTTGCCTGCCGTGAAGCGCATCAACACTGTGGCTAGTGAACATCCTGAACTGACGAACTACCTCTATATGACGTATGCTGTCGAGGGCTACGACGTGAACTGCTACAAGAACGAGAAGTCCGTTGTTGTGCTCGGTTCGGGTGCTTACCGTATCGGCTCCAGTGTTGAGTTCGACTGGTGTTCGGTGAATGCCATTCAGACAGCCCGCAAACTGGGTTACAAGTCCATTATGATCAACTACAATCCCGAGACCGTATCTACCGACTACGACATGTGCGACCGCCTTTACTTCGACGAATTGTCGTTTGAACGCGTACTCGACGTCATCGACCTTGAGCAGCCGTGCGGTGTCATTGTATCCGTGGGCGGCCAGATACCGAACAACTTAGCTATGAAACTCTACCGCCAGTCGGTACCTGTATTGGGCACTTCCCCTATATCCATCGACCGGGCCGAGAACCGCAACAAGTTCTCTCACATGCTCGATCAGTTGGGCATCGACCAGCCCGCATGGCAGGAGCTGACCAGCCTCGAAGACGTGAAAGACTTTGTGGCCAAGGTGGGTTATCCTGTCTTGGTGCGTCCGTCCTACGTCCTTTCGGGTGCGGCTATGAACGTCTGCTACGACGAAGACGAGTTGCAGGAGTTCCTGAAAATGGCCGCCAAGGTGTCTAAGGAATATCCCGTTGTGGTATCTCAGTTCCTGCAGAATACTAAGGAAATCGAGTTCGACGCTGTGGCACAAAACGGTGAGGTTGTCGAATATGCCATCTCCGAGCATGTCGAGTTTGCCGGGGTACATTCGGGCGACGCTACGCTGGTGTTTCCCGCCCAGAAGATCTACTTCGCTACGGCGCGCCGTATCAAGAAAATCAGCCGTCAGATAGCTAAAGAACTAAACATTTCCGGCCCGTTCAACATTCAGTTTCTGGCCCGCAACAACGAGGTGAAGGTCATCGAGTGCAACCTCCGTGCTTCGCGTTCTTTCCCCTTCGTCAGCAAGGTGTTGAAGCGTAACTTTATCGAGACCGCTACGAAGATTATGCTCGACGCTCCTTACTCCAGACCCGACAAGTCGGCTTACGATATCGACTGGATTGGGGTGAAAGCCAGTCAGTTCTCTTTCGCCCGTCTGCACAAAGCCGACCCTGTACTGGGTGTAGACATGTCGTCTACGGGCGAGGTGGGCTGTATCGGCGACGACTTCTCCGAAGCCCTGCTTAATGCCATGATAGCCACCGGCTTCAAAATTCCTTCGCGCGAGAAAGGCGTAATGTTCTCCAGCGGAGCCATGAAGTCCAAGGTCGATTTGCTCGATGCCAGTCGCATGCTCTTTGCCAAGGGGTATAAGATTTATGCTACGGCCGGTACGGCTACCTTCCTCAATGCTCACGGTGTGGACACCGTGCCTGCGTTCTGGCCCGATGAACGTCCTGATGCAGAGAACAATGTGATGAAGATGATTTCCGAACATAAGTTCGATCTCATTGTCAATATCCCGAAGAACCATACCAAACGCGAGCTGACCAACGGCTATAAAATCCGTCGTGGTGCCATCGACCACAACATTCCGTTGATTACGAACGCCCGTCTGGCCGGCGCCTTCATTGAAGCCTTCTGTAGTATGAAGCTGGAAGATATTCAGATCAAGAGCTGGCAGGAATACAAGTAGTCAGCGATACTTGCGATGATGATGAAGAGTGCATTCCTCGCGGGGTGCACTCTTTCTTCTAAGAGCCACTTTTTCATATTGAGAAACTCCTTTCATACGATTGTCTGATAATTTTAGAAAAAAACAGGCTTTTGTTTGCAGATAACAAAAATGTAGTACCTTTGCAACGCTTTTGAAACGAAAGTGACGGGCGTTTAGCTCAGCTGGTTCAGAGCATCTGCCTTACAAGCAGAGGGTCGGCGGTTCGAATCCGTCAACGCCCACACTTCCGAGAAAGACTGCATCATAAGAATGATGTGGTCTTTTTTATTTTCCTGCTTTTCAGTTCTTCTTCACGGTTGGCGAAGGGTCATTAGTACTCTCCATCATGGGTATTGAATACCTTTTATTGAAGGTCATGAATACCCTTATTTTATTCCTGAACTCCTCTTTTAATGGCCTGCTTGCAAAGTAATTGATGTAAAAACATTTCGTAGCTCCTTATTCCTCCGTTTTATCCCTGATTTCCCCTCATTTTATCTCTTTTCCGCCTCTTTTTTATTGTTTTTATTCAGACGAATGCAGTGTAATAAGTTGGTTGTCAGTGACTTTAAGAATCTATTCCGTTATCTGCGAAATAACGCACAGATAACAGGGTAAACGGAATGTGGAATAGCGTGATACTAACTTTAAAACAGAAAGGGAAAAACAGAGAGAGAAGAAAGCTTATTGTTAAATGGAAATGAAACTCAATTACTTACTTAATTTTTTAAATTTATAAATTTAAATTTTTTATTATGAACAAAAAGTATTTAAGTGTG
>NZ_CANRPM010000106.1 GCF_947632445.1 uncultured Bacteroides sp. | reverse complement strand
CCCTGCCGAACCGCTTTATATACAATCGCATTTTCATATCCGTTACTCTCCTAATTGTTTACTACAGTCATATCATTGTCATTACCGGTCACGTTTCCGGCTACATACTTACCGACAAGCTCTTCATACGTCGGGTCGCTCATTCCGAACATCAAACCGTCGAACGCGCAGTTTTTTACTGTTCCATTCTTCATCGTTCCGACAGCCGCACCGACCTTCGTCGTATCAGAAGAAGCACCTGCCAACCAGCCGCCTGTGACTTGGCATCTATCAATGATACCGCCATCTATCGTCCCGGCCAGCAGGCCAATGGGTACCGTATCGGTGGACTCGACGCGGAGGCCCTCGAAACGGAGGTTCGTCAAGGAGCCGGTGGCACCGATTGTATTGCAGAAGCTCCCACTCAAACGGCAGTGGCGGATGGTCTTGCCACGCCCGTCGATGGGTATTACTAAATTGTGGATCATCAAGTTATCCATATCATTATCCTCGGACAGATCTATATCGTCTGTCAGGAAGACCGTGAAAACGCTATCGCTGCCATTGAAAATCGCATCGCCCCATTCTGTCAAATTCTTTGCTTTCGCTGCAATATCCGTCGTACTATAGGTTTGACCCGCCATAAACAGATCATTGTACGCCTTTATAAAATTCTTGTAGGCACCCGCGTCGGTGATGCCGCGGGGAATAGTCTCCTTTATCTCTTCCGTGTTCCATTCCTGCACATCCACGGGAAAGACCGATGCCTCGAAGCCCTCTTTTTTGACAATGACCTTATAGATGTAGCCTCCCCGGAGGCCGTGAATTGGATTTCCAACCACTTGCACGAATATTTTGTAGTTATCTACAGGGATTTCGATATCCTTCTGGCTGTCATCTTTCGGGTCAAGGATAATGGACTGCACCGTCACGCCGCCGGCATTTGCATTCTCGGGGTCCCACCAGAATATGGGCCTGCACGGCACGATCGCATCCCAGCATGTATTGTCTCCGGTTGATCCGGTGGAAAAGGTCTTCAGCCGGCGCGATTGGGCGGTCACCGCATTATCGTCGTACACAAGTTGCACCAAGCCGCCGGTGATATTGGAACCCACCACCATATCATGATAGAGAGAAGGCTCCTTAACATCCATCTCCATATCTATCCACACGCCCTTTACCTTCCGTTCGAGCTGCAGGTAAATATCGCCTTTAAAATCCTTGAATCCATCTCCGAGTTGCACGCGTACGATAGAAAAGGAATGGAAAAATTCATTTACCGTATTCAAATACTCGCCGTTCTTCGATTCCCTCGTCGTAAGGAAATCGATGACGCGCAGCGGCAGTTCATGCCCATCTTCATCGTATCCTTCAGAACCTGTTCCCTTGGCATAGATATCGACACCTTCCGGCTTCTCCATACCTTCCATATAAGGATAGTACGAGAAAATTCTATCCATCCGGCCAGGGTCCGCGAGGGCGGGATCGGACAACGTATCCGAATTGAACGTGGTTCCACTCAGGACCAACGGCAGATTCAAGAAATCCTTGGACTCGCCGTCCTGAATATATCCGCCCATGGAGAAGAACCCGACCTTGTCTCCCTGTTGAAATTCGCTTTTAGTTATCAGTTTCCCGGCAAGCGGAGGAGTCGCGGTCGCCATGGTCGTAATGCCGGGTTGAAGGGATATCCGGTCCATCTGTCCATCCGGAAGGGAAAAACCGTCTTCATCCACACGCTCGCTGCATGCCCCGAGAATGCAGCACACGGCTCCTGTATACAATACTCCGCGCAGCCGATGGACAAGTCTTTTCATATCTCTGTTTTTCATATCTCTACGCATAAATAATTAATTTGACAGCATTTTTTGTTTGAATTCCGCATCATGGTTTCCCATCCCATCCACTCCCGTCACTCCATAGACGGTGTGTCCGTTCAGACTTACATCGAAATTTTGTCCATAGGCACTGGCGATTTTGCACTCATCTGGGATTGCTTCTTTTTCTGCGAAATCATCGAAGAACTGGAATGTGAACTTTTTGCGTGTGAAATCGAAATTGCCGTAACGCTCCAACGGCTCGGGCTTCTCCGTGCCGGAGGTCCACTGCGGCGGCGGATTACGGTTGACATACTCTTTGAACGCCTCCACCGCACTCTTGAAATCATCCGCAGTGCGTATGCCGCCGCGGTCCGTGCCCATCAACCACGTTCCCATATCTTTCCATTGCAGAACCGTCGCCTCAATATCTATCTCCGGCGGAGCACTGGTAATCTCCACTTTCAGCGTGATGTTCTGACCGCCCCCGAATTCACTGAAGGTTTGCGGTTCGCCTCCTATTGTAATGTTTCCAGGCAGCATACCCTTCCAAGTCCTATCGCCGATTTTGAGATACAGCGTCGGACGCAGGGAGTTGTCTTCTCCAGCACTTAGATGCGTAGTTTGCGGCGGCATAATCAGATAATGGGTGCGAAAAGTCTCCTCTTCGCCCTCGACAGGCACCAGGTGCTCGCTCTTTTCAACCGAGCCGAGCAGATAGAGAGAGCTTGTGAAAACGTTATCGCCGGATTTAAGGGAGTCCAGTATCCATTCGCCATTGTCCAACTTCATACTGTCTATCAACACCCCCGGATGGTTCTGTCCCATATAACGCTCATCTCCGTAGACACGCTCTATTCCGTAGCACTTCTCGGCAAGCGGAGCCATCCAGACCTGTACGTCCTTCTTACCGAGATCCTGTATGATCGGAGCGGTAATTTCCACATGGACCCGCGACATGCGATGCCGGAGCTGAATCGTTATCCAATGCTTATTCAGGGCCGTACTGCTATGTTCCTGATAACGGCCCGATATAAAGTCATTCTGGGCCATGCCATTCTCCGGCTCCACCTGCGCCTTATACTTATCTATCATTCCTTCGTCGGCTAAATTTACGAAGCTGCTTCCTTTTTCTGCAATATAGCAAATGTTGAGGCCACCATCTTCTTTCCACCCGATCGGTCCATTGTCCAAGCCAATAATATAGTCGCCCCACTCCATTGGCGTCAACCTGCTCCATTTGAATTCAACGATACTGTCGTCTCTGTCCTTGAACTCGCCATATCCTTTCGAAAAATCCGCTTTAAAAAATTCTTGATAATTATGGCCTTCAGACGAAAGCACCCACGTTTTGTTGTCCTGCAGGTTGCCATTCGGATGGGTCGCACGGGTTTCGAGCATCCCCCCGATATCGGCCCGGATCGTCAACGGGCCGTCATACATCCCGGCAGCGGCAGGATCGGATAACGCCTCTTCCCGACTGCAGGCCGCCATCAGGCACAACGCCGCTGCACATACCGCGATGCCCCGCAATGCCTGCCCGGCCCTGTGTCCCGTTATGTCATGCGTTTTCATTTTCATCTTTTATCCGTTTTTTATCTGTAAATCATTTCCCCATCTCCGTAACCGGTACATCCGTCTCCGCTTCTGTCCACGGCTCGATAGTGGCCCTCACGACCTCCATCTTGTCCACATTGCGGGACAGGTCGAACTCCAGTACCGAAATATGTCCGCCCTGCAAGGTCAAAGAATATTCACTGTCGTTGATCTTAGTGGGCGTATAGGTATAGTATCTGTCTGCACGCGAAAGCGGGTCTTTCAATTTCAGTCTCAACAGGGGTTGAACTTCTTGATCTGCTGTCCACTCCATTGGCGGCACTATTCCGCAAAAGCCGTAGGTGCGACAGGAGTCTTTCTCCATTTTCCCCTCGTCCACCTGAACATCTTTCAGAAATGGCCCTGACGTGTAGTAACGGTACATCGGAATAGCTTCGGCTCTCTCGCTTGTATTGGGGAGAACCGAGAGCAAGTTACCCGAACTGTAGTCGGCCGTATGCGTTATCGAATAGTCGACAGGAACATTCGTCATAAACAATTTCACCGAATCCTTCTCGTAACCCGACGGCAGCCTATCCGGTATGGCATCACCTTCCCCCGCGTTCACGTGCCCCTTGTCATAGTCGGGCAGGGTGATGCGGACGTCCAGCATGGAGAATACGTGCCAGAACACCAACCTCATCGCAGCATAGGGATAGTCTATCGAGTGTTTCCGATAGGCAAGCATCATATCCGAGTTCAGGAATCCGTCCTTCGTACTCTGGTCTCTCTCAATGACAGGCGCATTATCCCTCACTCCCGGCTCGAACTCCTTCCACCACGCGGCATACAACTGGAAATAGTTAGCTCCGTCGCTTATCAAGTCGCTGGCGTAGAATCCGTATTTAACGTCCGTCGATGGTATGGAATCCGGCACAAAAAGGTACTCGGAACGACTGTCATTGGTACCTCCATCTAACCACTTGTCCTCTTCATCCGAACCTTCGGGAAAACCGCTCTCGTTTTTGTACTTCTTCCATACATACTGGTAAACAGAACTGCTTCCCTCTATGTTGAACGAAGGCTCCTCTTTATCTGTATTCGTATTACAGATGCGGATGACATCCCCTTCGGTAAACGTCTTTTTCAGCAACAAGTCCCGCGCGGCAACTAACTTGGGAGTAATAGTGTCCGAGGCATCGGCCCGCGTTGTGATCCCCGCAGATGCGGATCCCGCAATTCCGGCGGTAAAATACAAGGGATGCTCCCGCACGGGGAGCGGGTCGGGTGCAACCTCGTGCTCACATCCGGCAAATGCCCCTACCGCGAAGCAATATACGATTATGTTCCATGTTTTCATTGCTTTCTTTCCTTTCGTTTCTAACCGTTATTCAGGTTTCAACTGTCCTTCCACGGGGGCATCCACATGCCAGTTCTTGATCGACACTTCCAAATCGAGCTGTCCCTTATCGGCGAAAGTCGCCGTGATGATGACATGGGTATTCCGCAAGAGCGTCTTCACCTGGTCCAAATGATAGGCCTCCGCCGCACCGGCAGGATAACTACTGGGCTGCCAGTAATGCTCGCCGCTTTCATCCGTCGTCGGTGTATTCTGGTATTCCAACGTATTGAACCTCATCGTGTAACGTTGTGCGTCCGCTCCTTCGGGAATGTAACGGCTTTCGAGGAAATAATAGGTGATCGAATCCTTCGCGGGCGTAGGCTCCCTATCCGTAAGTCCTCTTTGGGGCACACGCAAACCTTTGACCGTTTCGGTAGTGGTATTGTCACTCGTCGTCCTCCGTACCGTTGCCTCCGCTTCATAATCATCGCTGAACGGTGACATCACCACCCCTTCGGGCGTATCGAATTCCAGTTCCTCCTCATGTCCGCCGCTCCCGATGTGTTTGGCGTACCATGCTATCCAGTTATCATAATCGGTTCCGGTACCGAAAAGCGATGAGTTCTTTTCTGCCGGCACATGGGGCAGGAGCCAGGACTTATCGGCCGTGTACTGCAACTGCCAGTTCTTCACGGCTATATCACCCATCAGACGGTCATTGATGTACGTGAAGGTAATCTTGTTCGCCGCACGGACGATATAGCTGTTGAAGACGCTGATATTGGCAATGCCCGTGTTACCCGGTTTGAACTCGACATCGCGGTACTCGGCGCTCATGGGGATTCCATTGGCCGGACTGCTGTCCTCACCCTTCGTGACAAACTTTTGCAGCTCCTCGTTCGTGAACGTTACGTCTTTGATAGCCTTGAGGTACGTCTCAGTGGTCACCGGGTCGAAATCTTTCCGGTGGTTGCCGCCGTAGGCTCCCTCTTCGGGGTCGAGATGACCGCTCAGTCCCTCCGTCTCCGTGAACATTCTATCAAATATCGGCTCGCTGTTGGCGAACAGGTAGACGTTCCTGGCCTTGCCGATCCATTCCTGCCGGACGAGGAATATCAGCCGGAGGTCTTCGAGATAGCCGTATTTATACTTGCCCTCGCCTTTTGAATCGTCGAAGTCGATGTATCGGTTGTATTCGAT
>NZ_CANRPM010000105.1 GCF_947632445.1 uncultured Bacteroides sp. | reverse complement strand
CCAGCGAGGCATCCACATCCAGCACGTCTAAGATGGGCTTGTCGTACTCGTCAATCAGCACCACCGCACGACGCCCGGTCTGCTCGTGGGCGACGCGGAGTACGTTGCGGAAACGAAGCCCCATACCCAGCTCTTTGTCGGGAGACAGCCCGTAACTTCTCTCCCAGCTCTCTACATAGTCGCGCAGCATCTCTTCCAGCTGGCCGGCGTCACTGAAAATGGCTCCGTTGAAGTCCACATGGAACACGGGATGCACCGCCCATTCCTTCTCCAGCCCCTCGATGGCCAGACCGCGGAACAATTCCTTGCGACCCAGGAAATAATTCTCCAGCGTGGACACCAGCAGGCTCTTGCCGAAACGGCGGGGACGGCTCAGAAAGTAAATCTTGCCTTCATGCGCCAGGTCGTAAACCAAGCCTGTCTTGTCCACATAGACATAACCGTCTTCAATAATCTGATCAAAACTCTGTATTCCGATAGGATATTTCATAATCTTGGCATTTGAAACACAAAAATAGAAAAAGGTAAAAACATGCACAAACGAAAACACAGTTTTTCCACCTTTACCCGCCGCGACCCTTTAATGGAAGGTATTCTTAATCGACAACAGACCGTGTTCGTGACCTTTTGATCGCGGAATTCCGTGCTTTCTTGCCTCCTGACAAAGCACTTCCTCACACCCTGACGAAGCACTTCCTTGCACCCTAAGAAAGCACTTTCTTATACCTTGACGAAGCACTGCGTCAGCGGGCAGGGAAGCACGGTGTCGCCCCGTCCTTCAGGCGGACGGACATCCCTTCGCCTCACGGTGTCGGACTATAAAAAAAGAGGGTGCGCACAGCGCACCCTCCCTTTTATCGTCTTATCTTGTCAGATAATCAGTTCTTGGTAATCGTTACGGAAATAGGTACTGTCTTCTTATAGCCCCAAGCGTCTTCGACGGTTACAGGCATTTCTACAGTTAACGTGTTGGAGATGGATTCACCGGTTACCTTAAAGGCACCCTTTACAGTACCCTTGCTATCTGTTTTAGCAGGTACAGTCTCTACATTCTTGATGTATTTGTCTTTATCCACACCTACAGATACTTCCTTGATTTGAGGATTAGCCCAAGCAGGAGTAAAAGTGGAGTTTGCTTTGTCAGGTACTATAGTATAAGTATTATTGTTGTAGTCCTTACCCTTAATGTCAGCATCCGTAATCAGCGCACCGTTAACAAGGTCGTTGCCGCTGATTGTAATCGTGCTGCCTGCGGCAGGAACGATAGTGCCTTCGTAAATCGGGCTCATCAGACGAATCTTGAAGGAGTAAGTATCGGCACCCTTAGCTTTGTATGCCCAACTTTCATAATCACTCTTCTTAACATTGACTGTCACAGCTTGGCCGTAACCATTCTGAGCTGTACCATCACTCTTCAGGCCGGGGTTCGATGCATTAAAGTCGATAGTGGCATTTTTGAATGTCTTATCTGTACTAAAGCTGAACAAGCCCGTAGTTGCCTTACTATTAATCTTTTCGTCTGCAACCAAACTTACTTCGGCGTCATCTACAAACTTGGAGAAATACTTGTTGAATGCAACTGCCGTCGTCGGAGCGCTGATTTCATCGAAGTAAGCGTTGATTACACCGTCTACTACATAAGCCGCCTTCTGCTCGAACATTGTGGACAATGCAGGAATCTTGAATTCAAACGGAATGACGATAGAGTTCAGTTCGCCATCTGCACCGGAGAATGTCACTTTTGCATAGTAAACTTTGTCTACTTCGAATTTATCTTTTGCTGTTGCATTCTCTACAGCAAACTTCATCAAAGTTGCGTTCTTAATACCATTGTCGGTATAAGGATCCTCAACGTTAGGAGAAATAAATGTCAAGTCAATACCATCTGCATTCGCTACTTCTTGAGAACATTTTGCATCAGTATAGAATTTTACTTCTGCTTCCGTCAGATTCTTCTTCCAAGCATCCAGTTGAGAGCCCAAAGCTTCTGTCATGGTGGACATCGGTGCAGTGAAGAAGTTCTTATTAGTTGCATCGGCTACGATTGTATGCGTTATCTTGTCGTAAACAGGATCGGCTACAATCTTGCTGGATACACTGACGGTTACTACAGTTTCTTTATAGTTGCCATTGTTGTCGATCGTTGTAACGGTCAAGTCGAAAGAAGCCTTTGTAATGACATCGGGGTCGGCATTTACTACGAAGGTGTGCTTCTCCTGGTCGAAGACAATATCGAACAGATTCTTATCTTCTTCCGCAACAGACAACCACATGTCGTACAAATCACTTGGCTCGTTTACCGTAACAGTGTTTGTGGCTTTGGGATCAACCTTAGCCGCCCCAGTCTCACCAATAGTGATGTCTTCTGCTCCTGCTTTTTTATTAATGCCTAACTTCGTAAGGTTTGCTGTTCCCTCAGCTGTCACTACAGGAATACTATATTCTGCTCTGCAAGCTGTGGTAGCACTGACTGCATACCCATAGTCTTTGTCTGTCAATTTAGTCAATGTATTTAAAGCATCCGCATTTTTTACTTCGGCTTTCTCCATGGCCAAAGTGTAAAGTCCATTTCCGTATGCAGCTTTAGTTTTTAGATAGTCTTTGTATTCGGTAGGCAGCAAAGTTACATAAGGCAGAACTTCGTTTTTGCTGTTGTAAAGCGAGAATTCGATTTCAGATGCATCCACATTTACCGGATTGATACGCAAACCGATTTCATCAGCAGAAGTAAGGATGTATTCGTTCGTGGTCGCATCTTTACCTGTCAAGGCTTTCCATGCGGCTCTACTTGACTTGTTACCTTTATCAGGAAGATTTTTATTGAACGCAAACTTCTTTATCGTAAAACTCGTAACATCATTAAGCAACTGATTTTTCATACCGGTGATAGAGCCGGCAGCGCCCGGTATATATATTTCTTCCATTTCGGTTCCGGCTTCGTTGGGCAGGTAGAGGGTATATCCGCCGTTGGCTTCAGCCACTGCATAAGCGGCGCCGTTGGCTTTGTATTCCGTTGCCGTCAATTCACCGCTTTCCTCATCCACCAGATACCAATAGCCGTCCTTGATGGTCGGTACGACTACCTTCTTTGTCTCCTCGCTGATAGCGGCTTTGTATTCGGTCTTTGTGCCGTCTTTATACCAATAGCCGTCTTCTCCGATGGTCCATTCCGTACCGTTGGTGCCGTTGGTGCCGTTAGTACCGTTATCGCCCTTGTCACCTTTGTCACCCTTGTCACCTTTGATGGTTTCAATGGTGCTGGTGCTGTTGTCATTCCAGGTGATGACGATGCCATCGCCCGATTTTGTGATGTTGGTAACATACCTACCGGCATTCACTTTGTCCTGCAAGGCTTTCAAGTCCGTCTTAACACCGTCTACCTGCGTCTGCAAGTTGGAGATGTCATCATCGTAGTCCTTGCAAGACGTAAACGTCCCTGTCGTTCCCAGCATAAGGGTTCCGAACAGGATCACACTTAAATACTTTTTGTTCATAATAAAAAATTTAAATTTATAAATTTAAAAAATTAAGTAATTGAGTCTCTTTTCCATTTGACAATAATCCTTCTTTTCTCTCTGTTCTTTTCCTTTCTGTTTTTAAAGTTAGTATCATGCTATTCCACATCTATTTACCCTGTTATCTGTGCGTTATTTCGCAGATAACGGAATACCCGGTCTATTCCTCTCTCTATGAGACGATTAGCCGCTTGCAAGCCCTTCATTTACTGCTTGACAAAGGCAATAATCTGCTTGTTTGCCTCGTCTATCCGCTCGTCCTGGAAGGGTTTCAGGTACGTTTCCGTCACGGCGATCGACGAGTGCCCCATCGCCTCCGAGATAATCCCCGGATGAATTTCACAGTGATAGGCCAGCGTAGCCCAGCTGTGCCGCGCCGCATAGGTGCTCAGATGCGCATCAATCCCCAGATAATGCCCCAGCTCGACCAGCTTGTAATTGAAATAGCGGAGGGCGGACTGATACTCCCGATACGCCTTTTCCTGGTCTTCTCCATTACTTATAATAGAAAAGAGGTATGGCGACCGGCGGTTCCGGTTCCTTATCTCCTCCATCAGACGGATGGCGTCGGGAGGCAGCACCACCGTCAGCAGCCGCCCCGTCTTCTTCCTTCTGTAGACCAGCACATTCCCGCAGAGGTCTGTCTTGCGCAGGAAGGCCAGGTCGACAAACGGCAGGCCGCGCAGCAGGAACATCAGGGCAAAGATCACCCCCGCCTTGCGCACGTCCGCCGGGATGCTGTCGTCCGCTCCTTTGTCTATCCAGGCCAGCAGGCGCTTGAGATCCGACGCGTCCAAAGCCCGTT
This sequence comes from uncultured Bacteroides sp., assembly GCF_947632445.1. Taxonomy (GTDB): domain Bacteria; phylum Bacteroidota; class Bacteroidia; order Bacteroidales; family Bacteroidaceae; genus Bacteroides. The sequence goes on along the minus strand of NZ_CANRPM010000105.1, from coordinate 1,715 downwards.
TCACATTAGTCCGGGCCCCGGTGTGGACATGCTCGAACTGGCGGGGCACATAGGGCACACGCCCGTCGTCCACGCAGCGATTGTAGGCCGAACGGAGCGAACGCATGTAAGTAGCCACCGTGTTCCAGCTGCAATTTCGTGTCCGCAGATACTGCTCGAACTGTTTCAGCACAACCGGAGACAAATCCTTGAGCTTAAAACGTGAATTACCGCAGAATGCCAGAAAAGCATTCAATGTAGACTGATAAATGTGGGCGCTTCCCCACCTCTCATTGTTACGGAAGTCATTGATAACGGCCGTAAACACCTCTTTTAATATGATTTGTTTCATAATCAACAAAAGTTATTTCAAAAAATCTTTGGTATTATAACTTTTTTCCCCATATTTGCGAGGATTTAAAGTCTAATTTTACAATTGAGTCAAAATGAGAACAATGAGTAAACTAATGCTGGCGGTCATGTTGCTCTGGGCTACAGGCCTTTCCGCCCAGCAGACGAGTGAAGAAACTTCACAGCGTCGCATCAAGGAAGAAGGGAAGACAATCTTTGATCCTTACTTCTTCATGCAAATTCAAGGTGGTGTAGCCCACACAGTTGGCGAAGGCGATTTCAGCGACCTTCTTTCACCCGCAGCGGCCCTGTATGCAGGCTACAAGTTCAACCCCTGGCTGGGAGTACGCGCCGGACTGAGCGGCTGGCAGGCTAAAGGTGCCTGGGCATCTCCCCAGACAACCTACAAGTACAACTACCTGCAAGGGAATGTAGATGCCATGTTCGACCTCTGCAACCTCTTCGGGAAGTTCAAACCCAAACGGGCCGTCAATCCCTACCTCTTTATAGGAGTAGGTGTCAACGGTGCGTTCAACAACGACGAGGCCGTCGCCCTCGCTACTCAGGGCAAAGACTTGGCCTACTTGTGGACCGACAACAAAATATCGGTGGCCGGCCGGTTGGGCTTGGGACTGGATTTCCGTCTCGCCGATAAAGTCAGCTTCAATATCGAAGCCAACGGAAACCTCCACACGGACAAGTTCAACTCCAAGAAAGCCGGAAACTCCGACTGGCAGTTCAACCTGCTGGCAGGCTTCACCTTCAAGTTCGGAAAGGGCTACACAAAGACCGAACCGGTATATTACGAGCCGGAACCCCAGCCCGCACCGGTAGTCGAGAAGAAGCCCGAACCCAAACCGGTGGTAGTCGAAGAAAAGAAAGTCGTGCCGGAACCCCTCCGCAGAGACATCTTCTTCACCCTGAACTCCGCAGTCATCCGTCCGTCCGAAGAGCAGAAGATTGACGAACTGGCGCAATACCTGAACGAGAACCGGGAGGCAAAGGTAGTCATCAGCGGCTATGCCGACGTGAAGACCGGAAACGAGGACATCAACCTCCGCATCTCCGAGAAGCGTGCCAAAGCGACCGCCGAAGCCCTGAAGGCCAAAGGCATCCCCGCAGACCGCATTCAGATAGAGTTCAAGGGCGACACCGAACAACCGTTTGAAATCAACGAGCAAAACCGTGTAGCCATCTGCATAACGGAACCCTGACAAATGACAACTGATAACCATCTGTTTATATCAGATTTTACATCGGCAAACGAAAATGGTTCAAAAACGTCGTTTTTTTATTAAAAAAAAGGAATAATATTTGCACAGTTTCGTAAAATACCTTATGTTTGCACAGTTTTTATTCCGTTATCTGCGAAATAACGGAACAAA
>NZ_CANRPM010000104.1 GCF_947632445.1 uncultured Bacteroides sp. | reverse complement strand
TGAAGGGTATTCGTGACCCTTGATAAAGGGTGTTCGTGACCCTTGATGAAGGGTGTTCGTGACCCTTGATGAAGGGTATTCGTGACCCTTAATGAAAGGTAAAAGTAAATTTTGAATGCCGTCCCTTCATTTTTACAGGAGCCGGAATGCCGGAAATCGGGAAGAAACCCGTATTTTTGCATCCAAACTATCCGAAAGATGACTATGACACCCAAAGAACGAATGGACTGGCTGCGTGCCGAGCTGCACCGCCACAACTACAATTACTACGTAATGAACGCTCCCGAAATCACGGACAAGGAGTTCGACGACCTGATGCGCGAACTGCAAGACCTGGAGAAGGAGCATCCCGAATATGCGGACGAAAATTCGCCCACGATGCGTGTGGGCAGCGACTTGAACAAGAACTTCACGCAGGTGGCCCACAAATATCCCATGCTCTCGCTGGGCAACACGTACTCCGAAAGCGAGGTGACCGACTTCTACGAGCGGGTAAAGAAGGCACTGAACGAGGACTTTGAAATCTGCTGCGAACTGAAATACGACGGCACATCCATCTCCCTGACCTACGAGAACGGAAAGCTGGTGCGGGCCGTGACCAGAGGCGACGGCGAGAAGGGCGACGACGTGACAGACAACGTGAAGACCATCCGCAGCATCCCCCTCGTGCTGCACGGAGATTATCCCCCCGTATTCGAGATACGCGGCGAGATACTGATGCCCTGGGAGTCGTTCGAGGCCCTGAACCGCGAACGCGAAGCCCACGAGGAACCGCTGTTCGCCAATCCGCGCAACGCCGCTTCGGGTACGCTGAAGTCGCAGAACTCGTCGGTGGTGGCCGCACGCAGGCTCGATGCCTACCTCTACTACCTGTTGGGCGAAAATCTGCCTGCCGACGGCCACTACGAATGCTTGCAGAAGGCGGCACAGTGGGGCTTCAAGGTATCGGAGCACATGAAGAAGGCCCGCACCTTGCAGGACGTGTTCGACTACATCGGCCATTGGGACACGGAGCGCAAGAACCTGCCCGTAGCCACCGACGGCATCGTGCTGAAAGTGAACAGCCTGCGCCAGCAGAAGAACCTGGGCTACACCGCCAAGTCGCCCCGCTGGGCCATCGCCTACAAGTTTCAGGCCGAACGGGCACTGACGAGGCTCAACAAGGTGAGCTATCAGGTGGGCCGTACAGGGGCCGTCACACCGGTGGCCAATCTGGACCCCGTGCAGCTGTCGGGCACCGTCGTGAAACGCGCCTCGCTCCACAATGCCGACATCATCGAAGGCCTCGACCTGCACATCGGCGACATGGTCTACGTGGAGAAGGGCGGTGAAATCATTCCCAAGATAACGGGGGTGGACACCGAAGCCCGCGGCATGTTGCTGGGCGAACCGGTGAAGTTCATAACCCGCTGCCCCGAATGCGGCACGCCGCTGGTGCGCTTCGAAGGCGAGGCGGCCCATTACTGTCCCAACGAGACGGCCTGTCCGCCGCAGATTAAGGGCAAGATAGAACACTTCATCAGCCGCCGGGCCATGAACATCGACGGATTGGGGCCCGAAACGGTCGACATGTTTTACCGTCTGCACCTTGTCAAGGACGCTGCCGACCTGTACCGCCTCACGGTGGACGACATCAAGGACCTGGACCGGATGGGACGGAAATCGGCCGAGAACATTATCAACGGCATCGCGGCCAGCCGCAACGTGCCCTTCGAGCGTGTCCTCTTCGCCCTGGGCATCCGCTTCGTGGGCGAGACGGTTGCCAAGAAGATAGCCCGCTCCTTCAAGAGCATCGACGAAGTGGAGCAAGCCGGCCTCGAAACCTTGACGAATGTCGATGAAATCGGGGAGAAAATAGCCCAAAGCATTGTAAGCTACTTCGCCAATCCGTTGAACCGCAACCTGGTGGAGCGGCTGAAAGAAGCCGGACTGCAATTCAACCGCAGCGAGGAAGACTTGAGCGGATATACCGACAAACTGGCAGGGCAATCCATCGTCATCAGCGGCGTATTCGAGCATCACTCGCGCGACGAATACAAGGAAATGATCGAGCGTAATGGCGGAAAGAACATGGGCAATATCTCGTCCAAGACAAGCTTCATACTGGCCGGTGCCAACATGGGGCCGTCCAAGCTGGAGAAGGCACAGAAGCTGGGCATCCGCATTATGTCCGAAAACGAGTTCCTCGACATGCTTTCCTGACATAATCACATAAAAACGTTTTTTATCTCGGATATTTGTAGTGCAAAACGAAAAAAATAGGTACATTTGCGAGCTCTAAACCACAAGATTATCACACAAGACCCATGATAAAAACCAGATTGAAGGGAATGGGGGTTGCTTTAGTCACCCCGTTCAAAGAAGATGAAAGTGTAGACTACGATGCCCTGATGCGTATCGTGGACTATCTGATACAGAACAACGCAGACTTCCTGTGCGTACTGGGAACGACTGCCGAAACCCCGACACTGACCGAAGAGGAAAAGAAGAAAATCAAACGAATGGTGATAGAGCGCGTCAACGGACGTGTTCCCATCCTGCTGGGTGTGGGCGGCAACAACACGCACGCCATCGTCGACACGCTGAAACACGACGACTTTACCGGCGTAGACGCCATCCTCTCCGTGGTGCCTTACTATAACAAACCGTCGCAAGAGGGTATCTACCAGCACTATAAGGCGATCGCTGAAGCGACGGAGCTGCCCATCGTGCTCTACAACGTGCCGGGCCGCACCGGTGTGAACATGACGGCCGAAACTACCCTGCGCATCGCCCGCGACTTCGAGAACGTGATTGCCATCAAGGAGGCATCGGGCAACATCACACAGATGGACGACATCATCAAGAACAAGCCGGCCAACTTCGACGTCATTTCGGGCGACGACGGCATCACCTTCCCGCTCATCACGCTGGGAGCCGTAGGGGTCATCTCGGTCATCGGCAACGCTTTCCCACGCGAGTTCAGCCGCATGGTGCGTCTGGCCCTGCAAGGCGACTATACCAATGCACTGACCATTCACCACAAGTTTGCGGAACTGTTCAAGCTGCTCTTCGTAGACGGCAATCCGGCCGGCGTGAAAGCCATGCTCAACGCGATGGGTATGGTGGAAAACAAGCTCCGCCTGCCGCTGGTTCCTACACGTATCACCACGTTTGAAGCCATGCGCAAGATTTTGAGCGAGCTGAACATCAAATGCTGATTTAGGACACCCCCGTTCGTTTTGCCCATCTTAACTCCCTTTAGGGCCGCAATGACACAGTATTCAGTGAGGGTATAACGAAGCACTGCATGACATCTTCATAAAGCACTGTATGACATACTCACGAAGCACTTCCTGAAACCGTCAGAAAGTGCTTCATGGCAGGGTAAGAATTCGAATCGAGGGAACAGAAGGACAGGATATATAAAACATAAAGCCCTACAAGATACTCTTGCAGGACTTTGTGATCGCGACAGGATTCAAACCTGTAACCGGCTGATCCGTAGTCAGCTACTCTATTCAGTTGAGCTACGCGACCCCTTTTATATTCTGTAGAAAAGTAGTGACCGCGACAGGATTCAAACCTGTAACCGGCTGATCCGTAGTCAGCTACTCTATTCAGTTGAGCTACGCGGCCCTATTTTTTACGGATGCAAAGATACGGACATTTTCTGTCTCTCCAAACTTTTCACGACTTTTTTCGTAAAAATCATTCGATAAATCTATAGTTAAACAACTGCCAGCCTAATGTCAATCCTACATTCCATTCGCCCTTAGGTGAACTATAATGATTTACATACGCAGAGACTGCACCGAACGGCAATTTGCATACTACAGATACTTCTCCCATGTATTGGAAATCAGAAAAGGCTTTTCCATAATAAGCTTGATTGTTTTCGTTCCTTTTTATCGGGAAAATAGGGGCAAATCCATAGAATTCGGTCCGAAGATGGAACATATCATTGAATACGAAAATAGGCTTTATACCTGCAGAAATAAACTGATTGGCCCGAAAAGCTTCGTTATACATAATCTGGCTGTGTGGAGTTGGGGCAAATTCCCTGGCCTGCATCATGGTGGCAGTATAGTTTTCTGAGAAATTTCTCGATGAATACACTAATTCCGTCATCCAGCCTAACGTAAACAGAGGACTCAGCCGATGATAGGCGTCCTTCATATACGAGATTTGCAGCCAAGCCTGATGCTTCTTCTCGACTGCGGTCGAACTTCCGTTTTTAGAGGAAGCCCGAGGAGTGAACCACTCATTTCCGGTAAATACTTGAGCGACAAGGCTCTCAAGATACCCTCTTGTGGCATACTGGCGGGAGTCGGTCGTGCTGCCATAAAAACCGATACTTCCCCCCAACAGCTTGTGAGTGCTTTTGTCTGCACGGTCTTTGGTGAAGTCGATGGTGGTCGACTGATAGTAATTGTCCGTCAACACGCCATAACCGAATCCGAACTCCGCACGCTTGTTGGCCAGAAAGGGTAACGCACACATAAGTTTCACAAACCTTTCATCCTTCGAATTAAAAGAAGGACGGTCGTTTTTGGAGAACAGCTTGTCTTTCTTGTAATAATCAAATGTGCTGATAGATCCTAACAAACGGAAAGAAATAGGAATACGGGTGGGCAAATCCAGCCTTCCCATTAATTGAATGTTATTGTAGATTTTCCCAAGCTGTCCGTCGATCATAATCTCTTTGGAATAATAGTTCAGGTTCTGGTATCCGATTCCAAAATAGATCTGATTGGAGCTGGTAGTAGACACGCTTCCACCTATTCGGACAAAGAGATCTTTCTCCATCTTGACCTGAAGATGAAGCTCGTACAAATCGGATTGAGGATCATAAACCGCATGAGGGATAATCTCGGAAATCATATTGTCTGCCAGTAATCGGAAATATCCTCTTTTTAAATCTTCATAAGTGAAAATCTGATGGTTGTCGCTATGAAACTCCTTTCTGATATACGACTGCTGGCGTTCGTTGGCTCCTTCAATGTAGATGTCACGAAAACGTAATGGGGGTAAATTGTTACGATAGGTCATACGCCTCAGCCGGACATTTTCAGCGCTTTCGCGGCGGGATATTCGCATTTTGATGGAGTCCATCAGACTGATAGTCCTGTTGTACCCAATATCATGAAGCTCCTTCAGGCGGTCAAAATCAAGCAGATTGACATCATCATATTTGAAAGTCATCACAATACCCAACGAATCGGGAATGGAATAATCCGTTTTCTGCATAATCATGTTCTCAAGTTGGCTCATAAGACTACCTGCCTGAGGCTTTCCCGGATTGGCAGCCACTACACTGCCGATAATCACGTCGGGATGGAAATCCTTCATCATTACATCCGTAGGGAAGTTATTATAAATGCCGCCGTCGTAAGCCAATACGCTGTCTATCTCAATGGGTTTGAATACGAAAGGAAAACTCATCGAAGCTCGTACTGCATCTCCCAAATCACCCTGCCGCATAACCAAAGGACGCTTGTTGTACACATCGGAAGCTACACAGCGGAAAGGAATGAACATATTGTCGAAATTTCCCCGACAGGCCGCCATAGCCTGTGCAAACAGCTCCACGAATACAAGGTTCATCTGGATAGGGCTCACAATGTTGGTCGGAATGATTTGGGGGCGAACACGGATGGAATCGCCAAAAGAAAAGCGGATGTTGGCAAACTCTGATGTCGGTCTGCCTTGCTTGAAATAATATCCGTATTGCGGCTCAACCTGCCCGGAATACCACCTTTTGAAATCCGGTGAACGAAGCAGAGCTTCCATATCATCAGGTGAATAGCCCATGGCATAGAGCGAACCGATAATAGCCCCCATAGATGTACCCGCAATATAGTCAATGGGGATGTTGTTCTCCTCCAATGCACGGATAATACCGATATGGGTCATGCCTTTGGCACCGCCACCGCTCAATACAAGCCCGACCTTCTGGGCATGGAGCACAGAAAACATGGGCATGCAACAGAGGAAGCACAACAAAGACAACAGAAAGTTTCTCATACAACAAGTCATACAATGCGCATATTGAATGTTCAAATATAGACAAATGTTTTCAATTTTATTACACTCCATGAAGAAAAAACCTTT
>NZ_CANRPM010000103.1 GCF_947632445.1 uncultured Bacteroides sp. | reverse complement strand
GGGTATAGAGTGCCATATCCTGCGTAGGCTTGTCCTGACCACAAAGGGCAACACCGGTACTTACAATGGTCTGTGCTGCCATCCCGTCCGTATTGGTGTTCTTTTTGGTCTGACCGCCACCACCCCATAAACCTTTGAGGTAGGCGATTTTGCGGATGTCAAGGTCGTTCTTGTACTCATCCAGTACCACCAAGGTATTGACCGCCTGTGATACCCGGTCGTTCATGGCAGGAACAGAGGTGACACCAAGGTTTGGCGGGTCAATTCCGTGTAAGAAGAAAGATTGCAATGAAGTGGCAAGCGTGGTCTTTCCGGTTCCTTTTTCGCCGAAAAGGTTCAGGATGGGAAAATGTCGGGTACGTCTGAATATGATGTCACGAAACAGGGTGGCAAGAAGATAACATAAGGCGATAGAGGCGTTCTCGCCGAACACCCCAATCAGTCTTGATGCGAAATCATACAGTTTTACGCCGTTGCGGTTCTCGTGAACCATCAACCGCTCAAACTGAAAGATTTCCTGGTTATGGAGATAAATCTTGGAAGTTGCCGGAATATAAAACGCCTTACCGTTTATACCGCGGACAATCCCCAAATCATCGACATTCTTGAAAGTACCATCATATAATATACCGTTACCGAAAGCGAAGAACTCTTCGGAAGCATTCCAACCCAGCTTGCGGATGCGTTCTGCCGTGTCCGTTTTGGAGTACAGGTATTCCTTGACCCGGTTGAGCTTGTCAATCTTGGCCAACCATACATAATTGCCTAATGAACCGGCTTTTTGTTGGAAGTTGCTCAATGAGCATAGTTCTGACTCTTTCAGTTCGATAACCCTGCATACATCATACATATTCCGCATCCGGAAAATCCGGGTGGCGTTGTTCTCATCCTCGATATGGAACAGCGGTTCCATGATGAAATTGGAAATCCTTGCCGGTTCTTCGTCTTTTTCGCCTATGGCGTAATAACAGTTTTCCCGGACAAACAGCCCGAACTGGCGTAGCAGTTCCGCTTCACGCTGCATTTCGTTCATCGACGAACCATGTCCCTGCTTTTTCCTCGCTTCGCCACGTGCTTGGGTGACGGCATCACGCCACAACTTGACTTTACCGTGCAACTTGCCTAGTTGTTCAATACACTGGTCAAAGACCAACTGATCCTTTACATAGCGCAAGAGGTCGGCGATTTCAGCTACGCATTTCCGTTCTTCCATCAACGAACCGGCTATGCAGAAGCGTTTTTGTGCCAGCCATACGATAAAATGCTTTTCCTTCAGGGAAGAATAATCCTCTTTGCAATGGATGTAGCTATCGGCATCGTTCTTTCCGTTTTGTTCCGCAAAGGGCAGTTCCCTGACCGTCACATGGAATCCTTTCTTTATTGCGGAAGCTCCGTTTGTCATGACCGCTTCAAATCCAGCTCCGTAAGGTTTGCCTTCGGCGGTGCCCGAGTCCGGTATGAAGCAAAGAGAGGTAGTGAACTTTTTCAGTTGGTCAAACTGGCTGTCCGTCCATGCCGTACCGAGAGCTGCTACGGTATTGTCAAAACCAACGGACTGCATCCTTAACACATCCGGTGCGCCTTCCACTATGATATAGTAGTCGGCATCCCGTTGTCGGCTTGCCCGGTCAATACCGAACAGAGTTTCACCTTTGGAATAAATGATGCTGGTGGAAGAGTTGATATATTTAGGGGCTTTCTCGTTGTTCCCTATATATCTGGCTGTATAAGCGATAATGCGTCCCCATCTGTTACGGACGGGAATCATAATGCGTTGCCGGAACATAGTATATATGTTGCCGTCCTCATTGCGCTTCAACATCCCAAGTTCAAAAAGGAATTCCTCATTGAGTCCTTTTGTCCGGCAATATTCCATGAATGTGTTTCCATCCTTGGAAGCGTAACCAATCCCTGCAATAGAACAGAATTCTTCCGACCATCTGCCATAAGAATACTCACGGGCTGCTTGGTTTTCCTCCGTCATCGCCACTCTAAGGTTTTCCACAAAGAAGCGTTGAAGATGGTCGAGGGTAATCAGGAGTGATTCCTTGTGTTTGGCTTCCGCCAATTCCTCTTCGCTACGTTCTTCATCTGAATATTCTATCGGTATGCCGTTGTTCTTGGCGATAAAGGTTACAGCTTCCATAAAGGTCAGGTTCTCCTTTTCCATGATGAAAGTGATGCCATCCCCGCCACGGTTGCAACTGAAACAGTGGAACAGGTTCTTGCCGGGAGTGACCGCAAACGAACCTGTCCGTTCCGAATGGAAAGGACAAAGCCCCATCAACGTCGATCCTTTTCGTGAAAGTCTGACGTAGGGTTTGAGTATATCCTCTATGGCAAGGTTCCTGACTTTATTGATGGTGGATTCGCTTATCATAATGTTTTGAGAAGGTTCCAACATTCAATGATTGACTGTCCGGAATATTTGGGACGGCTAAGGTTCTGGGGATTAAGAGGCTTGATGTAGCCGTTATCCCTATACTTGCGGAGTGTCTTGTGGCTTACGCCCAGTTCAGCACACGTGCGTTTGACTGAATAGACACCATCGGGGTCACATGTTGGCTTTAATTCCTTCATTTGTCATTGCTTTATTATTAGAGGAGACCCTATCTTGTTGTACTTTCAATACCCAACATTGAAAGTTTTGATATTATTGAATATGTAGCCATAATAATGTTTACCTATTCTATTTATTTCTTATTGTTACCGCTTTCTTTATGTGATGGCGGTTCAATGTAATCCTGTACGGTGCGCTGTAAAAGACGGAGGTCAGAAGTCCTGTATTCCACTTTTCCGGGTCTTTTGTAAGATACAACCTTCCCTTGCCGTTTCCATCTTTCGACATTGCGCCTTCCAAACAGCTCATACGCCTTTCTTTGGCTAATAAATTCAGGGTCGTTGCTGTCAGCCTTCATCATTCCGACAATCCTGGCTGCAAGGTCGTTTAGAAAAGCATCGTATGGGACCAGCCGGTCTAAGACTTGGAGTATTTTCATATCCATATAATTAAACCGCTCAATCAATACGCTTTACAGTGATAGTCATATTCTCCCTATTGGTTTGTGTCTTATACTGCCGATTGTAGATGGCACCCAGTTCAGAGGCTTGGGTACGGACACTTTTTAGCTTGGAAATGGGGAAGGTGATTGACTCACCGATTTTGAGGGCGGTGAGAGTGGGACGGATTTTTACCACAATTTCTGCCATAATGTTTGGATGTTTAATGTTTAATGTTTAACTTTGCATATACTAATCAAGTGTATAACGCTTGCAAAATAACATAATAATGTTTAGGTAGCCAAATAAATATTTGATATTTTTTGGTTTAATCTCTGTTTAATGATTTACGCCTATGGAAATAAACATCAAACGTGTGCATGTGGGTGCCGAAATTGAGAAACGGCGTGTCGAACTTGGTATTTCCAAATCCGAGTTGGGGCGTCGAATCGGTGTGACCCAACAGCATGTCAATCGCATATTGGATAGGGAAACCATGGAGACCAGTCGGCTTGTCAAAGTGAGTGAGGCTTTGGATTATAATTTCTTCTTGTTGTTCTGCCCCGTTCCACAACAGATTTCCGCTCATTTGGCGGCAGTTTCCTTGCAAGGGAATGCTCATAATATAATAGGTGAAGCAGAACTGGCATCACAGCTATCCAAAGAACAAGCGGAAGTCGAATCTCAAAAGGAAACCATTAAACTTTTGAGAGAGCAGATAACACACCTTGAGTCTCACTTGAATGACAAGGAGAGAATCATAAAATTTTTAGAAGAAAGGAGGTAATATCTACTATATATAATAATGTACGTGCGATGTTTGCGTTGCAAAATGTACAATGATTAGTCTTCAATATATGTCATATTCTTATATCGGATACATACCGAACACATACAAAAGTGTTGGAATCTTCTGATATTCAATATATAATAAAAGTGGCGCAAGCTGCTATTGAAGAGTAATCGCCAATTTCAAACAAAATTCAGTCTGAGTCCTCAAAACACATACCAAACGCATACAAATGTGTTGGAAACATCTGATAATCAATTTATCGAAAGAGAGGCGCAGGCTGCAATAGAGGAATAACACTCTAATATAAATATTCTTAATATCAGGCTGTAATTCACTGCTTTAGCGGTAATTACAGCCTGATTTGCGCTTGGGCGGTTCGTAGAATGAATTAAATTAATCAAATACGTTGTGCTTCTATTTTGAGACAGGGCGCACGGAGTACCCGTCGTTGTGGCGGTGTCAGTTCACGTAGTGGCTGCTACTGTAGAAGTAGAGGTTGTACGCGTCCCGAGCATTGCTCTCGTAAGGTGTGGAACCCCAATAGTGTCCGTAGTCTCCGCGAGGCTGAGCGACGGCCCGTTGCGCCAAGCAGCAGCGGGAAGAAAGTAAACTTTCCGTTGGGACCGGTGACCTTGTAGCCACTATGGCCTCCTTGATTCGTCCAAGTTCAACAACATTTTGAATATAATTTCTCACATTCTGCTTTTGATGGCAAGCGCCAACTGTCGCTCCAGTTAGAACGGGTAGCATCATATTGGGATTGCCGGAATGTCACCAAGTTTTTCTTGTATGTCTGCTGTTTGATTCCGTATATGTAGTCTTTGTCGCTGTCTCACCTCAGGCAAAATAATCGCCATAGTCGGAAGGAGAGGAAGCACCGACATTACAGATTGCTCATTTCAAGCCGCTCGGCAAGCCTAAATCCACATACTCGTGACCGTTAATTGTGCCTGACGAAGTACCTGTCCTACTCGGTATATTGACATTGCACTGCGATACCTGCAAACTCCCGGCAAGCTGTGTTGTCTCACCTTCTGCTATATCTACCGACGTGTTGAAAGGTGCATACCCTTCCTTACTGATCGTTATGCTGTGCTTGCCGACGAGGACATCGCCAATGACGGAAGGAGTCGTGCCGACGGTCTTGCCGTCTATCGATATGGATGAGCCGATGGGCTTGTAGCCAATGTTCAGCGCACTGTATATTGGGTGAAGGCAGAAACGAAGACTGTCTTGTTGTCACGCTGTGCCAACTCCACGGTTTCGGAATAAAACCTGTAGCTGCTCTTCTCCACATCTACCCTGTATATGCCCGGAGTTAATGGCCCTTGCTAGTTGCCCGTCCCTTTTGTCTGTCCATTTATCTATACGTGGTACCGCTTGTTGTAGGACGAATGGAGAGAGTACCCATGACCGATTCAAGTGCGATGTTCATGGTGGTCGTCTCGCCATGACCAACGGTTGCCGTACCCTCTTTGGGGGCATATCCTTCTACCTTGACAATATAATGATGCGTTCCGTTTCAAGTAAGCCATCACCTGTCCGTCGTCCACCGACTGCAACTATCCGTTTACCTCCACCGGTAGCCTCGTCTTGGGAGCAATGTCGAGAATCAGGTAGTTCGCACTGGGATCGGTAGTGACGTTACTACTCGCTATGTCAGGGTATATAGACAACCTAAGTTGGTATTCACGGCAGACTCACAAAGTCTGCATATAGGGATTTACGACTAGAACAGCGAATAATCAGTTTCTTTGACGAAGGGGTCATATACACGTAATACTCACTGATGCGGAACTCTAGCTTGCCGACGATGTTGCCGTCAAACTCACAGTCTGGAACAGGCAGTGACACCTTTATCAGTGCACAGACATCACCGTTGCCGTCCTTTACGGCAGTAGAGCGTGCTGTCACGTCGGTCAACAGTTTTTCGAAAGAAACGACTTTCAGTCCCTGTGCGTTAGCAACGTTCGTGGTTGCCCACGCAATAATTATAAAAAATATATCTGAAGTGATCCCAAAAGTTTTGTGTCTAACTTTTGGGGTTACTTCACTTGCAGAAAGTTTGTACAACCCTGTCATGCGTCAACGTCCGCTGTCGGCAATCATCTTTCGGATCTTGTTGTTCAAGTCATCGGCGGCCATAAGCTGTTCTAACGTGAGATGCATGCGGTAACGCCAGTAATGGCGCGGGTTGGCTGGCACGTTGATGCGTTCTTCGGCTACGTTTGGGTTGCGCAGTTTCCCGTCAACAGACATCCAATCTTGGAAGGAGAGGATGCTGAGCATAGAATTGCTTGTTAAATGGGCGCGTACCACTTGTTCGCATAACTCGGGTATAGCCACGGCCGGGGCAGTACCATAATGCCTTAGGACGTGGTTGTAGTAGCGCTGCGTCTGCTGGGCGTCTTCCTCCCACCAGCCGCGCAGGGTGGACATGT
>NZ_CANRPM010000102.1 GCF_947632445.1 uncultured Bacteroides sp. | reverse complement strand
CAGATAATTTTTCAATTCGCAATGAATTTATGCAGCGAATCCTTTGCGTTTCGATTATTTTGATATACTTTTGTCCAAAGAGTTATTTTGACATGTGCAAATGACTGAAATGCGATGCAGTCTGTATGTAACCAAATCGTAACCTGTCGCCTCTGTCAGCATTTAGTTGCTTCTGTCATTCAATGAATTACTCGATTTTTGTAGTTTCCAAAAATAAATGTAAGTTCTTTGTTTCATGGCCACTTTATTTGGCTCATGATTTTCTTACGGATAGAGTACGGAAACAACAGCAATGAAATCTTACGATTACCTTATCGTCGGCTCGGGGCTGTTCGGGGCGACGTTCGCGTGGCGGGCGCGGCAGGCGGGAAAGCGGTGCCTTGTCATCGACAAACGCCCCCACACGGGCGGCAACGTCTATTGCGAAAACATCGAGGGCATCAACGTACATAAATACGGCGCACACATTTTTCATACCTCGAACAAGGAGGTATGGGACTTTGTGAACTCCCTCGTGCCGTTCAACCGCTACACGAACAGTCCGGTGGCTGTGGCGCCCGACGGACGGCGCTACAACCTGCCGTTCAACATGAACACCTTTTACCGGATGTGGGGCGTGGCGACACCCGACGAGGCGAAAGCAAAAATCGAGGAGCAGCGTGCGGCTTTTCTCAACGATCTGCGGCGGCAAGGCGTGTCCGAGCCTCGCAACCTCGAAGAACAGGCAATATCGTTGATTGGCCGCGACATTTACGAGTTATTGATAAAAGGCTACACCGAGAAACAGTGGGGACGCCCCTGCTCGGAGCTGCCGGCATTTATCATCAAGCGGCTGCCCGTGCGGTTCGTGTACGACAACAACTATTTCAACGATGCCTATCAAGGGATTCCTATCGGCGGCTATAATGCACTGATTGAACGACTGCTCGACGGCGTAGAGGTAAAGACCGGCACGGATTTCTTTGCCGACCGGACGCATTGGGAATCGGTGGCGGAGAAAATCGTGTTCACGGGGAAAATCGACGAATATTACGACTATCGTTTCGGCCGATTGGAATACCGCACGGTACGGTTCGAGACCGAGACGCTCGACACGCCGAATTGGCAGGGCAATGCGGTGGTGAACTACACCTCGCGCGAAGTGCCCTACACGCGCATCATCGAACACAAACATTTCGAGATGTTCGGCGACGACGTTTACAAGACGCCCAAGACCGTGATTTCTCGGGAATACTCAACTGAATGGCGTGACGGCATGGAGCCGTTCTACCCTGTGAACGATGCCCGCAACACGGCGCTGTACGAACAGTATCGCGCCCTTGCCGCACAGGAACCGAACGTCGTCTTCGGCGGCCGCCTCGCCGAATACAAATACTACGATATGGCGCCCGTCATCGAAAATGCATTAAAAATGGAACTATGAATACTCCTGTTGTAAAGATTTTGGTATGCTGCCATAAGCCCGGAGAGTGGTTGAGCGACGATGTGTATATGCCCATTCAGTGCGGTAAGGCGATAAGCAAATACGACTTGGGCATTCAGGGCGATGATACGGGGGATAATATCAGCGCCAAAAATCCCTATTATTGTGAATTGACAGCCTTGTATTGGGCATGGAAAAATCTCAAAAATGTCGATTATATCGGTCTCTGCCATTATAGGAGATATTTCAATTTCAATAGTAAAAGCCGTACCGTAAAAAATGTATGGAGGAATAATATATATCTGAGCAAGTCGGAAGTGAAAAAAGAAAAATTAAGGCGTGGAGAGGTGATTCTCCCAAGTTTTAATTATCTCCCCTACTCTGTCAAATTCGACTTTCAAAATACAGTCTTAGCGCAAGACATTTATATATTGTATAAAATTGTTCTTAAATATTTTCCAGACTATGCTGTTGTTTTGGAGAAATATCTGATGGGAAATTACCGTACTGGCTTTAATATGTTTATCATGGATTGGATTCACTTTTCCGAATACTGTAATTGGTTGTTCACTATCCTTGAAAAATTAGAAAAAGACATTAGACCGATTGAATATACTTCTTATAAACGATTATACGGTTTTATAGGAGAAATATTGTTACCGGTGTATTGTATAAAAAATAAATTGAAGATTCATGAACGTCAATTAGTTTATGTGAGCGAAACGCCACCTTGCAGGAAAAGATTAATAATTAGACCTATACGAAATTTGCTGAACAGAATGGCTTTTTTCATAGGAAATATAGGGCGCTCTAAAAAAATAGAAGATAATTATTGGGATTTATATTTAAAAATAGATGATATCAAAATCTGATATTAAATTCTCTCACACAAACGGAATTCGTAATAGGTATTTCTTTATTATATTGACAATCTTCTTTTTGTCATTCGAAATCCTATCATTCGACTTTAGTTGTGGGCTGTATATAATTGCGCTCTTTTTTTTGTGTCTGGGAGGTCTGTTAAAAGATTATATTTATACCGGTACACTTAATGTTTTTTATGGCAAATACTTTTTCCTACTTTCTTTTTTTTTGCTACATGGAATAGGCTTTTTTACGTATCAGTTGCGGCAGTATTTAGGCATTGGCGTTTTTGAACACCCTGATGGTTTAATAAGAATCTCTTTATTGTATTCTATCATTGCCGTAATAATATTTCTTTTGAGTTATTCTTTCGGTAAAAGATTTATACGGTTAAAAATATCTTTTTCCAAAAATATTCGATTAAAAAAAATGTTTGATAATCCCCAAATGAAGTGGTATATCCTTCTTTTAGTAATATGCCTATTTACATTTCTTCTTTGGGGTTTAATGGGAAATATACCCGTCCTTATCGAAAATTATCATCAATCGGCTAGAGCTGACGTCGGGAAGAATCTTGGCTTATTTGAAGCTATTATTGAGAGTCTTATAAATTTATCATTCCTCTACATCATCATTTGTTTGAAAAATCGTATGCATTCATCTTTTTTGTGGGTTTTCCTAATTGGCATTATTAGTTTATTCTTATTAAATGTGGATAGAGGGGGGATGGTTGGATATCTTCTTTCAATGTGGATTATTTATTTTGTTTGTGTCAAAAAGGCCACACTTAAACAATTCCTGATAATTTGTTCTCTAATCATAGCTCTTGCCGGTATTATGGGGGCAATGAGAATCAAAAGTATGGGAGACTGGATAATATTGGGAGGTATAATAGCCTCAGAGGCTTCCGTAGAATTTGACAATTATGTAGAAGTATTTAACATGACAAAAGAAAATACGTATTTGCATGGTAGTACGTTAATTCCTATCTTGACGCTTCCTATCCCGAGAACCATATTACCAGATAAAGACAAATATTTGACTGCCGGCAATTATTTTAAAGAATTTCATAATCATACTCACATACGGGTTGGAGAACGGATATCTTATATTGGAGAATTGTATCTGAATTTCGGGATTACAGGAATAATTTTGGGAATGATGCTGGTGGGAATCTTACTGTCGATCGTAGATAAAAGTCTCGATACAACATCAGTATTGTCAATATATTTTTATCTCCAATTTATCCGAACTTTTGCGGGTTTTGTTAACGGAGACATTGCAACAGTTGTTGTCGGATTTTTTATGAACAATTTGTTGATTTTAGTAGCTCTTGTGTTGATTAAACTTTTAATATATAACAAAAAACATGAGAAAAGTCTTTGTTGAATACACATATGCTGAAGATAAATATACCGGAATAGGCAAAACAATATCCCTATTATGCTCAGCAATTGAAAATAGCGGTTGCGAAGTAATAAAACTGTCTCGGAATAATTGTACTTGGAGCGCAAATGATTTTTACTATTACAATGTCTTTCTTCCGCGTTATTGTAAAAAAAATCTGTGTGAGGAAGATATATTTTTAATTCCTAATAATATGAGTAAATTCTGGTTTCTGCCTCATTCCTGCACATGGGTTCTAATGCATGATATTATTCCATTAAGCAGATTCGGTTACACGGGACTTCTCGGCTTATCCGTCGTCCTTTCTCGACAAACACTTTTCGTATTATCGGGGTGAACAGCTCGTACTGCATTTCTGCAAGCACTTTATAAGCGGGTATTTTGGAATTGCTCCGCGAGAGGTCTCGCATGGCATACCAATGTCTTTCCGCTTCATTATTCCCGACGACCATTTCTTCCTAAAAGGCAATTTTACTAATCCTGCAAGATGTTACATTTCATTGTAAACCTTGCAGTTATGCGAATAACCGAAAAAAGTTTGGATTTTCCACCTTTTCCCCAGCTTTTTCATTCCTCTCGAGCATCTTGCGACTCGAGCCGACCTGAAACAAGTTTTCGCCTTTCTTTTCGCGCCGACTCTTGCCGCCTTTCTGTATGTATTCTTTGTAAGAGTGAATACATTTTTGTAATTACCTGATTCATTTTGTTATAGTGTAATATAAATCCAAGATTTGTAAAACTTTTTCAACGCTTTGCAAAACAAACCTCCCTTTCGGGGTATTCGCGACAATCACGATTTTCTCTGTCGCCTCTATGCTCCTCGAAAAAACATTTTTAGGGTAATATTTTACAAATGACTGTATTTCAGCGATTTCAAATCGGGGGGGGGCATTTTTCAAAGAAAAATTTTATTGCGTTTTATTTGGTGAATGAAATTATAGTTGTACTTTTGTGCGTCCGTTTGTATTCACTCTTACATAGAGACAATACAACGCAGCGACTCCAAAATTCCCTTATTTGCATTGTCTATCACCGAATTTTCCAACATGGTCAGATAAATCTGTGTCGGACAAAACGACCGTCTTTGAGTATATGCGTCGTCAGTCGGAGCGCACGAAAAAACTCGGGAGAGTACGCACCGGCGAAACATATCAGCAGACACTGTACAGTTTTATGCGGTTCCGCAACGGTGTCGATTTAGACTTCGATAGGCTCGATGCCGATATGGTTGAGCAGTACGAGAGTTATATGCGGTCTAAATGTTTGAGTCGCAATACGACCTCCTTCTATATGCGGATTCTTCGTTGCATTTACAACCGCGCGGTCGAAGAAAGACTGGCACAGCAAATCCTCCCTTTCCGACGGGTATATACAGGCGTAGACAAAACAGCCAAACGAGCGATAACAATCAAAGAGATTCGGCGAATCAAAGAGTTGGAGCTGACAGACAAGCCCGACCTTGTCTATGTTCTATTTTTTACCTGCGCGGTATGTCATCCATCGATCTGGCCTATCTGCGCAAGAAAGACCTTGCGAACGGCTACATCACCTATATCCGCAAAAAGACCGGACAGCAGCTTACGATTCGCTGGGAGCGGTCGATGCAGGAGATTGTCGATAAGTACCCCGAAAATCCGACACAGTATCTGTTGCCAATCATCACAAGGCAGGACGGTATGGAACGCAAACAATATCCCAACAAAAACAGACCGATACATGAAAAAAGCAAGACAAAAAATTTTTTTATCTAAGTGAACGAATATGAAATTAAAATCGTACATTTGTCCCCGAAGACTAACTCTACCAAAGAGTTAGCCGCAAGATGTACAATGATTATGAGGATAAAACAATATTTCGTTACTTTGTTTTTCTTGATATACGGAGTCGGAATCGCCCATTCACAAGAGATACCATACAAATTTCAAATAGAATCTGCAGGAGTCGGTGCAAATGAAGCATTCCTCTATCGTGTTGTCTGCGACATAAAAGACCCGCAAATCGCCGCAGATGTCGCTGCGGAGTGTGCCGTGTATGGCGTTATTTTCAGAGGAAGCACTGCATCAGGCAGAAATCCGGCGCAGACGCCGTTGTTGAAGTCCAAATCGCTGTCGGAGGAACAAATCGCGTACTTTGACAACTTTTTTCAATCTAAACAGTATCAGCAATACATAACGGAAGAGGCTAAAAACAACATCAAGATAGTCAAGATAGTCAAAATAAAGAAAGAGTATCGTGCAGAAGTTATCGTATCCTTAAACAAACGAAAATTGCGTCGCGACCTTGAGACTGACGGCATAATCGAAAAACTGGGACAGATATTTGGAAATTAAGATATAAGCGATATGAAACTTAAAATCGTATGACGACTCTGTATCACCGGAAAAGCAGCGCATAGACGCAGCCCGTCAGGTGGGAGTCGCATACGGCAACCACCAGCAGCCGAATACAACAAATTTGTTACAATAAACATTGAAATACCACTACTGTCCACTAAAAATGGACAAGGTTAAAAATTAAATAAATTCGGTTCACTTGAATCATATCGGTCTTTGAC
>NZ_CANRPM010000101.1 GCF_947632445.1 uncultured Bacteroides sp. | reverse complement strand
ACTATAAATTTAGTGCTTTATAGTTATATTCTTATTAATCAGATAAATATATTAATTCTTATATCGAACTCACGTTATTTACTGTTATGAGTATTGAGGAAGGTTGAGGATATGCAAACGTTTGCTGTCTCTTTATTTCTCTTTCTACCTGAATTGGATAACTGCTTATAACCCTTTTTCTTATCTTTGTCTGCAAAGAATAATATTAAACATGAGAAACATGAAAGCATTTACTTTTAGAATTTTATTTTTGTTATCTTTCCTTTGTATGGCCGGTATAGCAGTTGCTGAGGAACTTACTTCTCCTAATGGATTACTTCGACTGGCATTTACGGTAAACGGACAAGGTGAACCTGTTTATGAATTATATTATAAGGGAAAGGTGGTTATCAAACCTTCCAAGTTGGGGCTGGAATTAAAAAATGATCCGGGTCTGATGGATGGATTTACCCTAAGTGAGGTGATAAATTCTACGTTTGATGAAACCTGGCGGCCTGTATGGGGTGAGGAAAAAGAAATACGTAATCATTATAACGAAATGGCGGTAACGTTGAACCAGAAAACGCAAGAGCGCAACATTGTCATCCGTTTCCGCCTTTTCGATGACGGCTTAGGTTTCCGATATGAATTCCCTTTGCAGAAGAATCTCAATTATTTCGTTATCAAAGAAGAACATACTCAGTTCGCTATGACAGGTGACCATACGGCTTTTTGGATCCCAGGTGACTATGATACGCAGGAATATGATTATACCGAATCGAAACTGACTGAGATACGTGCTCTGATGAAAGGTGCCATTACACCCAATTCTTCACAGACTCCATTTTCACCCGTAGGTGTGCAGACGGCCTTACAGATGAAAACTGCTGATGGCCTTTATATCAATCTGCACGAAGCTGCTCTTGTGGATTATTCATGCATGCATCTCAATCTGGATGACAAGAATCTTGTGTTCGAATCTTGGCTGACTCCCGATGCACAAGGTAATAAGGGATACTTACAAGCTCCTTGTACTTCGCCTTGGCGCACAATTATCGTGAGCGACGATGCACGTGATATTTTAGCATCACGTATCACGCTGAATTTGAATGAACCTTGTGCTTATGAGGATGTATCGTGGATTAAACCTGTCAAATATATTGGCGTTTGGTGGGAAATGATTGCTGGTAAGAGTACATGGGCTTATACAGATGACTTGCTTTCTGTGAAGCTGGGCCAGACGGATTATTCGACACTGAAACCTAACGGACGTCATGGAGCCACCAATGAGAACGTGAAGAAATACATTGATTTCGCAGCTGAACATGGATTTGATCAGGTGCTGGTTGAAGGTTGGAATGAAGGTTGGGAAGACTGGGTTGGCAAATCCAAAGATTATGTCTTTGATTTTGTGACTCCATATCCAGATTTTGATGTGAATATGTTGAACGATTATGCCCATAGCAAGGGAGTGAAATTGATAATGCATCACGAAACTTCAGCTTCGGTGCGTAACTATGAACGTCATTTGGATAAGGCTTACCAATTTATGGTAGACCACGGATATAATGCAGTGAAAAGTGGATATGTAGGGGATATCATTCCCAGAGGTGAGTATCACTATGGGCAATGGATGAATAATCACTATTTATACGCAGTGAAGAAGGCGGCTGAATATAAAATTATGGTCAATGGCCATGAGGCTGTTCGTCCTACAGGCCTGTGCCGCACGTATCCCAATCTGATTGGCAATGAATCGGCACGTGGTACAGAGTACGAAGCCTTTGGGGGAAGCAAGCCTTTCCATACAACGCTTTTACCGTTCAATCGTCTTATCGGAGGTCCAATGGATTATACGCCTGGTATTTTTGATATTAAGCTTGATTTTATGGGTGACCTGCCGCACGGACAAGTGCAGACTACCCTCTGCAAACAACTTGCTCTCTATGTTACTCTTTATAGTCCCTTACAGATGGCTGCAGATTTGGTGGACAGCTACGAAAAGCACATGGATGCTTTCCAGTTTATTAAGGATGTAGCTGTCGATTGGGATGAAAGCAAATATATCGAAGCCGAGCCAGGTGATTACATCACTATAGCCCGTAAGGCAAAAGGCAGTAATAATTGGTTTGTTGGCGGTATTACTGATGAAAATGCCCGCACAACTGAATTCAAGCTTGATTTTCTTGATGCAGGCAAGAAATATGTTGCTACCCTCTATGCTGACGGTAAGGATGCCGATTACAAGGATAATCCTACTTCTTATCAGATAAAGAAAGGTATTGTGACCTCTAAAACGAAGATTTCTGTCAAAGAAGCTCGTAGCGGCGGTTTTGCTCTTAGTCTGATGGAGGCAACGGGCGATGACCTGAAATCTATAAAAAAATGGGGAAACTGAGAAGGGATAAAAAGACAGATCAGTAAGTATTGGTTGAATGCTCCGCAGAGGATTTTCTCTACGGAGCTTATTTTTGCTAAAAAAACAGGTGATGACAGAAAGCTACCTGCCGGCTAATTTGTATCTTTGTCGACGTTTTAAAAACCATACGTAATTATTAAAGTATAGATATATGGGAGGTTTCTTCGGAACAGTCGCCAAAGAAGGTTGCGTGACTGATTTGTTTTATGGGACAGATTATAATTCTCATTTAGGGACGAAACGCGGCGGTATGGCTGCTTATGATGAAACAACCAACTGCTTCAGTCGTTCTATCCACAATCTGGAAAGTACTTATTTCCGCACCAAGTTTGGAGACGAACTGGACAAGTTTAAGGGGAACTCCGGCATAGGAATCATTAGTGATACGGATGCACAGCCTATCATTCTGAATTCTCATTTGGGACGTTTTGCTATTGTCACAGTTGCCAAGATTATGAATATTGCTGAACTGGAGGAAGAACTGTTAGAGCAGAATATGCACTTTTCCGAACTCAGTTCGGGGCAGACTAACCAGACAGAGTTGATAGCCTTGCTTATCATTCAAGGCAAGAATTTTGTAGAGGGAATAGAGAATGTGTACAATCGCATCAAAGGCTCTTGTTCCATGTTGTTGCTGACGGAAGACGGCATTATTGCCGCTCGAGACAAATGGGGACGTACTCCGATTGTTGTCGGAAAGAAAGAAGGAGCGTATGCGGCAACCAGTGAGTCGAGCAGCTTCCCGAATTTGGGATATGAAATTGAACATTATTTGGGGCCAGGTGAAATCATTCGCCTGCGTGCCGACGGCATTGAGCAGATGCGTAAACCTGAGGAGCGGATGCAAGTATGTTCTTTCCTGTGGGTATATTACGGATTCCCTACATCTTGCTATGAAGGCCGTAATGTAGAGGAAGTGCGTTTTACCAGTGGTGTAAAAATGGGACAGACTGATCCTTCCGAAGTGGATTATGTATGTGGAATTCCTGACTCAGGAGTAGGTATGGCGTTGGGGTATGCCGAAGGAAAGGGTATCCCTTATCATCGCGCCATTGCTAAATATACGCCAACCTGGCCACGTAGTTTTACTCCCAGCCATCAGGAGATGCGCAATCTGGTAGCCAAAATGAAGCTTATTCCCAATCGTGCGATGCTTCAGGGAAAACGCCTGCTTTTCTGCGACGATTCCATTGTACGTGGGACTCAGCTTCGTGATAATGTAAAAGAGCTTTACGAATATGGAGCCAGGGAAGTACACATCCGCATAGCTTGCCCGCCATTGATATATGCTTGTCCATTTATTGGTTTTACTGCTTCCAAGAGTTCCTTGGAGTTGATAACCCGTCGTATTATCAAAGAGTTGGAGGGTGATGAGAATAAAAATCTGGATAAGTATGCCACTACTGACTCGCCTGAGTACAATCGTATGGTGGAGATCATGCGTGAGCGCTTTGGCTTTACTTCCCTACGTTTCAATACGCTGGAAACGTTGGTCGAATCCATCGGTCTGCCTAAATGCAAGCTCTGTACGCATTGTTTCGATGGAAGTAGCTGTTTCTGATTGACAATTCGTTAAGTTTCGGATAAAAAAGGGACATGGATTGCTTGTCAATTCACGTTCCTTTTTCTACCTTTACGGGCACAATAAAGATTGTAAATGTTGAATCGCAGTTTTTTGAATAATATGACTTTAGTAAAACGCTTTTTGAAATATGTCAGCTTCGATACTCAATCGAGTGAAGAGACCGGCGTTACTCCCAGTACACCGGGGCAGATGGTGTTTGCCCGCTATTTGAAGGAAGAACTGGAATCCTTAGGACTTGAAGACATCACGTTGGACGACAATGGCTATCTATTTGCTACACTTCCTGCCAATACAGATAAGCCTCTGCCTACAGTAGGTTTCATCGCCCACATGGATACGAGCCCCGATATGAACGGTAAGGACGTATCGCCGCGAATTGTACAATGTTATGACGGTGGAGAAATAGTGCTTTGTGCCGACGAAAACATAGTTTTATCACCGGCACAGTTCCCCGAACTGTTGGAGCATAAAGGGGAAGATCTGATCGTGACCAATGGCAAGACATTGTTGGGCGCTGACGACAAGGCCGGTATCGCCGAAATTGTCTCGGCAATAGTCTATTTACGGGAGCATCCTGAAATCAAACATGGGAAAATACGCATTGGTTTCAATCCCGATGAAGAAATCGGTCTGGGTGCTCATAAGTTCGACGTCGAGAAGTTCGGTTGCGATTGGGCCTATACAATGGATGGTGGCGAGGTAGGAGAGCTGGAGTTCGAGAACTTCAATGCAGCTTCTGCCAAGATTACCTTCAAGGGACGCAATGTACATCCGGGTTATGCCAAGCATAAGATGATTAATTCTATTCGTGTAGCCAACCGTTTTATGGCCATGCTACCCAGTCATGAGACACCCGAACATACCGAAAACTACGAGGGCTTTTACCATTTGGTGGGTATCAGCGGCGAAGTGGAACAAACGGTGGTATCTTACATCATCCGCGACCATGATCGCATCCGTTTTGAAAGTCGTAAACAAGAGATGGAACATCTTGTTCGGAAAATCAATGCTGAGTATGGCGATGGTACGGCTACGCTCGACCTACATGACCAGTACTACAATATGCGTGAGAAAATAGAGCCTGTGATGCATGTCATTGATATTGCTTTCCAAGCGATGAAGGATGCCGGTGTAGAGCCTCGGGTGAAGGCTATCCGTGGCGGTACGGACGGGGCACAGCTTTCATTCAAAGGATTGCCTTGTCCCAACATTTTTGCCGGCGGACTTAACTTTCATGGGCGTTATGAATTCGTGCCCATACAGAGCATGGAGAAAGCTGTGAAGGTGATTGTCAAAATTGCCGAACTGGTAGCTGCACGCTGATCATTTCATTTTAATTCTTAAATATAAGTTTCATGAAAACTACTCCATTTACCGAGAAACACATCTCGCTGGGTGCTAAAATGCACGAGTTTGCGGGATACAATATGCCGATTGAGTATTCGGGCATTATTGACGAACACATGACTGTCTGCCAAGGTGTAGGCGTATTCGACGTATCACACATGGGTGAATTTTGGGTGAAAGGCCCCCAAGCTTTGGCTTTCTTGCAGATGGTGACTTCCAATAATGTGGCAGTCCTGACTCCAGGCAAAGTGCAATATACTTGTTTCCCCAACGAGACAGGGGGTATTGTAGACGACTTGCTGGTTTATTGCTATGAACCTGAAAAGTACTTGCTGGTAGTGAACGCTGCCAACATTGAGAAAGATTGGAATTGGTGTGTAACCCATAATTCTGTCGGGGCCGAGCTGGAGAATGCTTCCGATCGTATGGCACAGCTGGCTGTGCAAGGCCCGAAGGCTATCGAGGCTTTGCAAAAGTTGACACCCATTGATCTGTCGTCTTTACCTTATTATACGTTTACCCATGGTGAGTTCGCAGGTGAGAAGGATGTTATCATTTCGAATACAGGTTATACGGGCGCCAGAGGCTTTGAACTCTATTTCTATCCTGACGCGGCCTTGAAAATATGGGATGCTGTCTTTGAGGCTGGAGCCGAGTTCGGTATTAAGCCTATCGGCCTGGGGGCTCGCGATACACTCCGTCTGGAGATGGGTTTTTGTCTTTACGGCAACGACATTGATGATACAACTTCGCCTATTGAAGCAGGTCTGGGTTGGATAACTAAATTTGTAGAAAATAAGAACTTCACCAACCGCGCGATGTTGGAGAAACAGAAAGCCGAAGGCGTAACACGCAAACTGGTAGGTTTCGAAATGATTGACCGAGGCATTCCCCGCCATGGCTATAGCCTACTGGATGCAAATGGGGAAGTTATTGGAAATGTGACTTCAGGTACGATGTCGCCTACTCGTAAGATTGGTATAGGTATGGGCTATGTAAAGGCTGAGTTCAGTAAGCCCGGCACGGAAATCTGTATCGACATGCGTGGCCGTAAGCTGAAAGCTGTAGTGGTGAAACCGCCTTTCCGTAAATAGGGATATTCAGTAAATGTTCCTAAAAATAAAATGGCATATGAAGATTACATATCATAATCCCTTCAAATGCCA
>NZ_CANRPM010000100.1 GCF_947632445.1 uncultured Bacteroides sp. | reverse complement strand
TGAAAGTCGTCGATGGCGAAGCCCGTAGTATATATGAGGGCTACCACGACGAGGATTTCGATGAGAAGCCGCAGGCGAGGGGAAAGCCCCAAAATGTCATCCATGACGCCTACATAGAGCATAATCATCATGATACATATCAGGGGATAAATCTGCGACACGTCGCAGAACATACCGCCTGCGACTGTCGCGGCAATAATGCCGAATGCCACGGCGACACCGCCTAATACCGGTACCGGCTCCTTTTGCAGTTTGCGGGCATTCGGATTGTCGACGATATTCTTGTCGACGGCTATCCGCAGAACGTACTTGAATATCCACCACGCCGTCGCGAAGGAAATAAAAAATAACAACAAAGCGTACATTGTTTTTTGATTCATGAAATTAAATTTCTATTATGAAATGGCATCTCGTAAACTCCGCGCCCAATGACGATAGTCGTCTGTATCTGCCGTCTGCGGTTCGGGCATAGATAGGCGGATATAATCCGCATTTTGTTCTTCTTTATGATTCAGGCTCGTGATGTATTTCCCGGCATCATTGTCCAACATGATGACGGGCATCTGCATCTTCTTCTAATGGTTTTTCCCCTTTATTCTTTGTTGAGAACCGGTTATCGACCGTTTTGATGTTCTCGGCTTTCTCTGCTCGCCCGCCGGCGGCTAAACAACTCATCGCTACGCCGCCGAACAGCGCGCCGACGAAAAAGGCGATAATAATCCAAGCTGTCATATTCTGTTTTTTGACTATTTATAAATCAGTTATATTTAGGCGGTGCGGGCTATTACCGTGTCTTGTATTTCTTCCGACAGTTGTAAACTTCTTTCTTTGATGAGGACGGAGAGGCTGTACCACCATTCGTCGCTCCCGACGGCGGTTTCCGACAATTTGTTTTCTGCCGTTTCTGCCAAACGTTTGCGTTTGCTGCGCCGCTCTTTCAGTCCGGTTATTTCGACCGTCGTTTCATACAGCAAGGCAAGTGTGTAAATATCTTCGGTGCTGCCGCTTTTCTCGGCTTTGCGGTAATAGTATTCGTGTATTTTCGCGATTTCGGCATCGTAGGTGTCGTCGAGGAGGGTTTCGGAGTTCTGCACCAAAATCTCCAGCCGGCTCAGGGCTTCCCGCTCGGAAACGCCTGTCCAACTTCCGACGGCATTCCACTCCGAAATCCATGCGGCGATACGATGTTTGAAGTAGGTGTATTCTTCGCATTCCCGGTCGTCTTCCATCGTATGGCGGTACGCATTTTCGATACATTTCAATATGCCGTGTTCCGTCTGCCATTCTTGTTTATCGTTTTCTTGCAGATAGCTTTTTATGAGTCGGAAGGCGGCGGTTTCGCACTGCTCCAATTTACGACTGTCGGAGAGCGGTAGTCTGTACGCTATATCGTATAGGACGGGGAGTATTCGACTTTTTCCAGTGCAATCTTTCTTCTCGTAGCGCTGCCGACCGATTCGATAGAGCTCTTCTATCTTGTCCCGATACTGCCGGCGGTTGCAGTATTCGGCTTCCAAATCTTCATTTACGACCAATTGGTACAGCGTGGCGAAAATTTTCGATAATGAGGTAAGGGCGCTGTCCGACAAACGCTCGTCTGTCGGTATGTTCCCAATTGCTCCGATAAGGGAGGATAAATCTTGTTTCATGGCAATTCCTCCTTATTCCAAAACTTCGATAAGGTCGGGTTGTACCTCTATGGCGGCCGTTATGAAATTCGGCAAGGCTATCAGCAACCTCCGGTATTTCGACCCGCGTACCGTGAGCAGGGGACCTTCGTAACCGTCGAGATTGCCCCCGATAATGCGTACCCGATGTCCGTACATTTGCGGCGTTATTTCTTCGGGGCGGAAATAGCGCGGGCTCTCCGATTGTTTTACCGCGTATATGAAGCGTTCCATGTCGGCATCGCGCACAATCATCGGCTCACAAAAACCTCCGTATATATATCGGTATTGGAGGGTCGGAATCTTTCCGACCACCGGGTCCAGCACCTCTCGTTGCGAATGAACGAAAAGCAAATCCGGCATGAACGGGACTTCTCGGCTTATCCGTCGTCCTTTCTCGACAAACACTTTTCGTATTATCGGGGTGAACAGCTCGTACTGCATTTCTGCAAGCACTTTATAAGCGGGTGTTTTGGAATTGCTCCGCGAGAGATCCCGCATGGCATACCAATGACTTTCTGCTTCACGGTTCCCCTCTGTCATTTCTCGAAAAAAGGCAATTTTATTAATCCTGCAAGGTTCCGCATTCCATTGTAAACCTTGCAGTTACGCGAATAGCCGAAAAAAGTTCGGATTTTCCTCCCCTTTGCTGTCGCTTTTTCATTCCTCTTAAGCATCTTGCGACTCGAACCGACCTGAAACAAGGTTTCTCCTTGCTTGCTGCACCGACTCTTGCCGCCTTTACTGTATGTATTCTTTGTAAGAGTGAATACTTTTCTCTAACCCGCTGATTCATTTTGTTATAATCCGATATAAATCCGACATTTGTAAAACTTTTTCAACGCTTTGCAAAACAAACTTCCCTTTCGGGGTATCCGCGACAATCACGATTTTTTCTGTCGCCTTCATGCTCCTCGAAAAAATATTTTTAGGATAACATTTTATAAATAGCTGTATTTCAGTAATTTCAAATCGGGGGGGGGTATTTTTCAAAGAAAAATTTTATCGCGTTTTATTTGGTGAATGAAATTATAGTTGTACTTTTGTGCACTGTTTGTATTCACTCTTACAAAGAGATAGCACATCGCAGCGACTCCAAGATTCCCCTATTCGCTTGTTTATCACTGAAAAAAACATACGAGTGTTTTCTGTCTACACGCCTACAATGGAGCCGGCTGCCGGAAATTCAAAAAATCTTTGTTTTTTCGTTTTGCCTGCTTTCATTAGTTAATCATACAAAATGACAAAAGGGAACCTGCAAATACAAAAAATCCCGAAAAATTTTCGGGATTTATAGACGAATATGTAGCGGTCTATCTACAACCATTCCGATTCACTGAAAACCTGCGATTTATAATACTTCGGAATTGTGCCTGCTCTTCAGCAATTCAATTCCCTTTTCAGCCATACTGCCATCACCGGATCAGGAATAACCACTTGACGTTTTTCGATTTCAATAAGTTCCTTTTTAACCAAAGCCCGTTTTACAATGCTGACATTGGCGGACGAGCCGAGTTGGTATTTATGCAAAACCTCCTGCGTGGTAAACTCGGTGTGTACGCCGTCTATGACAGCCCGCAGAAAATTCAACTGATAGGTCGTAAGGCTTTCGGTCTGCTTCTCGAACAACGGAGTATTCTGGTCGATTATATCCTGATATGCCGCCTCGAAATCCTGTTCCGTAGCAATCTTGTCCGTATGAATCCATACCAGCCACGCCAACTGTTGCACATACGACGAGTGGTTATCGACCGTCCGGCAGATTTTTTCTGCCAACTCTTTCGAAATTTTCTTGTCCGTAGCTTCGAAACGCCCGCAAATATAGGCTATCCAATCCTGCGTCCCGATTTTTGGCAGATAGATAGCATCTCCGAATTTGTAGAACGGAAGACTTTTTTTCTCAAACAGCTCGTTCATCAGATGTTTTTTACTGCCAAACAGACAATAAGATACCGATTTTTGTAATTGCCAAACCGAGCGCAGCCGTTTCTGAAACGTCTTGGAATCCTTGAACTCGGCAATCTGCTGAAATTCGTCAATGCAAACAACAATATTGCAGCCTTTCCTTTGCGCTATTTTTTCAGGCAGTTGCAGAATCTCGTCGATATCGTTGCTTTTAGGATTCATTTCGAGCGATATAGAAAAATCCGACATCGGGTTGGGTCCCATCGAGATTTTAGGGCTGATGCGCGAAAGGAAAAGTTTAGCATTTTCCAACCACTCCTCAAACTTTGAAGACGTCTGTTTGAGAATCGCAGAAGCGAACGCATCATAGAAATCACGGTCGCTGCGGCAGGAAAAAATATCCAGATAGACGATTTTTAATTTGTCGGATTGCGCCAGATGGCATACCTTCTGTATTAATGAGGTTTTGCCCCAACGACGGGGAGAAATCAGCACAGTATTTACACCGTGTCGGAAATTCAACAACAGACGCTCGGTCTCTTTCTCCCGATCGGTAAAGTTATCGCCGGAGGTCGCAACTCCGAATATAAAAGGTTTATTTTCCATGATTCTTCAAATGTATTTGTATGCAAAGATAAGAAATAAATTTATTACTAATAACATTATTACTAATAAAAATATTACATACTTTTTTATAAGAATGTAATCGCTTGGGTATTCATGGGGTAGGGGCTTATCAAGGTGAACTGAAAGAATCTCACGTAGAATATCCAAAGAAAAACTTTTTGACACCCACAAAGCGATTTCCGAAGCCGTACGCCGCCGCGCACTGACCAACGCGTTTGCCAATGGAGTTGTCAGTAAGTACGATAATCTGATACCGGCGTTACAGACCGCATACGAAGTAGAGGGATTCCGCCTCAACTACAACAAAGCGATCGTCCTCGCCAAGTTTTTCAAAAACAAACGAATGATAGAACGTGTCGGCTGCGACTACTCTTTTCTGGCAGACTACCACTACTGACGCACAACTTGACTTTATCCGGCAGGCGTATATATTGCGATAAAATAAAGTCGGCTGCTGCGGGTATCAGGGTGGGGCTGTGCATCTGCGTCCGGTTCTGCCCCGAATCTTCGTATGGACAGCAGCCTCTTATACGGTCATTCCTCTTCACTCCCCTCTTGTACAGTTTCCCTTTGCGGACGGGCTTGCCCGTTGTCCACAAAATTTTTCTTGGGGTAGTCCAATAGCTATTACCATGAAAACAAAAGCCAAACAAATGAAAATAAAGCAGGTAATATAGTGTTATTTCGGCGTTTACAAAAATATGGCGTTTTCGGTCTGTTTCCTTAAAAATCACATTTTGGGTCTATTTTTGTTACTTATTTTGTCGCTCGTTTCGGAAAAATATTCATGCCTTTGCAGCAAATGAAACGGTTGTGAAACAATGCGAAAAAAAGGATAAAGAAAAACGAAGTATTGCTCACCGGCACGAAGACGCTGCGCAGCAAGGCACTTGCCGGCGGCAGGCAGTCCCGAATATGCTCGGTCACATCTCCGTTGATACCATCTACTCAAAGATGACAAAAGATTACGGACCGTACTCTATCCCACTGGTAGAGGTTGGAGAGAAGTTCATGGATTAATCTCGCGAAAAGTTTATATCTTATGTATATTTATTTTATACGTGATAGGAATTAACTTCACTTTATCCTTTTCCATAAAAGGATTTCCTATATCATAGATTTTAGGTTTAGCGTTATTAGGATTAAATACTATGTATACATGGTAACTTTCACGGTACTTTTTCGCCGCATCTAATTCATTTCGCGTAAAGTAAAAATGAAAGTTCCTAGGTGAAAGATTTGTTGCCTTCACTTCTATGTAAATTTCAGTTCCCTCTGAATCATATGAAATTATATCATATCCAAGTGTATCATCATATAGAGACTTTTGTATAGGCTTTCCCTTTATACCACAATTCTTGACTTTTTTCGTTTCATATTGCACAACTACATATTCACCACGCTCACCTAACTGCTTTTTAGCTTTATTTTGTGCATCATAATCAGTTTTACCTTTTGTTGAATTTTGTGTTTCTTCATCATCGAATGACTCAAAATCACCATCCATCATTTCTGCTCCCTTATAATAATCTCCGATTTCCTTTACAGATTTAGGCGAACCCGGATATACCGTGTATAAAAAATGAGAGAAGGCATTCAAAGACCATGTAGACATTATAGAATAGCAATTTTTGAAATTCAATAACACATTACGTTTATCAAAAATATCGCTATTTTCTTTAAGTTTGTGATCTAATTCAAGACGCTGAATAAAATAATCGAGATGATCTTCGCTAAAAATACTGAGATATTTTTGTGGATAATATGTCGAAAGAATTTTTCCTTTAAACATCGGCGAAATCTTTGAAGAACGGATAATATCAATATCATCTGATTTTCCTGCATTAATCAATGATATCAATTCTTTCTTCAAAGCATCAAATGATTTTTGCAGACTGCCACTATCCCACATTTTAGAGACTTTATACCTCTTCTCCTTTTGATTGTAATATATGCCGAATTTAGAAGATGTAGCACCGACAATCTTTCCTAATGGAGCAAGGGCTCTTTCAAGTTCATAGCAAAAATTATCTTTTTTAAGATTTTTGCCAATAACATACTCATCTAAACTCATTCTCAGGATACGCCCAACAGAAAAACGTTGAACGAAATCATTCCGTAAAGATTCGTAATATTTGTAATCACTATTGTATCTTTTAATATCAAACGAATCAATGGCTTCAATAAGCTCTTTTCTATTCATTGGGAGAACTGTTATTAATTTCTACAAATATAATAATCCGTTTTGTAACATCCAAATCACACTTTTATCCTTCCGGTTACGGTTATTCGTCGGTTACGTGCGGTTATGTTCTGAAATAACCGTCTGAACCCTTCTCTGATCTGTTTCTTTGCAGCACGAACAATTAAAATTCATGTGTATGCAGGAAACATTATCATTCGAGGCGATGCCTCAGGCCATCTTGGAATTGATGCACAAGGTGGATACGCTGGGTGTGGACATCTACACCGTCTCGAAGTTACTGGGGCATGCCTCTCTGTGGCATACGCAGAGATATGCGAAGATTGTCGACCGACAGAAGGATGATGCGGTCAATCTTGCGGACAGGGCGTTTGAATAGTTTTATTCTTA
>NZ_CANRPM010000099.1 GCF_947632445.1 uncultured Bacteroides sp. | reverse complement strand
GTATAGTTCCTGTCTCCTGTGCGGAAGACCTGTCTCAGGTCGTCAGCTACATCCCCTTTGTCACCGTTGCGGACATCTGGAGACCGGTGCCGGAAAACACTTCGCTGATGACATCATCAAGTCCCTTGAGACCATCCGCGCATACAAGTCCGATTCTCGATACACCTCTCTCGTAAAGGTCATTGAGCATCTCTCCCCAGCCAAGGGCACTTTCCGTAGGCTTGTTGTAGATGCCGAGAACTTCCCTGGTCTTGTCCTCCTTGACTGCAAGGATGACATAGAAAGCTTCCGTATCAACGCTGCGCTTGCGGTGGATCTTGATATGGACGCAGTCGATGAACACTACAGGATAATAGCTCTCCAGCGAGCGTTCAAGCCACTCCGTGACATCACGGCGCAGATAGTCAAGCATCCTTGATATGCTCGCCTTGCTGTAGTGCTCACCGTAGATGTCGTTGAACACTTCTCCGACCTGTTCCTGCGTCAGGCCTTTGGTGTACAACGTGCCTGCAAGACGTTCGCACTCTTCCTCCTGGTCACGCAGTATCGCCAGTATCCGGGGATGGAAGTTGCCGTATCTGTCACGTGGTATACGGAAGGTCAGTGTCCGACCGTAATCGTATGTCCGACCCCGACGGTAGCCGTTGCACTTGTTCCCGGCCAGACCTTCTTCCTGAAGATATTCCCTGCGTTCAGACACCATCAGGCTCTCAAGCATTATCTCCATCAGGTTCTGAAGACCATTTTCTCGCTCTGAGTGCTTGCATTTTAACTCGGAAAGTTGTTCTTTTGTCAAATCCATAAAGTCTACTCTTTTTTAGTTTTTGTTTGTTTTGCTTTTACAAAGCTAAAAAATCTGTAGACTTTTTTTATCACCCGGACACACTTTTTGAAACAGTATCGATTATAAAAATACATAATAGTTTTCCGTAATTAGAAATAAAGTTATATCTTGGCGACGCAATTGAACAATGAAATCATGGAAAAACAGAAAATACATTTGCAGTATCCGTTGAATGCGACCTCCAAGACAATTCTTTGGAATGCAATCAGTACTCCGAGTGGTCTGGAAAGCTGGTTTGCCGATAGTGTTCAGTCGGAGAATAAAACAGTAACTTTTTTTTGGGGGAGAACAGAATCGAGAAGTGCTGAAATCATAGCGGTGCGTGCTTATTCTTTCATCCGTTTTCGGTGGATAGATTTGAAAAATTCACGTGACTATTTTGAACTCAAGATGTCCAACAGCGAACTGACGAATGATTTTACACTTGAAATCATAGATTTTGCAGCCAAAAACGAAGTAAATGATATGCGTGAATTGTGGGACTTGCAGGTGGAAACGTTGCGTCGGGTATGCGGCTTTTAGTTAACTTTTAATTAAAAAATTCATATACTCCCCTTTTTGTACTACTTTTGTGCTTTCATCGTATGAGAGAAGTAGCATGTTGCGCATAAAGAAGTTAGATATATTCATTCTGAAGAGTTTTTGCCTGCTTTTTGCCGGTACCTTTTTCATTTGCCTTTTCATCTTCATGATGCAGTTCCTGTGGCAATATGTGGATAAGATGGTGGGAAAGGGGCTGGAAATGACAGTGTTGGGACAGTTTTTCTTTTATTCGGCTTTGACACTGATTCCTGTGTCCTTGCCGCTTGCTGTCCTGTTGGCGGCTCTAATCACTTTCGGTAACTTTGGTGAGCGCTTCGAATTGCTTGCCATGAAGGCGGCCGGTATTTCCCTGGTCAGGATTGTGAGGCCGCTGATTGTTTTCATAACGTTCATTTGCTGCGTCTCTTTTTATTTTCAGAATGTCATAGGTCCTAAGGCCCAGACTAAATTGGGGACTTTGGTGATTTCCATGAAGCAGAAATCTCCCGAACTGGATATTCCTGAAAGCGTCTTTTATGATGAAATTGATGGCTATAATTTGTATGTGAAGAAGAAAGACCGCGATACGGGCATGCTTTATGATGTGCTGATCTATAATTTTGAGAAGGGATTTGAGAATACACAAATTATTAAATCCGATTCGGGACGTCTGGAAATGACAGCCGACAAGCAGCATTTGTATCTGCATCTATATAATGGTGAACAGTTCGAGAACCTGAAATCTCAGAACATGAGCCAAAAGAATGTTCCTTATCGTCGGGAAGCATTTAGGGAAAAGCATGCTATCATTGAATTCAACTCAGACTTTAATATGGCCGATGAGGGAATTATGAGCGGGCATCCGAACAGTAAGGATATGCGTATGCTTCAGGCGGATATAGACTCGATGACTGTGCGTAATGACAGCATCGGAAGGGCATACTATAAAGAGGTCATGGCGAATACGTACAGTGTCTCTTCGTCGCCGCCGTCGAAAGCAGATACACTGAAGATGCAGGAAGCCAATTTGGCCTATTACGATGTAGATAGTCTGTATGCCTCGAAGACCTTGGCTGAGAAGCAGACGATTGTGAATGCGGCAATCAACCGCGCACAGAGCGTAGGGAGTGACTGGAGTTTCAAAAGTTTCAATATCTCGTCTACAGATATTAGTCTGCGTCGTCACATGACGGCTTGGCATGAGAAATTGACGCTTTCGTTGGCTTGTCTGATCTTTCTTTTTATTGGAGCACCTTTAGGAGGTATTATTCGTAAAGGAGGACTTGGCATGCCGGTTGTAGTATCGGTGGTGATATTCATCATCTATTATATTATAAACAATACCGGCTATAAAATGGCTCGAGACGGGAAGTGGATTGTCTGGATGGGTGTGTGGACCAGTACTGCGGTGTTGGCGCCTCTTGGTGCATTCTTTACGTATAAATCGAACAACGATTCTGTGGTGCTGAACGCAGATGTCTATATCAACTGGTTTAAGAAAATTATAGGAATACGCAGTGTGCGTCATTTGTTCCGTAAGGAGGTCATTATCCATGATCCTGATTATAACCGTTTGCCTGCCGATTTGGAAGCCTTGTCGGCGCAATGTCGTGATTTTTTAGAAACACACAGTCTGAAACGTGCGCCGAATTATCTGAACTTATGGATGTCGGAAGGGCGTGACGAAGAAGTGGAAAAGATTAGTGACCGTATGGAAGAACTGGTTGAGGAAATGGCGAATACCCGTTCGGTCAACCTGCTGACGGCGTTAAACAATTATCCGATCATTCCCGTTTATGCGCATACACGTCCTTTCCGTAATTATTGGCTTAATCTGGCTTGCGGCATTGTTTTCCCGGTGGGACTTTTCTTTTATTTCCGCATTTGGGCTTTCCGGTTGCGCTTATACAAAGACCTGGAGCATGTCATCAAGACAAACAATGACGTAATCTTGCTGATGGAAAAAGACAAGAATAAATAACGATTATATATTGACGAAAGATATGAAAAAAGTAAAGCTGAATACCATTGAAGAAGCCATTGAAGACTTCAAGGTCGGTAATTTTGTGATCATTGTGGACGATGAAGACCGCGAGAATGAGGGCGACCTGATTATTGCGGCCGAGAAGGTCACGCCGGAAAAAGTGAACTTCATGTTGAAGCATGCCCGCGGTGTGCTTTGCGCCCCGATAACCATATCGCGTTGCAAGGAGTTGGATCTGCCTCACCAGGTGGCCGACAATACATCGGTACTGGGAACTCCTTTCACTGTAACCATTGATAAGTTGGAGGGATGTTCTACCGGCGTTTCTGCAGCCGACCGTGCAGCTACCATTCAGGCGCTGGCCGACCCGACGTCGACACCTGCCACTTTTGGCCGGCCGGGCCACATCAATCCGCTTTATGCACAAGAAAAGGGCGTTTTACGTCGTGCAGGGCATACGGAAGCTACCATTGATATGTGCCGTTTGTCGGGACTCTATCCGGCAGGAGCTTTGATGGAAGTGATGAGTGACGACGGTACTATGGCCCGTTTGCCCGAATTGCGCGAAATGGCTGATGAATATGGGCTGAAGTTGATTTCAATCCACGACCTGATTGCCTATCGTCTGAAGCAAGAGTCTATTGTCGAGAAGGGTGTAGAGGTGAACATGCCTACCGAGTATGGTGATTTCCGCTTGATTGCTTTCTGCCAAAAGTCCAATGGTCTGGAGCATGTAGCTCTGTTTAAGGGGACATGGGCGCCCGATGAACCGATATTGGTTCGCGTACATTCCTCGTGTGCAACGGGTGATATTTTTGCATCCAAACGTTGTGATTGTGGTGAACAGCTTCATAGAGCGATGGAGATGATTGAAAAAGCAGGAAAAGGTGTGGTGGTTTACCTTAATCAGGAAGGTCGTGGCATCGGACTGATGGAGAAAATGAAAGCTTACAAATTGCAGGAAGACGGCATGGATACGGTAGATGCTAACATTTGCCTAGGCCATCTGGCCGATGAACGCGATTATGGAGTCGGAGCCCAAATCCTTCGCGAACTGGGTGTGCATAAGATGCGTCTGATGACCAACAATCCGGTGAAGCGTGTCGGCCTTGAGGCATACGGCTTGGAAATAACGGAGAATGTTCCCATTGAAACGACACCAAATCAGTATAACGAGCGTTATCTGCGCACGAAGAAAGAGCGCATGGGGCATACGCTGCATCTGAATAAGTGAAATTTTTGTTTTCCCGTATCAGAGAAAATCTGTTATTTTGCATCGGAAAAGCTAATGACTATATAAATATAGAAACAAAATGAATCAATTATCAGATCGTCTGAACAGTCTGTCGCCTTCCGCGACACTGGCTATGTCTCAGAAAAGCGCTGAACTGAAGGCTCAGGGCGTGGATGTAATTAACTTGAGTGTCGGCGAACCGGACTTCGATACGCCTGACCACATTAAAGAGGCTGCCAAGAAAGCAATCGACGAGAACTATTCGCGTTATTCTCCAGTTGCTGGTTATCCTGCATTGCGTAATGCCATTGTGGCTAAACTGAAGAATGAGAATGGTCTGGAATATACCGCCGCCCAGATTTCCTGTGCCAATGGTGCCAAGCAGTCGGTGTGCAACACAATTTTGACGCTGGTAAATCCCGGCGATGAAGTGATTGTACCGGCCCCCTATTGGGTAAGTTATCCAGAAATGGTTAAGTTGGCTGAAGGAAAACCTGTCATTGTAACTGCCGGTATTGAACAGGAATTCAAGATTTCTCCTGCCCAGTTGGAGGCTGCCATCACGCCGAAAACCAAAGCACTGATTCTCTGTTCCCCGTCAAACCCGACCGGTTCTGTTTATAGTGCCGGAGAACTGGCCGGACTGGCTGCCGTGCTTGAGAAGCATCCGCAGGTGTATGTCATTGCAGATGAAATCTATGAACACATCAATTATATCGGCCGCCACCACAGCATCGCTCAGATACCCTCGATGAAAGACCGGACGGTTATTGTCAATGGCGTCTCGAAAGCCTATGCCATGACCGGCTGGCGTATCGGTTTCATTGCCGGTCCCGAATGGATTGTGAAAGGCGTGAACAAGTTGCAGGGACAGTACACGTCCGGCCCTTGCTCTGTGTCACAGAAAGCTGCCGAAGCGGCTTACACAGGCACGCAGGTGCCGGTAGAGGAGATGCGTCAGGCTTTCCTGCGCCGTCGCGACCTTATTGTGAAGCTGGCCAAAGAAGTGCCGGGCCTTGAAGTGAACGTCCCCGAAGGCGCTTTCTACCTCTTCCCCAAGTGCAGCTCGTTCTTTGACAAGGCGGCCGGTGATCGGAAGATTGATAACTCCGATGATCTGGCCATGTATCTGCTTGAGGAGGGACACGTGGCCTGCGTGGGCGGTACTTCGTTCGGTGCCCCCGAGTGCATCCGCATGAGTTATGCCACGAGCGATGAAAATATCATAGAGGCTATTCGTCGTATCAAGAAGGCGTTGGCTGCGTTGAAATGAATCTGTAAAGGAGACTATCTCCTTTCATAAAAAGAAACTTCCTGGTTGGAGATTGGTTTTTCTTCGGTCGGGATTTTTTCATCGCTTGAAGAAAGGTGATTTCTTGCCGGCTCTACGATCTATATCTGCCTGGCTACAAGTTTATAGCCGGCAAGGAATAAGTTTGCAGATACGCAGAAAACCGCTAACTTTGCGCTTGCACTAAAAGCGACAGCCGTACAGAACTATGAAAAGTATTCTGTACGGATAATGTCAAGAACAATCGGAACTCAGATACCATTTAAGAACAAATAAAATCTGTCAAAAATGAAAGTATTGCTGATTAACGGCAGCCCTAACGAACATGGCTGCACTTATACCGCCTTGCACGAAGTGGCAACCACTTTAGAATCGAACGGCATAGAAACGGAGATACTCTATTTGGGCAAAAAGCCCGTTCTGGGTTGTATCGCCTGCATGAGTTGTGTGAAAACGGGACATTGTTTTCAGAAAGACATCGTACAGGATGTCCAAATGCGGTTGGATGAGTTCGACGGAATTGTTATCGGCTCGCCTGTCTATTACAGCGCACCGACAGGGCAACTTGTTTCGTTCCTGAACAGATTGTTCTTTACTGCGGCAAAACGCATGGCGGGCAAGCTGGGTGCATCTGTGGTATCTTGCCGTCGCGGGGGCGCATCTGCCACGTTCGAACAATTAAATCAGTATTTCACCATCAGCAACATGCCGATAGTCTCGTCCCAATACTGGAACTCCGTACATGGCTTCACACCAGACGATGTATGCAAAGACGAAGAAGGACTGCAAACGATGCGTGTATTGGGACAGAATATGGCTTGGCTGTTGAAATGTATCGAAAGTGGCAGGAAAGCAGGCATAGAAAAGCCAGTATATGAGCCAAGGCTGAGTACACATTTTATAAAATAAAGACGGAGAAGAACGTTTGCCCATGGACGTCTGATGGATTTTGCCGCTAGGTGCTTCGTATCGGAAACCCTCGGACACTGGTGGGGGACAGCACCTCCTTGAAAGAAAAAGGGACATTCATTAAATAGTATAAAATTAGCCAACTAATTAATACACAAATTATTGCGAATTAGTTGGCTTTTTTGT
>NZ_CANRPM010000098.1 GCF_947632445.1 uncultured Bacteroides sp. | reverse complement strand
AATGGCATATGAGATGATATGAACAAAGCATCTTCTATGCCATTTTTATTTTTAAAGACATTTACTGAATGTCCCTATATAGTTATCATGCTCTGCCACAATAGTATTATCATTCCAAATATAATTTGTTATCTTCCGCTCTGTTCTTCCATTATATTTTTCGGTACAAATTATGGAAGTCAACCTGTCTTTAGAATCATAGATAAAATCCCAAGAGGTATCTCCTATCTTCATTTGCATAAGCTGTTTTTGATTGGTAATCACACCATCCTCATTCTTAGCAGGCTCTTCTTCGTCATCACTACAAGAAGTAAAGTTCACACACATTACTATGGCTAATAAAGCCATTTCTAAAAATCTAAAAGTTTTCATTCTCTTTTCTATTTATGCTTTTCAGCACCCTTAAAAAGCTATTCTATTAAATAGAAAAAGGTGTGGGCACTTATTTGCTTTATCCTACTAACAGGCTTCTCGCATTGCCTTGACTGTGGATAAAACAATAGCAACCCACACCCATTTGACAATATCTAAAAGCCTTATGGACATAAGGTAGGTATATATCAAAAGCGGAGTGCTATTGCTATCACCTTCACAGTCTTTCAAATTTTGCGAGAATTTGTTAGTAGAAGATAATCTCAATAACACCTTTCGTTAAATATGTCCTTTCAGTACCTTAACGCATTAAGGCCTCTGAAATTGTTGCAAAGTTAGCGAAAAGTTTTGAATAGCTAAAGATAAAACGCTGAAAAATGCAGTTCTATTAAGAGATTATAAGGTTATAGGTTTGTAGCCTGACTAAGTAATGGAGAAAGTCGTACTAATCTTCAATTCTCGTTTGTGTTGCTCTATCAACCCGTGGTGGCCTAATGGGCATTTGCATATTAGGCCACATTTCTCGTTTTTACAACCCTCGTTAGTCGTATATTCCTCAGCCTTCTTTCTGGATGCTTTCGTCAATAACCTTGATTTTCTCCTTTACCAGATCAATGTCGGCTTTCAGCTTCTCTACCTTGCGGTTGAGTTCTGTCAACAGGCTGTTGCCTTTCTTCGAGGCGGCGTTCAGGAAGCCAAGATTGTTCTCATATGTTTGCAGCTCGCTCTTCATATTGTCGTAAGTGCGAGTCAGTTTTTCACGTTCGCGATAGAGCGCCTGCGGGCTTCCTTCCTGAATGTTACTGATGGAGTTCTTGAAGCTGCTCAATTTCTGGTTAGACAGGCTGATGTTGTAGCGTTCGAACAGTTTGTCCACCAGTGCGTGGTATTGTTTGTACACCTTGTCCTTGTCCTTGAAAGGCACGAAACCTACGGTGCTCCATTCCTTCATCAGTGTGCGCACCTGTTCAATGGCCGTGTCGGCACCGGTTTCTTCGCCGATGGCTTCCAGCTTAGCGATGATGGCGCATTTCTTTTCCAAGTTATCTTGTTCTTCCGAACGTTGTGAAGCGCCTGCCAAGTTTTTCTGTTCGAAGAAATAGTCACAGGCAGTGGTGAAGCGTTTCCAGATGGCGTCAGAGTGTTTCTTGGCTACGGGACCGATAGTCTTCCACTCCTTTTGCAGTTTCACCAGCATGTCGGCTGTAGCTTTCCAGTCGGTGCTGTCTTTCAGAGCTTCTGCCTTTTCGCAGAGGGTACGTTTCTTTTCGAGGTTCTCGTTCATGTTATCTTTCACCGTCTTGAAGAATTCGGCCTTCTTGTTGAAGAAGATGTCGCAGGCGGCACGGAAGCGTTCGAAGATTTTCACGTTCATCTTCTGCGGGGCGTATCCGATGGACTTCCATTTGTTTTGCAGAGCAATGACTTCCTGTGTTTTGCTGTCCCAGGCGGTAAAATGGGTCAGTTCGTCGTAATTGATGCCCTCAACGATTTCGCAGATTACCGTTTTCTGGTCGAGATTCTGCTGCTCTGTCTCTTTCAGGGCATCGAAGTGCTGCTGGTAACGGCGGTTGACGGCGGTCGATGCGGCTTTGAAGCGTGCCCATATTTCTTCGCGCAGTTCT
Organism: uncultured Bacteroides sp.; assembly: GCF_947632445.1. GTDB lineage: Bacteria > Bacteroidota > Bacteroidia > Bacteroidales > Bacteroidaceae > Bacteroides. The sequence goes on along the minus strand of NZ_CANRPM010000098.1, from coordinate 5,061 downwards.
TTGGCTACGGGGCCTGTTTCGCGGAATTCCTGATGAAGTTTCTGCAACTGGTGGAAGGCCGACACGACATCGGTCTCTTCGGACAGCTTCTCGGCGGCTTCGCAGAGGCGGGTCTTTATTTCGAGATTTTTCTTGAAGTCATATTCACGGAACTCATTATTCATCTTCAGTAGGTCGTAGAACTTCTCCACGTAGAGCTGGTAGTTCTTCCACAGCTCGTTGATGCTGGCCTGCGGCACGAGCTTTATCTCACCCCACTGCTGTTGCAGGCGCTTGAATTCGGTGTAGTTCTTGTTGGCGTCTTCGGGCGACTCCAGCAGGTCTTTCAACTCTTCGATGATGGAGAGCTTCACTTGCAGGTTCATTTCCTTCTGTTTCTCCAGCTCGGCAGCCATTTCGTTCCGTTTGTTTTTGATGACGGACATTACGTTCTTCATTTCCTCCTCCAAGGGGTCAGGTATGGGTACGTAGTCTTCGGGGGCACCTCCTTCTTCGGCAAACTTCTTGCGGGCTGCTTCCTGTTCGGCATTATGCAGCTTGTAGAAGGCCTGCTTCAGGCCGTCTATTTCGGATTTGGTGACGCTTTCCACGTCGCCTGCGATGGCTTTCAGCCGTGCGATGACCTCTTCCTTCGTCAGCTTCTGTGCAGGAGTGGTTTCTACTGTGCTTTCCATTGTCTGTTCCTCAGCCGGGTTTTCCGCCGTTACCGTTTCGGAAACTTCAGCTGCTTGCTTTCCTTCTTCTAATTCCACTTGCTTTTCGGGGAGATTAGTGTCATGAGTGTCCGTCATTATTATGTCTTTATTTTAGAAACGGGTTTTCCCGTTTTGGATTATAAGAATTGCAAATTAATGAAATAAAACGTTTACTTCATACATTTTTCCCGTTTTTTTTATAAAAAAGTTTTGGAAGCCTTTACGCCAGCAGCACTGTGATTCCCATATAGAGCATCATGCCGATGATGTCGTTCGTGATGGAGATGAAGGGGCCTGTGGCGATGGCGGGGTCTACTTTGAGTTTCTCCAGCGTCATGGGCACCAGGGTACCGAAGATGGAGGCGAACATCACGACGGCAAACAGGCTGATGGACACGGAGTAGGTCACCGTGGCCGTACTGCCGAAGCGTACAAAGTTGTAGATGTAGACCAGCAGCGAGATGATGGTGGCGTTGATGCTGGCCACGACGGCTTCCTTGCCCACCTGCTTCAGCGTGTCTTTGGCATCGAGCGAGCTGTTGGCCAGGCCCTGCACGATGATGGCCGACGACTGTGTCCCCACGTTTCCACCCGTGCCGCCGATGAGGGGGATGTAGAGCGCCATTTCGGGATGGGCGGCAAAGGTAGCGTCGAAGTTCCCCAGAATCATGGAGTTGCCGATGCCGCCCAGCATGCCGATGAGCAGCCAGGGCAGGCGTGCGCTTGTCTGGCGCATCAGGTTGTCGTTCGTCTCGACATCCTGCAAAAGACCCGAAGCCAGCTGATAGTCGCGTTCGGATTGTTCGCGCACCTCGTCCATGACGTCGTCGACGGTTATCTGTCCCATGAGCCGTCCGATGCTGTCGATGACCGGTACGGCCACGAGGTCGTATTTCTCGATGATCTGCACCACCTCGTCGACGGGCGTGTCCACGTGTACCGAAATAGGGTCTTTCTTCATCACGTGCTTCACCTTCGACACCGAGGGCGACGTAATCATTTTCTTCAGCGGGAAGACGCCCTGCAGGCGTTCGTCGTCGTCGATGACGTAGACGTAGTAGATTTCGTCCAGCTGTTCGGCCTGCATGCGCATTTCCTTGAGGCATTCGGGCATACTCCAGTTCTCGTTCACGGTCACCATTTCCGTGCCCATGAGTCCGCCCGCAGTGTCCTCGTCATACTTCAGCAAGTCCACGATGTCGCCGGCCTGCTCGATGTCCTCGATGTGCGAGAGGACTTCCTCCTGCTTGTCTTCGTCGAGGTCGCGCATCAGGTCTACGGCATCGTCCGTGTCCATGTAGTCCACGAACTTCTTGGCGATGGTTTCCGAGGGGAGCAGTTCGAGGAATTCCTTACGGACGTCTTCGTCCATCTCCACCAGTACGTCGGCTGCCGTCTCGTTGTCCAGGAGGCGGTAGACGAAGCGTGCGTCCTCCGGTTCGATGTCGTTACACAGCTCGGCGATGTCGGCCGGATGCAGGTCGGCCAGCAGGGCTTTCACGTTCTCCGTGTCCTTCTGCCCGATGTAGCCTTTGACCTGGCTGATATATTCTTCGTCTATTTCCATCTTTTCTTCATTGAAAATTGATAATTGAAAATGGGGAACGGTGGATGGATTATTTTCAATTCTCCGTTTTCAACTCTTCGCTATTTAAATATTCATTCACCTTATTCGTCAGTCCTACAAACTCCTGCACGGACAGCTGCTCAGGCCTCCGGTCGAAGAGGGCGTCTTGAGTCAGGGGGCAGTCCTTGCCCACGAGGGGCTTGATGGAGTTTCGCAGCGTCTTACGGCGCTGGTTGAAGGTAGTCTTCACCACCTGCCTGAACAGCCGCTCGTCGCATCCCAGGGCGCGGGTGCCGTTACGTGTCATGCGGATGACGGCGCTCTTCACCCTGGGCGGCGGGTTGAATACGTTTTCGTGGACGGTGAAGAGGTATTCCACGCTGTACCATGCCTGGACGAGTACGCTCAGGATGCCATACGCCTTGCTGCCCGGCCCTGCGGCCATGCGTTCGGCCACCTCCTTCTGTATCATGCCCGTACAGCAGGGTATCAGGTCCTTGTTGTCCAGCATCTTAAAGAAGATCTGGCTCGATATGTTGTAGGGATAGTTGCCTGTCAGTACGAAGGGCCTTCCGTCGAAGAGGCGGGTCAGGTTCATCTTCAGGAAGTCGTCCTCGATGATGTGCTCTTCCAGCGGGGGATAGGCTTCGCGCAGGTAGGCCACCGATTCGAAGTCCACCTCCACCACCTTCAGCTCGCGCCCCTTGGGCAGGAGAAACCGGGTGAGCACGCCCATGCCGGGCCCCACTTCGAGGATAGGCAGGCCGGGGCAGGCATCCACCGTGTCGGCGATGTCCTCTGCCACCTTCAGGTCTTTCAAGAAGTGTTGGCCCAGAAACTTTTTAGGCTTTACCAATCTCATCTATCAAATTTATTATTACTTTTGTGCCTGGCAAAGGTAGTTCTTTTTAATGAAGAATGAAGAATGAAGAATGAAGAATTTAACGGAGGAAGGACGAAAAGGGCGCATGAAGGGCTTTACAGAAACTTGGCGAAGGTCGTGTTGCCCTTGCTGCTGAGTGCCTTCATCCTCTACTGGGTGTACCGCGACTTCGACTTTGCGCAGGCGGCCCTCGTGCTGCGTCACGGCATCCGTTGGGAGTGGATGTGCCTTTCGCTCTTTTTCGGCGTGTGGAGCCATGTGGAGCGTGCCCTGCGCTGGCGCCAGACGCTGGAGCCGCTGGGCTGCCGTCCGCGCTCCTCCCATCTGGTCGATGCCGTCTACCTGTCCTATGCCACGAGCCTCGTCATTCCCCGTGTGGGCGAAGTGTCGCGCTGCGGTGTCCTTTCGCGCTGCGACGGGGTGCCTTTCTCCAAGTCGCTGGGTACGGTGGTCACCGAGCGTCTGGTGGACATCCTTTGCCTCCTGCTCATTACGGGCGCCACCCTTTTGCTCGAACTTCCCGTCTTCCTCACGTTCTTCCGCCAGACGGGTACCAAGATACCCTCGCTTGTCCACCTCTTCGGCTCTCCCTGGTTCTACGTCGCCCTGTTTTGTGTGGCGGGGGTGGTCGTGCTGCTCGTATGGCTGGCCCGCATGCTCGTCGTTTTCGAGCGTGTCCGGGGGGTGGTGCTCGACGTGTGGCAGGGTGTCATGTCCCTTCGTCGGGTTCGCAGTGTCCCCCTCTTCCTGCTCCACACCGTCCTGATGTGGCTATGCTACTTCCTTCATTTTTACCTGACCCTCTACTGCTTCCCGTTCACTTCCGGCTTGGGGCTTCAGGCCGGCTTGGTCATGTTCGTGGCAGGGGCGTTCGCCGTCATTGTCCCCACGCCCAACGGTGCCGGCCCCTGGCATTTTGCCGTCATCACCATGATGATGCTCTACGGCGTGTCGTCGGCCGATGCCGCCCTTTTTGCCCTCCTTGTTCACGGCATCCAGACGCTGCTCGTCATCGTCCTCGGCCTCTGGGGCTGGCTGCATCTCGCGTGGAGCGGAAGAAGGAAATGAAAAACCGATTTTAGGTAATTGTCACGTTGTCACGTTGTCACACTGTCACATCGTGTCATCGTATAGACGTTAAATTCGTGTTAAAACGGGGGAGGCAAAATTTTACCCTGAACTAAAAATACATACCTTCGCGGCGTGAACGAATGAAAGCCCGCAGCGATTGGGTTTAATCGGGTTCGCCCGATCTCTGCGGAATGTGGAATACAGAGCCCGAAGAAAAAAGTGAACAAAAATATGAACATGATGAAAGAAAAGTTACACCGCCTGCTTTACGGCTTCGCGGCAATCGCAGCCCTTGCCTTCGCAGCGGGATGCTCGGACGACGACCCGACCGGGAATATCGACGAGAGCCCTGTCGTGACTTCCGCCTCTTATACGGTCGATTTGACATACCCCGACGACAAGCTGGCCCTGTTCGACATCACCGCCGAATACACCTCTCCGGCGGGGACGAAGACGGAAGCCATCACGGGGACATGGAGCAAGACCTTCGACTTCGAGTCCTTTCCCGCCGATTTCTCCCTGAAAGTCAGGCTGAAGCTGAAGGAGGGCGTGGACCTGACGAAGAAAGATCATTACGACCTCGGACGCACGATGAGCCGGAAGATGGTCGTCCACTATAGCGACGGAAGCCTGGGTCTCTCCGGCGATGTGCTGTCAGAAAAATCCACCATGCCCGTCGGTGCCGACAAGATTGAGCTTTATGCGGAGCGGAATAGCGAGGACCTCGCCGTCGCCTTCACCGTCGACCTGAATGCCGACCGCAGCGACGTCGTGACGACCGGCAAGTAAAGGGCTTCGCCTCGGCCTGAAAAAGAGGCACTCATGTTGTTCAAATCACCCGCCCT
>NZ_CANRPM010000097.1 GCF_947632445.1 uncultured Bacteroides sp. | reverse complement strand
CTACGGTGTCTCTGAGTTGGGGCCGACGTAAAGCCGGTGCGGGAGTTGGTTACTGCTAAAAGGATAAAAATCGGCCCCTGTGGCCCGCCTGCAATGGGGGAGTACTCCTGACGCAATACGAACGCGCCGGGACTTACAGGAAGTTCGGATAAATGTTGTTTATCAGTATGTTACGGGTGGAGTGGGGTAGAAGCTGATGTTTGTTTGCGGAAGGTAGGACGGAATGTCCGGGCACGCTACGCGGTCGCCTCTCACAGGTAGATAGTCGGAGAGACGAACGCCAATTTCAACTTTTACGGCTGCAAAGATAGCGAAACCGAACGAAATACAAAATTAAAAACGGCCTTTTTCAAGATAAAAAACGATTTTTTTTTCAAGTTATGTCGAATGGGTGGAACGTATGATAAATTCTTCAGTCGGGATTCTTGTTTTCTTCAATATATAACCATCAAAATATGAAACCGATTGGAAAAGTTAAATAGGAGCTGATTTAATTCCGACAACGGGTTCTATACTATATTATTTATGGTGCAGAAACTTTCTTTTTACTATATTGTAATTGTCATTTGTAAGTCAAAAAGAGTTTATTTGGCAAGACTTCCGTGTGAGACGTTTTTTCGAATTCAAAAAGCGGCCAAAAAAGTGCCAACCCTCTTGTGTATCGCGTCGGAAGTTGTATCTTTGCATGTGATTAAAATCAAAGTAAAAAACGAAACGCTGAACATGATAAAGAAAGTCGTCATAACCCTTTGGATCCTGCTGGTCGTCGTGCTGCTGGCATGCGTGCTGATATTTACCTCCATCTCGAAAGGCTGGATAGGTTACATGCCGCCCGTCGAAGACTTGGAGAATCCCAACTACAAGTTTGCCACGCAGGTCTTTTCGGCCGACGGCAAGACGCTGGGCACATACTCTTACAGCAAAGAGAACCGCGTCTATGTGGGCTATCAGGATTTGTCACCCCACATTATCAACGCCCTTATAGCTACCGAGGATGTGCGTTTTATCGAGCATTCGGGCATCGACGTCAAGGCCCTGTTCCGAGCCGTGGTAAAGCGTGGTCTTTTCTTCCAGAAGAACGCCGGCGGTGGCAGTACCATCACCCAGCAGCTGTCCAAGCAGCTCTATTCGCCCAGTGCGGAGAATACTGTGGAGCGTCTCTTCCAGAAACCCATCGAGTGGGTCATCGCCGTGAAACTGGAGCGTTACTATACGAAGGAAGAAATCCTGACGATGTATCTCAACAAGTTCGACTTCCTGAACAATGCTGTTGGCGTGAAGACCGCCGCTTACACCTACTTCGGGTGCGACCCCAAGGATCTCAAGATTGAGGAAGCCGCTACGCTGGTGGGCATGTGCAAAAATCCCTCGCTCTTCAACCCGGTACGCCGGGCTGAACGCACTCGCGGACGCCGCAACGTGGTGCTTGCCCAGATGCACAAGGCGGGCTACCTGACCGAGGCCCAGCGTGACTCCCTGCAAGCTCTGCCCTTGAAGCTGAAGTACAACCGCGTGGATCACAAGGAAGGCCCTGCACCTTATTTCCGCGAGTATCTGCGTACAGTGCTGACGGCAAAGAGGCCTGTCAAGTCCGAATATCGCAGCTGGCAGATGCAGAAGTACTACGAAGACTCGCTCGATTGGGAGACAAACCCGCTGTACGGCTGGTGCGAAAAGAACACCCGGAAAGATGGCAAGAAGTATAACCTCTACACCGACGGATTGAAAATATACACCACTATCGACTCGCGTATGCAGAAGTATGCCGAAGAGGCTGTGACCGAGCACCTCAAAGAGTTGCAGGGCTATTTCTTCAAGGAGAAGAAAGGTCGCAAAAAGGCTCCCTATAGTTTCCGCCTTACCCAAGAGCAGGTCGATGAAATCCTGTTGCGCAATATTCGTCAGTCCGACCGCTATCGGCTGATGAAGAAAAGCGGAACTTCCGAGGCCGAAATCATGAAGGCCTTCAACACTCCGCAGGAGATGTCGGTCTTCAGTTGGGCAGGCGAAGTGGACACCGTGCTGACACCGCTCGACTCCATCCGCTACTACAAGCATTTCCTGCGTGCAGGCTTCCTGTCGATGAATCCCCGCAACGGACATGTACTGGCCTATGTGGGTGGTCCCAACTATCACTACTTTCAGTATGACATGGCTATGGTGGGCCGCCGTCAGATTGGTTCTACCATGAAGCCTTACGTCTATGCCCTGGCTATGGAGAACGGCTTCTCGCCCTGCGACGAGGCACGCCACGTGTCCTACACCCTGCTTGACGAGAACGGTATCCCTTGGACGCCCCGCAACGCCAACGACAAGCGCATCGGCGAGATGGTAACCCTGAAGTGGGGCTTAGCCAATTCCGACAACTGGATTACTGCTTACCTCATGAGCAAGCTCAACCCCTACGAACTGAAACGCCTGGTGCAGACTTTCGGCGTGCGCAATCTTGAAATTGTGCCCAGTGTGTCGCTCTGCCTCGGCCCCTGTGAAATATCCGTAGCCGAGATGGTGAGCGCCTACACCGCCTTCCCCAATCGCGGTATCCGCGTGGCTCCACTGCTCGTGACCCGCATCGAGGACAACGAGGGCAATGTGCTGGCCACTTTCTCGCCCGATATGAACGAAGTCATCAGCACATCCAGCGCCTATAAGATGCTCGTCATGCTGCGTGCTGTCATCAACGAAGGTACCGGCGGCCGCGTGCGTCGTCTGGGCATCAAGGCCGACATGGGCGGCAAGACGGGTACCACCAACTACAACGCTGACGGCTGGTTCATGGGCTTCACTCCCTCGCTCGTTTCGGGCTGCTGGGTGGGCGGAGAAGATCGAGATATCCACTTCGACACCATGCTTCACGGACAGGGAGCCTCTATGGCCCTGCCCATCTGGACAAAATACATGAACAAAGTCTATGCCGACAAGGCCTTGGGCTATGACGAGACCGAGACTTTCCAATTGCCGGAGAACTATGATCCGTGCAAGGACAATGGAGAGATATATGAGGAAGTGGACGAACCGACGCCCGACATGGGACTGGATGACTTGTTCAACTGACGCCGCCTGATGGAGTACCTGATAAGCATCGGTAGCAACGAAGGTCGCCGTCAGAACATGCTTCTGGCACGTAGGCGCTTGTCGGAACTCTTTGCCGACATTCGTTTTTCCTGCGAAGAAGAGACTGCTCCCTTGTATCTGCATCGCTCTTGCTTGTTCTCCAACCAGGTGGCCTGCTTCCATTCCGACCTTTGTGCCGACGAGGTGCGTGCCTGTCTGAAGGGCATCGAACGCGAGGCAGGCAGGCTGCTTGAGGACAAACTGCGCGAAATAGTGCGGCTCGATCTCGACATCTTGTCCTACGACGGGCGGGTACTGAAGCCTGCCGACATGGAGCGTGTCTACGTTCGCCATGGGCTTAAAGAATTAATGAACAAAGAATAATGGAGAATTCTCAATGATCAATTCTCCATTTCATTTTAAATACGATGATAGACAGAACCCTCCAACCCGAAATAAAAAGGCCTGGGCGTCTGACAGTGCAGGCTCCCGAACGAATAACCCTGCCCAATGGCATCGTCCTGAACGTACTCAACGCAGGCGATAACGAGGTGGTGCGCATTGATATCCTGATGGCAGGCGGTCGTTGGCATCAGAGCCAGCCCTTGCAGGCTTTGTTCACCAACCGTATGTTGCGCGAAGGCACACGTCGCTACACCGCCGCTCAGATAGCCGAACGTCTGGATTACTATGGCGCGTGGCTCGACCTTTCAAGTGTTTCGGAGTATGCTTTCGTCACCCTCTATTCGCTCAACAAATACCTGCCTCAAACGCTCGACGTGCTGGAGAGCCTGGTCAAGGAACCGCTCTTCCCCGACGACGAACTGGCTACGGTGGTGGAGAACAATGTCCAGCAGTTCAAGGTGAATATGCAGAAGGTGGACTTCCTGGCTCATCGAGGGCTGATGGAAACCCTCTATGGCGCAGGACATCCCAGTGGCCGGATGGTGGTCGAGGCCGACTACCGCCGCATTACGTCCGATGTGCTGCGCGAGTTCTACAATCGCCACTATCATGCAGGCAACTGCTCGATATACGTGGCCGGCAAGGTGACGGACGAATGCCTGCGGCGGCTGGAAACCCGCTTTGGGACGGACCATTTCGGTGCCTCCACTCGTCAGACAGAGCCTGTGCACTTTGAACCGACTCCATCAGACGGCCGCCGCGTGTTCATCGAGCGGCCCGAAGCCATGCAGAGTGCCGTCAGGATTGGGATGCTGACTATTCCCTGCCACCATCCCGAATATCAGAAGCTGCGCGTGCTGGTCACTGTCTTGGGAGGCTATTTTGGCAGCCGCCTGATGTCGAACATCCGCGAGGAGAAAGGCTACACCTATGGCATTTCAGCAGGGCTTGTTTCCTGTCCTGACAGCAGCGCGCTGTTCATTTCTTCCGAAACGGCCAACGAATACGTGGAGCCTCTTATCGGCGAAGTCTTCTACGAGATGGATCGCCTCTGCCATGAACCTGTGGGAGACGAAGAACTCTCCATGGTAAAGAACTACATGCTGGGCGAGCTATGCCGCAACTATGAATCGGCCTTCTCCCTTTCCGATGCCTGGATTTACCTTCAGACTTCCCGTCTGCCGGCCACTTATTTTGAAGAAGTACAGGAAGCTATCAGTCAGGTCACGGCTGCGGAACTGCTCTATCTGGCGCAAAAATATTTATGCAAAGAGAATTTAAAAGAAGTGGTGTCCGGTAAAAAAATGTCCTAAAAATCAGCAGAGCCTTCTCTGCGATTGGGTGATAAGTTATATCTTTGTGAATTATAAAAAAGTAAAGAAATTGTTCAGTATGAGAATAAATGGTCTATATATAGCACTTGTATGTTTCTGTCTCTCCCAGGGGGCTGTGGCGCAGAGCAAGGGAGGCTTCTTTAGCAAGTTGAAAGGGGCGCTTTCTTCGGAAGTAAAGATCGGTACCTATACTTTCAAGGACGGTTCCGTCTACAACGGCGAGATGAAAGGCCACAAACCAAATGGGAAAGGGAAAACCGTTTTCAAGTCGGGTGATACCTATGAAGGCGAATACGAGAAAGGGAAGCGCCAGGGCTATGGTGTCTATATCTTCTCTGACGGGGAACGTTACGAAGGACAATGGTATCAGGACCAGCAGCACGGAAAGGGTATTTACTATTTTCTGAACAACAACCGCTATGAAGGTATGTGGTATCAAGACTTCCAAAGCGGCGAAGGTACCATGTACTACTACAACGGTGATGTCTACGAAGGAAACTGGCAGAACGACAAGCGAGAAGGACAGGGTTCCTACACGTGGAAGAACGGTTCGAAATATACAGGCTCGTGGCAGAACGACAAGAAAAACGGAACGGGAATCCTCGTGTGGAACGATGGCAGCCGTTACAAAGGCCAATGGGAGGACGACTTCCGTAGCGGTGAAGGAACGTTTGAATATGCCAATGGCGATAAGTACACGGGTGAATGGAAAGAGGACATGCAACACGGCAAAGGCATTTATACTTTCTATACAGGCGACCGCTACGAAGGTTCCTACGTGCAGGGCGAGCGTACAGGCGAAGGCATCTACATTCATGCCAACGGCGACAAGTATGTGGGTGGTTTTATGAACGGCCGTCAGCATGGCAAGGGAACATTCACGTGGGCCAATGGTAGTGTCTACGACGGCGATTGGACTGACAACGAACGGAATGGCTATGGTGTCTACAAGTGGAACAATGGCGACTCTTACGAGGGCGAATGGAAACACAATCAGTTCGACGGGCAGGGCAAGCTGAAGATGGCGGACGGAACACACTACGAAGGCGGATTTGCCAACGGGTTGGAAGAAGGGAAAGGCATCCAAACCGACAAAGATGGAAATACGGCTGAAGGTGTCTTCAAGCAAGGCAAGAAAGACGGCCTTTTTGTGGAGAAAGACAAGAATGGCAAGCTGATCCGTCAGATAACCTACAAGATGGGGCGTATCGCCTCCAACAACTGATTTATCAACAGGAAGCCTGCTTTGAAATAGAAAGGGTTGCATCCATACAACAGAAAGATGCAACCCTTTATTATTTGTTGACTGTTCGTTTCAGCTTAGATCAGATATTGTGAACTGATGGATTCGTTGTTCACTACTCGTTTGATGGTTTCGGCAAACATGTCGGCGATGCTGAGTTGTTTTACTTTCGCACATTTCTTGGAGTAGGGGATACTGTCGGTAAACACCATCTCTGTCAGGCCGGATTCTTGTACGCGGAACGAAGCGGGATCGGACATTACGCAATGGCTGGCAATGGCGCGCACGGATTTGGCGCCTGCGGCCAGCATGATGTTGGCTGCTTTGGTGATGGTACCTGCCGTGTCCACGATGTCGTCCACTAAGACAACGTTCTTGTCTTTTACGTTACCGATGATCTGCATAGAGGCAACTTCGTTGGCTTTCTCGCGCGACTTGTTGCAAAGTACCAAGGGAACATTCAGGTATTTGGAGAACGTGCTGGCACGCTTTGAACCTCCTACGTCGGGCGTAGCGATAACCAAGTCTTCCAGATTGAGCGACTGGATGTAGGGCAGGAATACGGCCGATGCATACAAGTGGTCTACAGGGATGTCGAAGAAACCTTGGATTTGGTCAGCATGCAGGTCCATCGTGATCAGGCGGTCGATACCAGCTACAGAGAGCAGGTCAGCTACCAATTTAGCTCCGATGGAAACACGTGGCTTGTCTTTTCTGTCTTGTCGGGCCCAGCCGAAGTAGGGTACTACGGCATTGATGGTTTTGGCCGATGCACGCTTGGCAGCGTCAACCATCAGCAGCAGTTCCATCAGGTTGTCCGAATTGGGAAACGTGGACTGAACCAGAAAAACATTTGCTCCGCGGATGGATTCTTCGTAAGATACGGCAAACTCACCGTCGGCAAAGTGGGTGATGTTCATTTGTCCCAGCGGGCAATTTAGACTTGCGCAGATTTTTTCTGCAAGGTATCTCGAATTTGTTCCTGAGAATACCATAAATGGTGCTTTTTCGCTCATTGTATTATGAATAGAAGTTACCTATTTTGTTATACTTCTGCAAAGGTAGGTATTTCTT
>NZ_CANRPM010000096.1 GCF_947632445.1 uncultured Bacteroides sp. | reverse complement strand
TGTGCGCTTAACGTACTTTGTTTCTGTCTTTTCCATAATGTTACTTTTTGTTGTAACGCTATTTCAGGACTAGACATATTCATAAAATAAAGGAACCAAGCTTCTATAAATCAGATGCTTAGTTCCTTTGCTTGTACCCAGACCCGCATTTGAAATATATAAATTGGGAACAATCCTATTAAATAGAAAATCAAAGAAAAATAAAGCATTATACACTAATATTCAATGTATTACAAACACACACTTAGTTAATTCTATTTAATCGGATTAAAATAAATTCGGGATGATTGGGAACAATTTGGGAACAATTTATATATTTGTACCGTTACTAAAAATTCCGATTATGAAAGCAACAGCCTTTATCCGAAAATCCGCAAGTAAAAACGACACCAATAGTGTAGCTACAATCTATTTCCGATTAAGAGATGGTAAAAAGGACATTAAAGCTGCCAGTGAGCTGACAATTAACCCAAATCACTGGAGTAGCGAGAAGCAAGGTTATAAAGACAGAGTAGCCCTTGTTCATGAAGAAAAGAAACTGGCACTGAACAACGAAGTACAGAACATCATCAACCTGATAAGTCAAGAGTACACACCGGAAGCTGACAGCGAATGGCTAAGTACACTCATAGACAAATATCATCATCCAAACAGATATAAAACAGAAGAAGAGATTGCAGCGGAAACCAAACCCACCTTGCTGGATTTGTTTGCTGAATTTCTTGTCAAGCATAAATTATCAGAAGTTCGCATCAAGAACTTTCGAGTAGTACAACGTGCGTTAGCACGTTATGAACTATATGTAAGGGCAACGAAGAGAGGACAAAAGGGCTTTATCCTTGACGTGGATTTGGTAACACCTGACACGCTTCGGGATATGTGGGATTTCTTTCAGAACGAATACCAGTACTATGAACTTTACCCGAGCATTTATGAAGCCATTCCCGAAAAGAGGACACCACAACCCAGAAGCAAGAACACGCTGATAGACTGTTTTTCAAGAATACGTACATTCTTCTTGTGGTGCTTCGATAACAAGCGTACCACAAACAGACCTTTCGACAAATTCCCGATAGAAGAATGTACATACGGTACACCTTATTATATAACACTTGAAGAGAGAGATAGAATTTTCAATGCCGACCTTTCAGCTACCCCACAACTGGCAATACAGAGAGATATATTCATATTTCAGACACTGATAGGATGTCGGGTGAGCGACTTCTACCGAATGACCAAACTAAATGTGGTCAATGAAGCCATAGAGTATATTCCCAAGAAAACCAAAGAGGGGAATCCGGTTACGGTACGTGTTCCACTTAACGACAAAGCGAAGGAAATCCTTGAACGCTACAAAGAATATGAGGGAAAACTGTTGCCGTTCATATCCGAGCAAAAGTACAATGATGCCATAAAAAAGATATTCAAGTTGGCTGGAGTTGACCGCATCGTAACAATCTTAGACCCGTTGACGCACAACGAAATCAAACGACCTATTTATGAAGTGGCAAGCAGCCATCTGGCAAGACGTACGTTTATCGGCAATATCTATAAAAAAGTGAAAGACCCGAACCTTGTTTCCGCACTGTCGGGACACAAGGAGGGAAGCAAAGCTTTCAGACGATACAGAGATATTGACGAAGAAATGAAGAAAGACCTTGTAAAACTATTAGACTGATACTTGTATGGGACAACAGGAATATGACAATTTCAAAAGACTGATAAAGGAATGGCTCGACAGCCATCCGAATGAATATGCTGATTTCGTAGAAGAAATGAGCGACAAGAAGTTCAAAGGATTCTTCAATATTTTCAATACGGCTGTAAGGCTTGTTCCAAAATATAAAGAAGCAGCACGCAAGAGAATAGGTGATGATAGAAACCCTGATTTCGAGGAACTGGAAAATGTTCTTTTACAATCAGACCTTGCCGAGAAGATAGTGAATGAGTTTCATACCCCGAACAAGAGAAGCATTGTCCCTGCCATGCTCGCATGGCTCTATTACGGACGAAGCTATGAGTGCATGGTGGAACAGGGTGAGGAACTGACCAAAAGAAAGGATATTCCCACCTTATACAAATGGCTTGTTTCCGGTATGGTCAAGTTCATTATCAGAAAAAGCATCGCCAATGGCATGAGAACCAAAGAGGACTGGCAAGTGTTCAGGAAGCAACAGAAAGCCATTGAGGAAAACTCTCTTGTGGAATGGGCAATAGAAGAAGATAAATACATGGACGAGGAAGAAACAGATATGTTGCAGGAAGAACAGCCAAAGACCGCAGGGCGCAAAGCCGATACACGCACGTTGCCCGAACTTCTGATAGAAAGGCATGACATACTGATTGAAAGAATTGGTACACGATTAAAAACCCATGCTACGGAAACAGATATAGCACGGCTGTTTATCGCACTGGTGGAATACCGCTTCATGCGGAAGTGTCCCATCAAGACTTTCAGAAACGCATTGCACGAGCAGTTCAATGAACAAGAAATCGTTCACGAAAGAGGCATCCAGAAAGCATACAGAAATCTCATTTCACCACTTGGAAACAGCAAGAAACTGGTAAAAGACATTGGTGAAGACCATGAAGCCATCGAGGAATTGAAAGCCTATCTATCCAATTGAAGTTCGTTTAATTCGCTTTTCGTTTTTACGAATTTAACAAATTGAATATCATTGTTTTACGATTGATTTTCATTATATATTTGCGCCACTATCCTAATCGGGGTAGTGGCTTTTCGTTTATAATACTGCCGAAACGGGAAGTCTTACAACCGGCAGTTTCAAGAAGCCTATGACAGACATATTGGCAATTATTCAAAACGGAAACGGCAACATCAAGTTGGAAGTAACAGGAGAAGATTTGCTATTATTCTCCAACCAGTTAATCAGCCGTGCGAAACATGAACTTTCTACCGCCATTGCGGAGGCAAGAAAGGAGAAGTACCTCACCAAAGAGGAAGTGAAAAAGATGTGCGGTGTTTGTGATACCACACTCTGGCACTGGTCTAAGAAAAACTATCTGAAGCCTGTAAAGGTTGGCAACAAGGTCAAATACCGCCAATCCGACATTCAGAGAATTTTAGGTGAACACAACCCTTTAATCTAAGCCTATGAAGGAGGAAGAATATATGCGCGTAGGAACAACTTTGTACAAGGTGGTCAATCAGCCATGCGCCAATGGCGGTTATGAAAAGAAACGTGTCGTATGGAACAACAGCACATTACGGCAGGACTATGGAAAGAACTATCTTGCCACCGTCCCCAAGTATGACGGCTTTTGCACCGTTCCCAATCATCTGAACTACCAAAAGGAGATTGAGGGGTTTCTGAACCTTTACGAGCCGATAGAGCATAAACCGCAGCAGGGGGACTTCTCCCACATCCAATCCTTGATACGGCACATCTTCGGAGAACAATACGAGCTGGGCATGGACTATATGCAACTGCTGTATCTACAGCCGACACAGAAGCTACCCATTGTCCTACTTGTTTCAGAGGAACGCAACACTGGCAAAAGCACGTTCTTGAACTTTCTGAAAGCCGTGTTTGAGAATAATGTGACTTTCAACACCAACGAGGATTTCCGCAGCCAGTTCAATTCCGACTGGGCAGGAAAGCTGCTAATCGTTGTGGACGAAGTTTTGCTCAACCGCAGGGAAGACAGCGAACGGTTGAAAAACCTGAGCACCACTTTCACCTACAAGGTGGAAGCCAAAGGCAAAGACCGAACGGAGATTGCTTTCTTTGCCAAGTTCGTGCTATGTTCCAACAACGAATATCTGCCCATACTCATAGACGCAGGAGAAACACGCTACTGGGTGCGGAAGATAATGCCGTTGCAGAGTGATGATACCAACTTTCTGCAAAAGCTAAAAGCGGAAATACCCGCATTTCTTTATTTCCTGACCCAAAGGGAACTATCCACAACACAGGAAAGCCGTATGTGGTTCAACCCAAGACTGACACATACCGCAGCCTTGCAGAAAATAATCCGAAGCAACCGCAACCGACTGGAAATAGAAATGACCGAGTTGTTGCTTGACATCATGTCGAACATGAACGTGGAAAGCGTATCATTCTGCCTGAACGACCTTGTAACCTTGCTACTCTATTCACAGGTTAAGGTTGAAAAGTATCAAGTGAGGAAAGTTGTGCAGGAAGTATGGAAACTTACTTCCGCACACAATTCGCTATCCTACACCGCTTATGAGTTCGCACCCCATCGTGAGTGCCACTATGAGCCGAAAAGGAAAACTGGTCGGTTTTATACGGTAACGAAAGAACAACTGACCGCTATCTAATTATTTTGATGAAATGATGAATAAGGGAAGTAACATATTGCCTTACAGATAGATATGTATTCATCAAACACTCATCAACAACGATTGCTGATGAAAAAAGAAAACATCATTTCTCTTTTGGCAAGCAATCTGATGAGAAAAAGATGAACCGATACAGTTCTGTTTAACAGCGTGTTACATTTCAAATTCATCAAATCATCATTTTTTCATTCACCAACAAATCCGTAAGAAAATGACAATAGAAGAAGCTAAGAGCATACGAATAGCCGACTACCTGCACAGCTTGGGTTATTCACCAGTAAAACAACAAGGTATCAACCTTTGGTACAAATCCCCATTTCGGGAAGAGAGTGAAGCATCGTTCAAAGTGAATACCGAACGTGAACAATGGTATGACTTCGGTTTGGGAAAGGGCGGAAACATCATTGCACTGGCTGCACATCTGTATGCTACCGACCATGTACCTTACATTTTGAAACGGATAGCGGAGCAGACACCGCACGTGCGCCCGGTATCTTTCTCTTTTGGAAAGCAAAACTCTTCCGAGCCGAGCTTCCAACAGTTGGAGATTCTTCCGTTGTCATCTCCTGCCCTGCTTGCCTACTTACAAGGTAGAGGAATTAACATAGAACTGGCGAAAAGAGAATGTAGTGAAGCCCGTTTCACCCACAACGGCAAGCGGTACTTTGCCATCGCCTTTCCCAATGCTTCGAGTGGGTTTGAGGTTCGCAACCGCTATTTCAAGGGCTGCATCGCTCCAAAGGAAATCTCCCACATCAGACAGTCTGGGAAAGCGAGGAATACCTGTTATGTGTTCGAGGGATTTATGGACTACCTCTCCTTTCTGACATTGAGACAGGAGAGCTGCCCAAATTATCCGGAATTGGACGGACAGGACTATATCGTATTAAATTCCGTATCGAATGTGAATAAAGCTCTCTATCCGTTGGGCAGCTACGAACGCATCCACTGTTTTTTTGATAACGACCATGCAGGCATGGAAGCCCTCCAACAAATCCGCAAGGAATACGGCAGAGACCGATACATCCGTGACGCTTCACAGACTTACAGCGGATGCAAGGACTTGAACGAATACTTACAGAAACAGGCTGAGAAAAAAGGGCAGCTCCAATCCGTCAAAGAAGTAAGCAGCCAGTCACCGAAAAAGAAAAACGGCTTTCGGTTATAGCCCACTATAACTACACGCTCCGCTTTCGTAGTTGTGGGCTCTCCCGAGGGGATTAGGGCTTTGCCCTAATGACCCACTCAGGGCGTTTCACCCCTGAGAACCCCGAGCAAAGAGTGACCCTCTCTTTGCAATCTCCGCTTATGGGTTACCCCTAAGAACCCCTCTGCGAAAGCGAGCAAAGTAAATCAATTGTAAACAAAGGAAAGAAGCTATGGCAACAAAATCAAGCATACATATCAAGCCTTGCAACATCGCATCGAGCGAGGCACACAACCGAAGGACTGCCGAGTATATGCGTAATATCGGGGAGTCCAGAATCTATGTCGTTCCCGAACTTTCCACCGATAACGAACAGTGGATAAATCCCGACTTCGGCACTCCCGAACTGCGAACTCATTATGACAATATCAAGCAAATGGTCAAGGAAAAGACCGGACGTGCCATGCAGGAAAAGGAAAGGGAACGCAAGGGAAAGAATGGAAAGATTATCAAGGTGGCGGGATGCTCACCCATCCGTGAAGGAGTATTGCTTATCAGACCGGACACCACACTGGCTGATGTACGCAAATTCGGTGAAGAGTGCCAAAGACGCTGGGGCATCACTCCGCTACAGATTTTCCTGCATAAAGACGAAGGGCATTGGCTGAACGGTCAGCCGGAAGCAGAAGACAAGGAGAGCTTCCAAGTCGGTAACAGATGGTTCAAACCAAATTATCATGCTCATGTCGTATTCGACTGGATGAACCATGAAACTGGAAAAAGCCGAAAGCTCAATGATGAGGATATGGCAACCATGCAGACCCTTGCTTCCGATATTCTCCTGATGGAACGTGGGCAGGCAAAAGCTGTCACTGGTAAAGAGCATCTGGAACGGAACGATTTCATCATAAAAAAACAGAAAGCCGAACTGCAACGTATAGAGGAAACCAAACGACACAAGGAGCAACAGGTAAGCCTTGCCGAACAGGAACTCAAACAGGTAAAAGCTGAGATACGCACGGACAAACTAAAGAAAACAGCCACCAATGCTGCTACCGCCATAGCAAGCGGTGTAGGTTCTCTTTTCGGAAGCGGTAAGCTGAAAGAACTGGAACATCACATCGAGCAGCTACATCAGGAAATTACCAAACGGGACAAAGCTACTGATGAATTAAAAATTCAGATACAACAAATACAGGAACAGCATAGCAGACAAATTCGTAATCTTCAAGGAATACATAATCAAGAACTTGAAGCCAAAGACAAGGAAATATCACGGTTGAACACCATTCTCGAAAAAGCATTATGCTGGTTCCCATTGCTCAAAGAAATGCTGAGAATGGAAAAACTATGCTATGTCATTGGCTTTACCAAGGGGATGGTTGATTCTCTTTTATACAAAAGGGAAACAATCAGGTGCAGCGGAAAAATCTATTCCGAAGAGTATCGACGGAGATTTGAAACAAAAAATGCCACTTTCAAAATTGAGCAAAGTCCGGTTGATGGGAACAAGTTGGTGCTGACAATAAACCGACAACCAATCAGCGAATGGTTCAAGGAGCAATGGGAGAAACTAAGGCAAGGTTTGCAACAAACGGTGGAAGAACCAAGAAAAAGCAGGGGATTTAAACTGTAATTGTTAAATTAATCAAACTACGTAAAGAGGAGTAATCAAATATCTCTTTGATAGCTCCTTTTTCGTGTTT
>NZ_CANRPM010000095.1 GCF_947632445.1 uncultured Bacteroides sp. | reverse complement strand
GTTATCTGCGAAATAACGGAACAAACCCTTGATAAAATATATGTAAAACGATTTACAGATGGTGGGAGGAAAAGGCAAGAAAGTGTATAACTAATTACAAGAGACTCAATTATTTACTAATTTTTAAATTTATAAATTTAAAGTTTTCAATTATGAACAAAAAGTATCTAAGTGTGATCCTGTTCGGTGCCTTAGTGTTGGGTACGGCAGGGACGTTCACATCTTGTAAGGACTACGACGATGACATCGCCAACTTGCAGGAACAAATCGACAAGAAAGCATCTGTGGAGGAGCTGCAAAGCAAAATTGCGGCTTTACAGCAGGATGTGAGTGCTGCAAAAACTGCGGCAGAAGATGCAAAGAACAAAGCTCAGGAAGCATTGAACGAGGCTCAAAAGGCTGCTGACAAGGCTCAAGATGCTGCCGACAAGGCCCAAAATGCCGGTGACAAAGCTCAGGATGCTGCTGACAAGGCTCAGGATGCTCTGGACAAAGCCAATGGCGCCGGCAGCGGAGATGTTACATCCGCAGAGCTTCAGGCACTGAAAAACGAACTTCAGGCACAGATCGACAAGCTGGCTTCTTTAGAGGAAGTAGAGAAGAAGCTGAATGCATTGGAAGAAAAGCTGAAGGGAGAATTTCCTACGGATAAGGAATTGGCAGACCTCGCCGCTGAAGTAGATACTTTGTCGGCTGAAGTGATGGCGTTGATCGGACACCGGTTGACCAGCCTGTCTGTCATCCCGACTACGCATGTAAACGGTATAGCTGCCATTACATTGACGACATTGCAATATACTCCGCAAAAGTATGTTGCAAATAATCATCCGTCAGGCCACACTACCGATCCATGGTTGGATCATACAGACAATGGGACTGCAAGATATATCTCAACAGACAACAATGTCGCCTACTTCCATGTAAGTCCTAACATGGGCGTTCGGACAGAGGATATTGAAACCCCGATCTTCGATTGCATCCAATCCGAAAACATTGTGACAAAAGCCGGTGGTGTTGCGGTTAAAGAAAACAGCCCGATTCAACCCGTATCATACAAAATCGACAACAATGTCCTGACTGTTAACTTCAAAAAGACCATTACAGGCTTTATTGGAAGAACAGATGTTGATGCCAGCAAAGAAACGTTCTACATGGCATCTTTGAAGGCTCCTATTGCCGAAAATAATTTGACTCCCGGTGAAAAAGAGTCTATCGAAAATGGAGATGTAGACGGCGTATATGTAAACTCTGAATATGTTCGTTTGGAAGAGTTGATTAAAGTTCCTTACTTGGTAAATACAAAAACAAATTTTACCAAGGCTATGACAGGTAGCTTTGCCAATGAAACCCAGACAGATGCCGAAGGTACATTCTATGTTCACTACCATGACTCTGCATGCGTTTATCACTCGGTAGCAAACACCCTTGTAGACGTGAAATGTGCTTATGACGAAGCACTGGATTTAAAGAAGCTGGTTAAAGTCTGTGTAACCGATAAGGGTGCAACAGACCATGCTGCTCATGCCGATCTGCCGAACTATAAAGAATATGGTCTGTCATTCCGTTTCTATTTGGCAACCGCTCCTTATATTACGTTGGGTGGCCCTGAAGGTAATTCGAATAGAACCGATCAACAGAAGTTTGCAGAAATCGACAACCCGACAAATGGTATCATGACTTCAAAGGTTTATACCGTAGGCGAAGGTGGAGAATCTGCTACGGCCGTAGGACGTGAGCCGATTGTCCGCATTGAATTGCGCGATACGGTAAACAACGCTTTGGTTGCACAACGTTACGTTAAGATCAAATGGGTGAAAGAAGTTGGCGAAAGATCCATTACCCACAATTTTGCAGACTCAATTTATGTATGCGACAATTATCACGGCAGACTGGGTACTCAGGACATGAATGAAGTAATCTACAACGGTGCTAAAGACGGTGGTATGACCAAACAAGAGTTCCACGCAGTATATACCGATGCAGGCTTCGATGGCACAACCGGTGAAGGTGAAGGTACTGTTAAGCTCTTGAAAAACACAGAAAACGGTGTAGAGTCATATAACCTGTTATGGACATTAACGCATACAGATATTGTAACGAAGTATCCTGTATGGAAAAGTCAGGAGACGATGACTTTCTCGAAGGTTTGCACGTGGGTAGATCCGACAGGTGCATATCCGACACTGAAGATTAAGTTGACCCGTACAATTTACAAGCCCGTATTTAATCTGTGGGGTTATGACGGACGTTATTGGAAGAACAACAATAACTGGGATGTATTCAATGTAAACCCCATCGTTTACGATACTCAGGAATCTAATCCTGCATGGCCTCTTGCAAACTCACCGGAAAACAACCCGACATGTAATATCTATACGGACCTTTTGAACGGGTTCTTGGATGACATGGGTGTTAAACCGACTATAGGAGCCAGTGGCGCTATCTACTTTACCGATAAAGAAAGGGAGGGATTGAAATTCTACTACTCTAATTCATATCCGACTGCTGCAAGCGGTTTCAAGGGTGTAGGCAGAGCTGCTACTACTTATGCTGCGTATGACGATGAAGGTGTACGTTTCGTCTTTGATGCTGAAAAGCTGGAAGCTCCCAATACAGAATATGTATATCAGTATTTCAATGGCACCAATGTCGTAGACATGACTGCGACAGTAAGTCCTGATGGTACTGTTCTCTATATCAATAATGAAAAAGCTGCTGAAATTGTAAACTATGGAACAAATCCGCTGAAGCCTGGTGAAAAGACTTACAATATCAGATTGGAAGAAAGCAATCCGGATCACGCTCCGCGTGCAGCAGGAACTCCTACCGAAGCAGCTAAAGCCATTGTAGGTAAATACGTACCTATCAAGCTGGTAGCCGATCTTTGCTATGAAGATGCATGTGCAACTGCACCGGCATTGGCTCCTGCACACACTCAAACGATCAAAGCGTATGACGCATTCATCATTGAGCCGTTGACAGTGAGAGAAGGTGACACGGAAGACTTCACAGATGCAACTATCGGCGGCAGTACGATCGATGTAAAGGGCGCATTCACTTACATTTCGTGGAATAAAAACGCGCAAGGTCAGAACTATGTGGTAGCCAATACTTCAGGGCTGGCAAAAGACTTGTGGGAATTCTATGAAGTAGTAGAAGGTAAGTGGATGACTAACCAGATTACATCTAACTTGCAGTTGGTTGATGGCAATCTGATACCTACTGAAGGTGTGACAAACGGTCCTCTTCCCTCTAACACGAGTGTTGTGTATAATCGCGCAAATGAAACTTTGACTTATAACAACTACAGCGGAACTCCTGTAAACAGAGACTATAAGCTCTTTATCCCCGTTGAGTTCGGTTATAAGTGGAAGACATTTACGAAGATCTTCACCGTTGATGTAAAAGCCAATGCCGGAACTCCGACAAAAGCTCTCTAATCAACCTTGAGACTTAAAAAATGATACAAGAGGGTATTTCACGCACTGAGGTGGAATACCCTCTTTCATTAATAGACATTGTTATGAATAGAATTTTAGGAATTGCAGCCTTCCTGGCGGTTGTCCTGCTGGCGTCCTGTGGCGAAAACAAGCAGAACCATCCTTATGAAGGCACGTTTACAGCCAGTGGAATTATGTTTGTGCTCAATCCTGATTCCACGACGCGGATTATCTTCAACGATTCAGTCAGCTACGAAGGCAGGTGGACGCCCGCGCGGGCAGACGACGGCCTGGAGTTTGCCAATATCGAGTTTGGCGGGTATCAGAAGTACTATTATCTGAAGGACGGGAAGCTATACCGCAGCGAACGGGAAATGCGGCATGACGTGATGGGCGTCGAAGTCCGGTATATGAAATGAAAGTACGGCGTTGCCCCGTCTTTGACAGTCATGTTGACTTTCAATGCCGGGTGTTCGTGACTCGCATTAAGGGGTATTCGTGCCCCCTTGATGCGGGTCACCGTGCTTCCTTACACCCTGACAAAGCACTTCCTCACACCCTGACGAAGCACTTCCTTGCACCCTAAGAAAGCACTGCGTCAGCGGGTGAGGAAGCACGGCATGAAGAAACAAAAAAAGCGGCTCCCGAAGGAAAGCGAGGCCTTCAACGGCGAATACAACAACCGGGCGGTGGCACATAGATGCGGAAATTGGATGAAAAATACTGACAGTTTGAGCCTCCGTTCCGGCCGTTTTCCCGCCCATTTGCCTTCGCCGGAAAAGGGGTTTCAGACCCCCGTCAGAAGGTATTCTGGAGGGGGTTCAATCGATCCTCCGTATCGATCATCATCGATCTTCCGTATCGATCATCATCGATCCCCCGTATCGATCATCGTCGTTCTTCCGTATCGACAGAAGCCGATGTTCCGAGTCGACAGGGAAGGGTATTCGGTGGTGGTAATAAATATATACATTATCCTTTCGACACAATACAACGTTCTACGGGGGATGTCGTCGCGCAAAAATAGGAAACTTGTTGAAGCTGCGGATACAAAAAAACAGCCAAGTCCCATTCGACTTGGCTGTCTTTTCTTATGGATATTTACCGATTATCTGAAAGATATTCGATAGATACTTTCTCTTGCAGGGCGATTAACGAGGAACTACGGTCATATCCAGTTCAATTACTACGTCATGGCCATACATATCTACATAAACCAGCTTCAGCGTAGAAGGAACTGCGGCGGTCGGGTTCGTATCATCAGAAACTGTTGATGCTATGAATTTAAACGTATCACCACTGGTATCTACCTTGAAGTATTCGTCAACCGCACCATTAGCTTTAGAGATTAGGTGAGCTTCTTCACCAGGTTTCAATGTCAAGCTTTCCTCGTAAGGATCGCTTAACAATCTGCTGTATTTTCCGTCTTTCGAACTGGTTCCTTTGATAGCTTGGATAAAGCTATACTCACTGCCACTATTATTCTTGAATGTGTAGTTGGTACCGTATACCAATTTAGTATTTGTAGCAATAGCGTTAGCGGCTTTATTATCCCAACTCCACGTGTAAGTATCATTGTAGATGCAGTTGAATACAGTCGGGAATGTCTTTACTTCTACCTTATAATCTGCAAAATTCCCGTCTTCATCTTTTGTCTCAGAAGATATCTTTCCGAAGTTGTAGGATACGACAGTGGCATGTTGCGTCTTGTTGTCGATGTAGTCCTTAGCAACCGTCAAAATGTCACCACCATTGACATCATTGGCAACATCCTTACCGCCGTCTTTCTCAGCCTTGGCGAAGCTGATTACATACTGTGCGGGCACACCGGCTCCCCAATTGAATACATAATCCATATCCATTGTACCATTCGTTGCCTGCTGAGCAGCCCAGTTGTCCGGTATCAAGTAGCAATTATAAATGCCGCTTGCATCCAGCTGGTTGGTCTTCACGGAGAAGCCTTCGGGTGCTGTAGGCAGTTGCTTGGTCATGGTGATATTGATAGTAGCCAATACGGAACCATGCACGTCGTAGATAGTCAGCGTACCGTTGTAGGCCTTGTTGTCTACATACTTAGTCCAATCATTAATAGTAGGAACAGTATGTATTTTAACTACCTTGCTGAAATCTACACTAGAAATACTCGATGCAGTAGTAGATAAAGATGTTGTTGTAAATGAAATGCCCTCAAATACAGCGTCAAATACATGTTCATTTGTGCCAATCTTATCTGTTACCCATGTTGCCTTCACTGCACCTGTCAACTTAGTCAGCGTAACAGCTTGAGATGCCGATTTTTCGTCGGTCACATTATTTGAACTATTTGCATCCGGTATAATTACTGTGTTGACAGCATTCCAGTTTTCGGCAGGAACACCTACATATACATAGAATGCCTTGCCATCGGGATCTACCAAAGAGCCGTCGTAGTTGACAGCATATACACGGAAGCCGATATAATCACCGTCGGCATTCACGTCTTCGGGGATAGTCAGTTCCAAAGAAGAATCGCTTGTCACGGTGTTCAAACCCTTAACATGATAAGATCTCCAGGCATTGATTTCAGAAGGCTGGCTTTCTACGGCACAAGCCTCATCCAATGTAACATAGAAACCACGGATCGTGTCGGCCATAGCCTCATCGAAGTTTACAGTAAACGGTTTACCGGCTATTACACTATATGCAGGTAATTCTTGTCTCATGTCATTGCCATCCGGCACTACATTTTTACCATTACCCGTTGTGATAGGTTCTGCCCAAGGAGCATATTTGTAATTACCTCCATCCAGCGTCATGTCCCATGCAAGTTCTTCATAAGAAACCGATGTTTCGTCTTCCGATTTAGAGGAACCTGTACCCAGCCAGCGGTTGTGGATTTCTTCAACCGGTGTCTTGTCTACATTGAAGAACAGTTCGTGCTTAGTGCCTTTATTGAGCTGAGCAAGAGTTAATCCGTACTCGGATACAACTTCTCTTCCGTCATGCTCTTCGCCACTTACCATTACGGCATACAAGATGTCTGCCTTTACTTTTTCATCACCATTTTCATCTTCTTCATAAATAGCGGCTGCATCATGATAAGCATCTGTATCATAGTTGTCTTTCAGTTTTACAGTAACCTTCCACAAACCGTTCTGAGATATAGTTCTGGTTGCTACTAACAAATCAGTATAAGGTTCAATAGACTTAATTTCCAGCAAATTACTCAGATCCTCCATCTGGCTGTTCACCAGTCTGATCATGTACTTATCCAACGTTGCAGTTGTCGGGGATACGCGGATAACAAAGGAATCCTCGAATGTTTCCTTATTGCCCTTTGTAAATGAAATCGCACCTTCCAGTCCTTCACCGAAAGTCCAGGTTCTGACAGCTTCGGCAGAAACAAGATCCAACGTTAACTCTTTCTCTTCTACCATTGCATTAGCTCTCTTATATAAGGATACATGCGTAACCTGTTTCTTCAATGCAACGGTTATCACCTCCAATTGGCTTCTTACGCCGCCTACGATATCCTCCACGCGGATTGCAATCGCCTGAATCATCTCGTCGGTCAGTTCACCTGCTTCCAGCGCTACCAAGTCTGTAACCAGCTTGTCGATAGCCTCTTTATTTGCAGCTACGCCTTCTTTATTTGCATCTATGTCTGCTTTATAGCTTTGCAATGCGGCAATCTGTGCCTCTACGGCAGTCATTCTCTGCCCTAATTCAGCAAGCTTCGCATCCAACTTCTTAATGCTACCGGTCAAAGTCTCATCTGTCTTGACC
>NZ_CANRPM010000094.1 GCF_947632445.1 uncultured Bacteroides sp. | reverse complement strand
AAAGGTTATGTTACAAGTTTATGATTTCCCCGTCTTCTGGTATCAACAAGCGAGCCATGTCTACTTTCTGATGGTGTGCCTCATTGCGGAGGATGGCACGTGTGGTTTGGCAATGGTCAATAGCATCCATGTGGACAGCAATCAACCTGACATGCTTTGGCAGCTCGTCGAGCATCTGCATGACTTCGTGCTCATCTGGAATAATCGACCCCAAATCCTTGGAGAATTCAGGAAATACGGCCCCACCGCTGTTGACAATAATATAGTCGGGGTGAAATTCTTTCACTGCCTTACGGGTCTCTTCATCCCATTTACAATCTCCCATGATATAGACTACAGGCAAGCGGTCTGCTTTCAGTACAAAACCGGATACCGGCCCCATCATGACGGCGAGCTGGCCGTTTCCGTGATGCCCGGAAGTTCGGTAAATGCTCATACGTTCCATTGACAGAACTGTTTCGATGGATTTTGCATTTATAAAGCCCTCATTTTTAATTGCTTCTTGATCTTGTGGTTGAGTGAAGAAAGGAATGCTTTGGGGCAAATACTGCCGGACGCTCGGTTCGTAATGGTCAATATGGTTGTGGGTCAGCAAAACCAAGTCTGTGCCTTTTGTAATCTCATCGACCGACATGTTTAGGTGAACCCTTGGATTTTTATTAACTCCAAGTGCTGATCTCAGCGTTTCTTTTTCCGCTAATACAGGATCTACTAAAATGACATATCCTGCATACTGAATTTTCAGGGTAGCATTGCGTACCAGCTGAAGCGTTGTTTTGTTGTTCATTTCCATATAGATATATTGTTTAATTATTTAATACGCTGCAAAGTTCGGAAGATTCCATTCATCCCCCTATGCCTTAAAATGTATAAGATATGCCATTTTGATAAACGAATTCCGTATCTTTGCAGGAGACATCTGTTTATTATGCAAAAGAAGAGTATCAATCCGTCGAAACTGGTCAACGTACCTTTCAGCAAGACACAATGCGGTGTGGATTTTTATATCAATACCGGCAACGGGAAGGATATTAGCGGTGTACTGACTGAAAACACGACATTCAAAACTGACTTTTTTGAGTTTTTCTTTCTCCGCCGGGCCAATGGATTTCTGTTGCTGAACTGCAAACGGATAGAATTGCACGACGACATGGTACTGCTTCTCTCCCCACACCAACAGCAGGAGTGGCATGTCGACGAACAGGCATTAGAATATACCTTTCTCATATTCAGGGAAGACTTCATGCGCACGTTCATTGCGGACAAGTTCTTTGCCTATCGTCTGCTCTATTGCTATCAGACCGACACGCCGCCTCATTTGTCAGTTTCCCGGGAGAACCTTGCCGAATACATGCGGCTCTTGGGAAAAATCAAGCAAGAATTGCTTCATACCACAGCCGACAGCTACAATCTGATAGTGGCCGTCCTGTATTATCTTCTGCTGACTATTAACCGTGAATATGCTTCAGTCTATCATTTACCGGTCAATATACCTAAAAACAATTACGCCTATCAGTTCAAAGACTTGCTCGAACGACATATCCATAAAGTGCAGCGGGTTGCTGAATATGCCGGAATGATGCACGTCAGCCGCATTACCCTGAATAATGCAGTGATGTCGCAATTTGGCGTTTCTGCCAACCACCTGTTGAAACAAAGGTTGCTGGAAGCCTTAAAGAGCGACTTGCTCTTCTCCGACTACAATGTCAGCCAACTGGCAGACAAATTTCATTTTTCGGATTCGAGCCATTTGATGCGTTTCTTCAAGCAGCAGACGGGCAAAACTTTCTCCCAATATCTGTCGGATTATAAAAAGGGAATATACGAATAAATGTCATATGAATTAAGGGTAATATGACCCTTCATCAAGGGTCACGAACACCCTTCATCGGGGAGTTCCGCAAAGCAGCCGGGCATGCACGAAAATCCGCCTTTTTCTTTTCCCATCTCCCTAAATATTGTACTTTTGCAACGCCCTTTAGCAAGGGGCAAGAAATGTTATGCGTATAGATATTATTACCGTTCTTCCTGAGATGATTGAAGGCTTCTTCAACTGCTCCATTATGAAGCGGGCACAGGACAAGGGCCTGGCCGAAATTCATATCCACAACCTGCGCGACTACACCCGTGACAAATACCGCCGCGTAGACGACTATCCCTTTGGCGGCTTTGCCGGTATGGTGATGAAGATTGAACCCATCGAACGCTGCATCGACAGCCTGAAGGCCGAACGCGACTACGACGAAGTGATTTTCACCACGCCCGACGGCGAGCGGTTCAACCAGCCCATGGCCAACACCCTGTCGCTGACACAGAACCTCATCATCCTGTGCGGCCACTTCAAGGGCATCGACTACCGCCTCCGCGAGCACCTCATCACGAAAGAAGTGAGCATCGGCGACTATGTGCTGACGGGGGGCGAACTGGCCGCTGCCGTCATGGCCGACGCCATCGTGCGCATCATTCCCGGTGTGCTGTCCGACGAACAATCGGCCCTGTCGGACTCGTTCCAGGACAATCTGCTGGCCGCTCCGGTCTATACCCGTCCGGCCGACTATAAGGGTTGGAAAGTTCCTGATATTTTACTGTCCGGTCACGAGGCGAAGATTAAGGAATGGGAGTTGCAGCAGTCCATCGAACGGACTCGCCGGCTGCGTCCCGACTTGTTGGGAGAATAGAACAAGCATGTAAAGATAGAAGAAAAGGACATCATCCGGCTGATGTCCTTTTTTATTACACTTGCTTGCGAAGAGGGTATCTTTGTCAGACGCTACACCTCAAGTGCGCCGATAATGTCCGTCACAGCCTTAAATCCGTGTCGCGTAAGGTAGTCGTCGATACCTTCGGCAACCTTGACCGTAACCGTCGGGTCGATGAAGTTGGCTGTACCGATTTGGACGGCAGAAGCCCCTGCCAGCAGGAATTCAATCGCATCCCTCCAGTTCATAATGCCCCCCAGACCGATGACCGGTATTTTTACCGCTTTGGCCACCTGCCATACCATACGCAGAGCAATGGGCTTCACCGCCGGACCGGACAGGCCTCCCGTCACCGTAGATAGCAGCGGACGGCGTTTTTCGGCATCTATGGCCATGCCAAGCAGGGTATTGATGAGCGAAACGCTGTCGGCACCCCCGTTTTCGGCCGCGCGTGCTATTTCAATAATGTCCGTCACGTTGGGCGACAGCTTTACGATAAGCGTCTTTTTATACACCCGACGCACGGCTTTGACTACTTCTTCGGCTCCTTTGGCAGTCACACCGAAGGCCATCCCTCCCTGCTTTACATTGGGACAAGAGATGTTCAATTCTATGGCAGGAATTTTGTCAAGTTCGTTAATGATGGAGGCCGTTTCGGCATAATCCTCGATAGCCGAGCCCGACACATTCACAATTATATTGGTTCGGATGTCTTTGATTCGTGGAT
Organism: uncultured Bacteroides sp.; assembly: GCF_947632445.1. Taxonomy (GTDB): domain Bacteria; phylum Bacteroidota; class Bacteroidia; order Bacteroidales; family Bacteroidaceae; genus Bacteroides. Next base: position 4,278 of record NZ_CANRPM010000094.1, on the reverse strand, counting down.
AGATGTGTTCAACAAAGTAATGCACACCCTTATTTTGCAGTCCCACAGCGTTTAACATGCCCGAAGGAGTCTCCGCCATGCGCGGATACGGGTTTCCTTCACGTTTGTGAATGGTGGTTCCTTTTACAATGATACCGCCTATTCGCTCCAAATTGATGAAATCGGCAAACTCTTCACCGTAGCCGAAAGTACCGGAAGCGGTCATCACCGGTCCTTTCATTTGCAATTCACCAATCTTTACACTTAAATCTGCCATAACAGTTTGTTTATATTAAATACGGGACCTTCTTTACATACACACACGTTGCCTTCATCGGTGTTTTCCACACAGCAGAGGCAGGCGCCTACACCACAGGCCATCTTGTTTTCCAAAGACACTTCGCAGTCGATGCCCTTTGCTTTGGCATAGCGTGCCACGGCCATCATCATCGGCTTGGGACCGCACGTATAGATGTGCTCAAACTCCACTCGTTCCAGGATAGAGTGCCGCGTCACGAAACCTCTTTCACCGTGACTGCCGTCTTCGGTCGTCGTATATACTTCACCGTAGTCCACAAATCGGTCGAGCTGCAACAGATCCTTGTCGCTGCGGGCACCCAACAGGAAGGTGGGCTTGCATCCTCGTTTCTGCAGCTGTTCGCCTAAGTAGAGCATCGGAGCCGTACCTACGCCGCCGCCTACCACCAGCAGCTTGTCCGAGGCTTTTTCAGGCATTGTGAAGCCATTTCCCAAAGGAAGCACCACATTGATTACATCGCCTGCTTTCGCTTCGCCCAAACGTTTCGTTCCATCTCCCACAAGCTGAATCAGGAACCACACCTCGTTACGCTGTCTATCCACGTAATTGATGGAAATAGGGCGGCGCAAGAACGTAGTGGGCGAGCCGTCTACACGAATTTCAGCGAACTGTCCCGGCAGCATTTCCGGCAGTTCCATCTGGGGGGATGTCAGCTTCAGCAGCACATAGTGGGCGTGCAGGCGGACGTTCTCCGTGACTGTCAAATCTAAGATATATTTTTTCATTACTACAAAGAATGGATTTCAATCGTTGTGCAAAGATAGTGCAAACCGAGAGAAGTGCAAAAGTCGAAAACGACGTTTTCAGGCTTTTCTACTTCCTAATTCATCCTTTATGCCGGCTTAAAAGTCTCATACGTATTGTCGTCGAAGAAAATTCTTATTTCAGTGATTTTCCTGGGCGGCCTTTCCTTATAGACAATCTCTTGTTTTACAGTCTCTTTTGAAGCGTTTGAAGACCTTGCTAATGACATTTCCTTGCGTTTTTCCGGTTCATCCGTCCCTTTGGCCGCATTTTCGGCATTCTCAGCGAATAGCGGATAGTTTGCTCCGATGTCTTCGGTGGCAAGGGTGGAAGAATCGGCTTCGTGGCTCATATTGCCTTGCCCCGTGAGTAGCCAGTCGAGATTGATGTCACTGTAACGCTGGTGAAGCCGGAGGATGACCTCTGTGCTTGGATATTTGTTGCGAGGGCCCAGAATGTGTGAGATGGTAGCTTGTGCCACTCCAATGCTTTCGGCAAAAGCTCCGGCGGTTAGCTTTTCCCGTTCCATAATCATTTTAAAGCGGTCTTTGATGTTCATATAGGATATATTACAAAAAGTATTTTTCCGGTTACAAAAGTAAATACCATAATTCATGTTTGCAAATTTAATGTTGTAATTCTTTTGCATTACAGAAATATTTTATTATTCCAACTTTAATTATTGTATTTGACGTATACCTGAAATAAGTAAAATTATTGCATGAATTAAACTTTAGCAAAAAGCAATACTACGCTGATAATAGGTTGATTATTTAGTAAAATAGTCCTTTAATAGGGAGGGTTTACATAAGTAAAGCCTATTTTTAGGGAATTTATTAAAGCAAGTTCACATTAAACTATATTATTCATTCTGATATACAACTAATTATTTGCAACAATACATTTTCTTAATTGTTAGATAAACACAAATGTAATCCCCTACTTCACTATGATAAATACGCATTTATTCACCTACGTAACAAAAGTGAATATTACATTTAGGATGAGATCAAGTACGATTGTTATACACGTAAAACTGTAATATATTACAGATGGAAACTTTCTCTTGTTGTATTTACAACTATCCTGCCCATTTCAGACATATATTATACATACAACTATGAATGCAGGGAGAATTGAATGATTGGAAAGCTTGGACATTTTCCTCCCTTTTTTTATTATTGTAATTTCCGGCCCGTTTTTCCGTAAAACTACTGATTGGAGAAAATATCGCATTCTCAGAGGCTTTATTTTGATATAAGCTTCTGTAATGTAGCTTATTAACCGCTATTTCTATATTCGTCAATGGGAGAATTATAGAAGAATCGATCAATGCAGAATTCTAAACACCAGCTCCCGCAGAATATCACCGTCGCTCACCGAGTTGTTCTCCACTCCTTTCGAGCGGGCATCGGCCGTGCGTATCTCGCCGATAATCTGCAACGTCTTAATTCCGCTGTAACGGCGCATGGCGGCCATGTATTCGCGTGCCTGCCAGGGCGACTTCAAGTCGAGGAAAGCAGCGATGCCCTGCTCCGACTTTTCGGGGGCATAATAGGCCATCATCAGGTTTGAAAAGAAGCCGAAAAGTAAAGATAAAGTCATCTGTATGGGATTCCCTTTCGGATTTTCTTCAAAGTATTTTACTATCCGGTTAGCTTTCAGCACATCTTTTTCGACTAAGGCGGCCCGGAGTTCGAAGTTGTTGTAATCTTTGCTGATTCCGATGTTCCGCTCCACCTGTTCGGGAGTCACTCTTGTCAAATCTTTTGGCAGCGTAATGATCAGCTTCTCCAGTTCGCCTGTCAGACGGCTCAGGTCAGTACCCACAAATTCGGCTACCATCTGCGAGGCCTTCGGTTCGATGTCTATGTTCTTGCGTTTCAGGTAGGAAGTGATGAAGGCGGGCAGCTGGGCTTCTCGTATCTTTTTCGACTCGAAGACGATGCCTCCTGCCTTCTCTATCTCGCCGGCCAGTTTCTTGCGGCGGTCCAACGCGCCATGCTTGTGGCAGAGGACGAGGATGGTAGACCGCAGCGGTTTCTGGAGGTAGTAGGTCAGTTCGTCCATGCCGCGCACCGCCTGCGCCTCCTTGACGATGATGACCTGGTGCTCGGCCATCATCGGGTAGCGTTTGGCTGCATTGATAATGGTCGCTATGTCTGCGTCGGCCCCATACATCACCGTCTGGTTGAACTCCTTTTCCTCATCGGTCAGGATGTTCTCTTCGATGTAGCCGGCTATCTGGTCTATGTAGTAATCTTCCTCGCCCATCAGGTAGTAGAGGGGGCGGTACTGCTTTGCTTGCAGCTCCTTCAGGATGTCGTCGCACGTCAGTTCTTGCTTTGCCATAGTCTTTTTACCAGTCGAATTTCAGGTGTTTTACGGTCTTCTTTTCGTCGATAATCATGCGGAGCGACTCGATGCCTATTTCCACATGCTCGGCCACATAGTTCTTCGTCACCAGGTTGTCGCTTTGGTCGGTCTTCACGCCTTCGGGAATCATGGGCTGGTCGGAAACCAGCAGCAGGGCGCCCGTGGGGATGTGGTTGGCGAAGCCGCAGCTGAAGAGGGTGGCCGTCTCCATGTCCACCGCCATGGCGCGTGTCGTCTTGAGGTATTCCTTGAAGCGGTCGTCGTGCTCCCAGATGCGGCGGTTGGTGGTGTAGACGGTTCCTGTCCAGTAATCGTGGGCGTGGTCGCGGATGGCCGACGACACGGCACGTTGCAGCATGAAGGCCGGAAGTGCAGGCACTTCGGGCGGGAAATAGTCGTTCGACGTACCTTCGCCGCGAATGGCCGCGATGGGAAGGATTAAGTCCCCCAGCCTGTTTTTCCGGTCGATGCCTCCGCACTTGCCGAGGAACAGGCAGGCCTTGGGACGGATGGCGCCGAGCAGGTCCATAATGATGGCGGCATTGGGGCTTCCCATACCGAAATTGATGATGGTGATGCCTTCGGCACCGGCCGATGTCATGTTGGCGTCGCGCCCCAGGACGGGGACGTTGAACTTCTCGGCAAACAGTTCCACATACTTGTTGAAGTTGGTCAACAGAATGTATTCGCCGAAGTCTTCCAGCGGTCGTCGGGTGTAACGGGGCAGCCAGTTGGCTACAATTTCTTCTTTCGTCTTCATAAGATTTCTTTCAGCAAACGCAAAAGTACAACAATTAGGGAGACGGGAAAAGAAAAAAGCGGATTTTCGTGCATGGCCCGGCTGCTTTGCGGAACTCTCC
>NZ_CANRPM010000093.1 GCF_947632445.1 uncultured Bacteroides sp. | reverse complement strand
ATTAACTTAAACGATTAGACCCCCTTCAGAACACCTTCTGGCGGGGGTTCGGAGTACCCTTTTCCGGCGAAGGCAAAGGGGAGGAAAACGGCCGGAACGTGCGCTGTTTTTGTTGTTATTTTTTATCGTTTCAGCGGGAAACTTCGAAGGATTCAGGATGGATAGTGCCTGTTCCGGCGGGAGCCGACCGCAGCCCGCCACGAAAAGCCGCCATCAACCGAAGCAGACACCCATCCGACGCCCTTGCACGACCAAGTCATTGTCTTCCGTCACCGATTTCAACTTTCCGGCCACTTCTTCAAGCGGAAGAGACGAAATACGGTTGCCCTGCAAAGCGACCATCCGCCCGAACCGGCCGCCGGCTATCAGTTCCGTAGCATGACCACCCATGCGAGTGGACAGGTTGCGGTCGAAAGGCGTCGGAGAACCGCCGCGCTGGATATAGCCAAGCACGGTCTCGCGCGTCTCGATGCCTGTTTCGTATTCTATTTCCTGGGCGATGTACTCTCCGGCCCGTTTCCGCCCGTCGGTCGGAATGCCTTCGGCCACCACCACAATGGAGTAAGGACGCCCCTTGCGCAGACGATCCAAAATCACTTCCCCTATATTATGGATGGAATAGGGAATTTCCGGTATCAGAATGACATCCCCGCCTCCGGCCATCCCCGAATACAGGGCAATCCAGCCGGCCTTATGCCCCATTACTTCGATGACCATCACGCGCCTGTGCGAACTTGCCGTAGAATGCAGACGGTCGATGGCATCGGTCGCAATGCTCACCGCCGTATCGAAGCCAAAGGAGAAATCCGTTCCCCAGACGTCGTTATCAATGGTTTTCGGCACGGACACGATGTTGACACCCATCGCCGCAAACTTGGCAGCGGTCTTCTGCGTACCGTTTCCACCGATACATACCACGCAGTCCAGCCCCAGCTCCTTGATATTCTGGATGATCAGCGCCGGCTTGTCCACACCGTCCATCAGGCCTCCCCGCTTGAAGGGTTTCTCCCGCGACGTACCGAGCACCGTCCCTCCCAGCGTCAGCAGCCCGGAAAGGGAATCTTCCGTAAACGTCTCTACATCTTTGGTCAGCAGGCCCTGAAAGCCGCTATGAATGCCTATCACCTCCATGCCATAGTGGCGGATAGCCGTCTTACACACCCCGCGAATGGTCGCATTAATTCCCGGACAATCTCCTCCTGAAGTCAAAATACCAATTCTCATTACAATACCTCCGCTTCTCCTTCTTTCTCCTTTCGGAAAACCTATTTTATCGTTATGTCGCAAATGCAGCCGTAAAGGTAGAAAAAAAACAGAAAAAAGATAGAGATGACCGGAAATAAGATTACTTTTGCGTGCAATATCCGATTTCAATAAGAAAAATGAACATAACACGATTTCTCAACCATATCTATTTCAAATCCCGTGCGGAGGAAATAGACCGATATGCCGGACACGCCGGAGAGATACAACATCGTGTACTGATGCGTCTCGTCGGCAAGGCGGCCCGGACGGAGTGGGGCCGGAAGTACGACTTCCGTTCCATACATACCTACGAAGACTTCAAGAACCGCCTGCCTATCCAGACTTACGAAGACATAAAGCCCTACGTGGCCCGTCTGCGCGCCGGAGAGCAGAACCTGCTGTGGCCGTCGGAGATACGCTGGTTCGCCAAGTCGTCGGGCACGACGAACGACAAGAGCAAGTTCCTGCCCGTCAGCCGGGAATCGCTGCACGACACGCATTATCGCGGCGGTCAGGATGCCGTAGCCCTCTACCTGCGGCAGAACCCCGAAAGCCGCTTCTTCTCAGGCAAGGGACTGATTTTGGGCGGAAGCCATGCTCCCAACCTGAACACGAACCGCAGCCTCGTGGGCGACCTGTCGGCCATTCTGATGGAGAACCTCAACCCGTTGGTCAACTACATCCGCGTACCAAGCAAGCAGACGGCCCTGATGGAACACTTCGAACCGAAGATGGAAGCCATTGCCCGCGAAACCATCCATGCCAACGTCACCAACCTGTCGGGCGTGCCGTCGTGGATGTTAGTGCTCATCAAGCACATTCTGGAGAAGACCGGCAGGCAGAGCTTAGAGGAAGTGTGGCCCAATCTGGAAGTCTTCTTTCACGGCGGCGTAGCCTTCACGCCCTACCGCGAGCAATACAAGGAGGTGATACGCAGCAGCAAGATGCACTACGTGGAGACTTACAACGCCTCCGAAGGCTACTTCGGCACGCAGAACGACCCTGCCGACCGCTCCATGCTGCTGATGATAGACTACGGCGTCTTCTACGAGTTCATCCCGTTGGAGGACATCGGCAAGGAAAGCCCGCGCATCTGCTGCCTCGAAGAAGTGGAATTGGACAAGAACTATGCCTTAGTCATCTCCACCTCGGCCGGACTCTGGCGATACATCATCGGCGACACGGTGAAGTTCACCGGCAAGCGTCCCTACAAGTTCATCATCACAGGGCGCACCAAGCACTTCATCAATGCCTTCGGCGAAGAGCTTATCGTGGACAATGCCGAGAAGGGACTGGCCAAAGCCTGCACCGAAACGGGTGCCCGCATCACGGACTACTCCGCCGCTCCGGTGTTCATGGACGCGAATGCCAAGTGCCGCCACCAGTGGCTGATTGAATTCGCCCAGATGCCCGACGACCTCGGCAAGTTCGCCCGTATCCTGGACAACACGCTGAAGGAAGTCAACTCCGACTACGAGGCCAAACGACAGAATGACCTGGCCCTGCAACCGCCGGAAGTCATCGCGGCACGCCCCGGCCTCTTCCACGACTGGCTCGACCGGAAGGGCAAGTTAGGCGGCCAGCACAAGATACCCCGCCTGAGCAATACGCGCGAGTACATCGAAGAAATGCTCCGCCTGAATGAAACCAATAAGCAATCGGAACTAAAAGCCTGACAATATGGAACATCAACTGACAATCTACAACACGCTGACCCGCAGGAAGGAACTGTTCAAACCGCTGCACGCCCCGCATGTAGGCATGTACGTCTGCGGCCCCACCGTGTACGGCGACCCGCACTTGGGACACGCCCGCCCTGCCATCACCTTCGATATTCTTTTCCGCTACCTCAAGCACTTAGGATACAAAGTGCGCTACGTGCGCAACATCACCGACGTGGGCCATCTGGAGCACGATGCCGACGAAGGCGAGGACAAGATCGCCAAGAAGGCCCGCCTGGAGCAGCTGGAGCCGATGGAAGTGGCACAATACTACGCCAACCGCTACCACGAGGCGATGGACGCACTGGGCGTGCTGCGCCCCGGTATCGAACCGCAGGCCAGCGGACACATCATCGAACAGATTGAGTTGGTAAAGGAAATCCTGAAGAACGGCTATGCCTACGAAAGCCGAGGCTCCGTGTACTTCGACGTAGCCAAGTACAACCGCGACCACCACTACGGCAAGCTGTCGGGACGCAACCTGGACGACGTGCTCAACACCACCCGCGAACTGGACGGACAGGACGAGAAGCGCAACCCCGCCGACTTCGCCCTGTGGAAGAACGCCCAGCCCGAACACATCATGCGCTGGCCCTCGCCCTGGGGGAACGGCTTCCCCGGCTGGCACTGCGAGTGTACGGCGATGGGCCGCAAGTACTTGGGCAGCCACTTCGACATTCACGGGGGCGGCATGGATCTCATCTTCCCCCACCACGAATGCGAAATCGCACAGAGCGTAGCCAGTCAGGGCGACGACATGGTGCACTACTGGATGCACAACAACATGCTGACCGTCAACGGACAGAAGATGGGCAAAGCCTACAACAACTTCATCACGCTGGAGCAGCTCTTCACCGGCACACACCCCCTGCTGGAGCAGGCCTACACCCCGATGACCATCCGCTTCTTCACCCTGCAAGCCCACTACCGCAGCACCGTCGACTTCGGCAACGAGGCACTGAAGGCGGCCGAAAGGGGACTGGCCCGGCTGATGGATGCCGTGAGCGGAATGGAGAAGATAACCCCCGCACCGGCATCGACGGTCGACGTAAAAGCCCTGCGCGAGAAGTGCTACGACGCCATGAACGACGACCTGAACACCCCCATCGTCATCGCACACCTGTTCGACGGCGCCAAGATGATTAACAACATCCTGGCAGGCAACGATACCGTCACCGCCGCCGATTTGGAAGAACTGAAAGCGCTCTTCCGCCTGTTCTGCTTCGATATTCTGGGGCTGAAAGCCGAGAACGCTTCAAACGCCGCCCGTGAAGAAGCCTTCGGCCGTGCAGTGGACATGCTGCTGGAAGAACGCGCCAAGGCCAAGGCCAACAAAGACTGGGCCGCGAGCGACAAGATACGCAACGGACTGACGGCCCTCGGCTTCGAAATCAAGGACGGCAAGGAAGGTACGGAATGGAAATTGAACAAGTAGCCCTTCTCATTCCTTTTCGGGACGGTCTTCCTCGGTCTCTTCAATCCTCTTCAGTGTGCGGCCGCAGTGCCAGCAGAAGGTGGCGGTGTCTCCGTGCCCTTCCGTTCCGCAATACGGGCACCGGCGTGCGGCGGCATGCGCCTTGCGGATCTCGTTGTGCATCTGCGCCGACACGATGCCCGTCGGCACGGCGATAATCGTGTAGCCCAGCAGCATCGTCATGGCCGAGAGGAAACGTCCCAACGGTGTCACCGGCGTGATGTCGCCGTAGCCTACGGTCGTCACCGTGACGATGGCCCAATAGATGCTGTTGGGAATATTGCTGAACGACGTCCCTTCCATGTTCCCCTCCACGATATACATGACTGTCCCTATAATCATCACCAATATCACGACGAAGAGGAAGAACACCAATATCTTGTTGATGCTCCGCCGCAACGACACCAACAGCAGGTTGCCCTCCTCGATGATGGAGTGCAGCTGGAAGACATGCAGCGCGCGGATCAGCCGGAACATGCGGATGATGAGAAAATGCCGGATGCTCGGAAAGAAAAGCCCGATATAGAACGGCACCGTCGCAAGCATGTCGATGATGCCGAAAAAGCTGGAGATATAGCGTTCGGGACGGGGCGAGCAGTAGATGCGCGCCAAATACTCGATGGAAAAAGCGAAAAGGAAAAGATACTCCAGCACCTTCAGCACCAGGCTCACGGCATAGGGAAAGGAATGGATGCTCTCAAGCATCACCACGAAAACCATCCCCGCAATGGAGGAGAGAAGGATATGTTCGAACTGCTTCCCCCTGGGAGTGTCCGGTTCGAAGAGCAGCACGTGCAGCTTCCGCTTCAGCTCGTCGTTGTGGAGAAACCGCGTCAGGGGGCGGCAGAGCTTTCGGAATAGGTTGTCTATCTGTTTCTTCATCATTACAGCGGTAATCATTGTACTGCGCGCAAATATACTCAATATTCCATAATCCCCAAAGATAACCCTCACAAAATCATCGTCTCGCGGAATTTTATGCCGCAACGCTTTTTATATCCGTCGAAATACGTACCTTTGTCCCCGCAGCGGATTGTCTGCCGGACAATCGCCGCCGGCCGAAGACTTCGGAGACGGTCTTCGTAACAGAAATACATTAGATTTACATTCAAACATTTGCATTATGAAAATTCGGGTCTTTCTATTCGCTATGCTCACGGCACTGCTGGCCGGTACGGGCGTACATCCGTGTTCACGTGTGGTATTTCAGGGCAAAGACAGCCTGACGGTCGTGGGGCGCACCTTAGACTGGCGGACGCCCATTCCCACCAATCTCTATGTCTACCCGCGAGGCATGCAGAAGGCGGGAATGCCTTCGGGCAACACGCTGCACTGGACTTCAAAGTACGGGTCGGTGCTCGCCGTGTCATACGACGGCGGCGTAACGGAGGGAATGAACGAGATGGGGTTAGTGATGAACGCCCTCTTCTGCAAGGGCACGGTCTACGCCACTTCGCACGACGGCAAGCTGCCCGTGATGAGCTTGGCCGTACTGATAAGCTATTTCCTCGACAACTTCGCCACTGTGGCCGAAGTGGAAAAATGGTTGGCCGAAACGCCCTTCGCCATCTATGGGGAGAGCTTCGACGAAGGCACGACGGCGGCGCTGCACTGGGCCGTCACCGACCGTTCGGGAATGACCTTGGTCATGGAGTTTCGCGACGGCAAGCTGAACACCTACGCCTCGCGCGACTATCAGGTGCTGACCAACAACCCGCCTTTCGAACAGATGCTCGCCATCGACGCCTACTGGCAGCAGATGGGCGGCACGAACACGTTGCCCGGAACGGTGCGCAGCGCCGACCGTTTTGTCCGGGCCTCGTTCTTCATCGACCACATCCCCGCCGACGTGGATAACCGCACGGCTGCGGCTGCGGTGCTCAGCGTCTTGGGAACCGTCTCCGTGCCGCTCGGCTATACCGTAGAAGGAGAGCCCAACCTTTCGTCCACGCAATGGCGAAGCGTTGCCGACACGAAGAGCCTCCTCTATTATTTCGGTTTCTCCTCCCAGTTCGCCGCGTTCTGGATCGACCTGAAAAGCCTCGACCTGACGCCCGGCGCTCCGGTGCGCAAGCTCGACACTTCGAAGGAGACCGACCTTAGTTTCTGCGTGAACGACCGGCTGGTATCTGCCAAGCCCTTCACTCCCATGTGGTAGGAGCGCCGCCTTAAACAGGCGCCGCTCCTCGTTTAGGGAAGTGTCCGTTTCATTCTTTCGAACACATCATCCGCCTCCTCTTTGTCGAGGCCGGCGTTTGCGGCAACGGCGATTAAATCCGCCTTGGTCGGTTCGATGCTGTCATGGATGGAGGTCGTATGATAGCCGTTCATTCCGTCGCTCGGCAGCAGGTCGAATGCAGGAGCAAAACGCCCGTCCCACCGGACTTCTACCGATTGGATGCTATTCATTTTTCTTGCCCCGTTTGCGTTTCACTTCAGTTTCAGCAAGTACCTCGTCGAGCGACTGATACTGCTTCTGCGTAAACAATGCTTCAAAATCGTTCAGGGCGTTGAGTGCAAAAGCAATCTGCAACAGTCCTTTCAACGATATTTCGCCAATCCGTTCAAATCTGCGGTATGTCGGCAGCTTGATGCCGGCACGGACGCACAGTCCTTCCTGCGTCAGATTCATTTCCAACCGCCGCGCCTTCACCTGTCTGGCTATGTGCATCGCCACATCCTGCGGCGCTCTGTTGATAACCGATAATATATTATCCATTGTTTGAAATAGTTCAATGCTACTGATACAATAATATCATTTGCAAAGATACTACTTTTTCTGAAATAAAGGCCTCAATTCATTCTTTCTTACGAGGCAAGAACGCACTTTATGAAGGGTTAAGGAAGCACTTCATTAGAGGATAAGGGAGCACTTTGTCAGGGTGTAAGGAAGCACTTCGTCAGGGGGCAAGGAAGCACTTCCTTAAGGAGTAAGAAACAGGCGGTACCGCGCTTCATTTAGAAAGGTATTCGGAGAGACGGGCAGGCGTAGTGTCTTTAAGAACAACGCGCCGCGAGGCATCCAGGAGGTAGAGCGCCGGAAGGTTGCGCAGCACGTAGAGGTCGCGCGTGTAGATCGTGCCGTTGTCGAAGCCCACCGTCCATGCGGAGGGCAGGCGGTCGAGAGTGCGGAGCCATGACGCACGGTCGTTGCCGTCGAAGCCTGCATAGACTGCCACGACGACAAGGTCGCCCCGTGCAACGGCACCGTTCAGCAGCGGCGAGCCGGACAGTTCGGCGATGGTCTGCATGCAGTGGTCGCAGTCGGGGTCGTAGAAGAGCAGCAGCATCGGCCGGCCCTG
>NZ_CANRPM010000092.1 GCF_947632445.1 uncultured Bacteroides sp. | reverse complement strand
TTATTATCTTTTTCATATCTTCATCTCATAATATTGCATTAGAACACTCTATATCAGTTAGTTTCTACCCCCCCCCTGGAGTGGGCTCGGTACCTTTATTACCAACGAATTGCCCTGTACCCGATGCCTGATTTCCATTTGTATTATCCGTATAATCATCGGGGGTCATCCCCACGAAACGTCCCGTATGGTTGCCATTAATTCCCTGTGTCTTCACACTTGCTGCGGTAACGCCTGCTCCGACACGGCAATCCGTCAAACTGCCCCCTGATACATAACCGAAGCCTCCGCCCGTAGCGAAGATCATCATGTTGGCATTGGTAGGCTGCTCAACCGTTTCCGTCCCGCCTTTGACGGTTCCCCAAATGGTGATTCTCTTGATTTCAACGGTCGAAGCCTTACCTGCTATACCACCGCAATAGGAATAAGAATAGGTTACATTGTCGATGCCATGACTGATGCCGCCGGTGACAGCTACGTTCGCCGTGCAGTCGAGCAGCTTGCCGTTACTCTCGCTCTCGTTTACAATTTCGCCGACCAGTCCGCCGATGTAGCACTGGGCCGCATTCAGCTGCGAAGCGTCCACTACGGCATTGATACTGGCATCCTGCATCGTCATCACTTCCTTTCCTACCAGACCGCCCGCCTTCACATTGCCGTGACTGTATATCGGGAGGCTGAGCGTACATTTCCCCGGAACCGGAGTCTCTGTCAACCGACTCTCCGCGCAAGTGACGCCGTCGATGGTTGCTCCGCTCTGTCCCGCTATTATGCCCACACAGATATCCTGTCGGCTGTTCAGTATTCCGTCTCCGTCTCTCTGCACGGTGAGCTTTACGTCGCCCCGCAGCTCCACATTTTCGATTATGGTGGTTCTTCCCCCCGTAGACACCGCCTGCCGTCCTGCCACGCATCCGATCGAGTAGGTGCTGACCGTGGTACTGCTCATTAGGCAGCTATCGAGGTGCACGGTCATATCCACCTTGTCTAAGAGCAGGCCGGACACTTTCCCTCTGAAAATGGCAGCCAATATGCCGAAGTCGGTATTGATGACACCCTCCGTTGCAGTTTCCCCTTGTATCCTCACGCTGTCCATTCTCTGAATATCCTTGACCTTAATGTCCAATTTCGAGTCGCGGATGGCAAGGTTGTAGATCTCCCCGTTTTCGACGCTGTAGAATATCGGATAGGCCACGTTCAGGAAACTGTGATAATCGCCGTCCAATATATTACCCTCCATTCGAGGCAGTTTCCAGTCGGGATGGGCTCCTCTATAACCTTTACCGGCAGGAACAACAGATGACGGCGCATCTTCAGCGAAGTCGCCCGTTCCCAGAATGTAATCTATCGGATTGAAGTTATGGAAATCCACATCCCGCAGCAGGCGCGGATAGGCCTCGCCGGTCGATTTCAATACCAAATTGCCGGATTCATCGGTCACATCGCTATTAGACACGATCCCCGCCAGCAGGTCGGGAATATGGACATAGCCCAAATCGGTGCCCGGCTTGTCGGGGAAATCCGTCTGCGGCTCCGGTACGATGCCCGTGCTTCGCTCTACCGAAAGTTCGTAGTGGATGCCCGCCTTCAGTGTGTCCAGTTCATCGGAGGTAAACGACAGGTAGGGATGATTGTTCACATAGTTCAGCTTGCAGTTTTTCCCGTATGTATAGGTTGCATCCGATTCCCGCGTCTCGCCCTCACTCTTCGTAGAGGGGGCAAGATAGAAATCGACCCAGCTCTTGCTGTCCTTGCCTTCCCCCTCGACAACACGCTTGCGGGAAATGACATAGTGCCCATCACCCAAATCCGTTACAGCGCCCATTGTCGTGCTCCTCAGCGACTCCACAAAACTGAATTTCAGTTTATTTGCAGTCGCGTCATATTCCAATTTATAGGCATTCGGGATCTCCGAAGCCGAAGCTTCAGCTCCGGCATTTCCGTAAAGCCAGTAGATGTCGGACATTTCTGTCTTGACATCCGCTAAGGTCAGATGCGTGCACAGATGCCGGAAGTTGAGATATACGGATTCCCCATAGTCCGCGTGGAACGTGCAATACAGCGGATCCGTTCCTTCCTCGATATTGCCAAGCAGGAAAACGGTGTCCCGAACTTCCGTCCCGCCGGAGAAGGCGCCCTTAATGCCTTCGACGTAATAGGCCGTAAATTCGGCGCTTTCCACACCGACGGGCCACATCAATTTATTAACGGGCACATCGGGTTCCCATTCGTCCAAAGTCGAATTATATTTGTAACAGCAATACTGCTGCCTACTATTTTTGTCTGTTATCTTCTCACCGTTGAAGACGGCGGTAATCTGTATCGCATCGCCGTCCTTCCACTCTCTCACGGAAGGGGCCGTGCGGGTCGCCGCATCGGACACGGCACGGAGCGCCACACGACTTACCTCGATATGCACCGGCATCGGCTCCGTCGCCACCCCTGCATCCGAAGCCTCCGGCAACCGGTCGTCACATGCCGCCGCGAACAATACCGCACACGCCGCAAGTGCCCTGCCGAACCGCTTTATATACAATCGCATTTTCATATCCGTTACTCTCCTAATTGTTTACTACAGTCATATCATTCTGGTTGTTCTCCACGCTTCCGGCTTGATAGTCACCGACAAGGTCGTCCTGCGTCCCAGCCGTTCCCTTCATGGAACCGCCCTTGAATACGCAGTTTTTCACCGTTCCGCCCTTCATCGTTCCGACAGCCGCACCGACCTTCGTTTCAGAAGAAGCGCCTGACAACCAGCCGTTCGTGACCCGGCATCCATCAATGATACCGCTATTCTCCATCGTCCCCGCCAGCAGGCCAACGGGTACCGTATCGGTGGACTCGACTTGGAGACCCTCGAAACAGAGGTTCTTCAAGGAGCCGCCGGTATCTATCTTCTTGCAGAAACTTCCATTCAAGCGGCAGTTGCGGATAGTCTTGCCACGCCCGTCGATGGGTATTACTAAATTGTGGATCATCAAGTTATCCATCTCATTATCCCCGGACAGATCTATATCGTTCGTCAGGAAGACCGTGAAAACGCTATCGGTGCCATTGAAAATCGCATCGCCCCATTCCGTCAACTGCTTAGCGTTATTCGCAATCTCCTCTTTACTATAGGTTTTATTCTCCTCAAACAACTTATTGTAGTTCATTATAAAATTCTTGTAGGCACTCGCGTCGGTGATGCCGCGGGGAATAGTCTCCTTTATCTCTTCCGTGTTCCATTCCTGCACATCCACAGGAAAGACCGATGCCTCGAAGCCTTCCTTTACGACACGGACGGTATAGATGTAGGAACCCCTGATGCCGTACAAGTAACCGCCGTCCATCTGTCCCACGAATGTCTTATAGTTATCCACGGGAATCTCGATGTCCTCGCTGCCATCCGACGGGTCAAGAATAATAGCCTGCACCGTCACGCCGGAAACTTCGGCTGCATCGGGGTTATCCGAGTGCCACCACATCATGGGCCTGCACGGCACGATGACATCCCAGCGTTTATTATCTCCACCTGATCCGTTGGGAAAGGTTCTCAGCCGGCGCGACTCGGCGCTTGTCGCCGTGTCGTCATACACAAGTTTCATCACGGCACCGGTGATACCGGAAGCCATCACAATCTGCTCGTCCTGCTGCTCAGTAAAATTCATATCAATCCATACGCTCTTAACCTTCCGTTCGAGTTGCAGGTAAATGTCGCCGTCGAATTCCTTGAATCCATCTCCGAGCGCCACGCGCACAATAGCAAACGTATGCCAAAACAAATTTGCCGAGTTCATCGTTGCGCCGTCTCTCGAATAGTTCGTCGTAAGGAAATCAATGACACGAAGCGGCTCTTCATGTTCATCAGTGCCTTCTTTTTTGGCATAAATGTCGGCCAATGTATCCTTGCCTTCCGTATAGGGATAATACGAGAAAATTCGCTCCATCCGGTTCGGGTCTGCTTGGGCGTAATCGGACAATATATCCGAATTGAATGTGCGTCCGTTGAAAATCAGCTTCAGGTTCAAGAAGTTCGAAGAGCTGCCCCCTTCGATCTTTCCGCCTCTGGAAAAGAACCCGACACTGTCGCCCACTGAAAAACCGCTGTTGCTGTACTTCACCTTCAGTGCTGAGGCAAGCGGCGGATCAATCCCGTTCGCTATGGGCATAATGCCGGATTGAAGGGATATCCGGCTCACCTGTCCATCCGGGATTGAAAAACCGCTTTCGTCCGCACGGTCGCTGCAGGCTCCGAGGATGCAGCATACGACTCCTGCACACAATCCTCCGAGCAGTCTATGAATAAGTCTTTTCATATCGTTATTTTTCATATCTCTTCATATTAATCTGACAGCATTTTTCCTTTGAGAGCCTCACTGTTGTCCTTTCCTCCCTGCAGTCCGTCAACTCCGTAGACGGTGTGCCCATGCAGATTCACATCGAAATGGTTGTATTTATCGGTATCGGGGATTTTGCATTCAGACGGAAGATCTTCTGTTGTTTCTTCGAAATCGTTGAAGAAGTGAAATGTGAACTTTTTACTCTTTCCGTCGAGATTACCGTAACGTTCCAATGGTTCGGGCTTCGTCGTGCCGGGTTCCCACGTAGGGTCACCCTCGGCATACTTTTTGAACTCGCTCACTGCATTCTTGAAATCCTCTGCACTGCGTATGCCGCCACGATCCGTGCCCAACAACCACGTTCCCTTATCTTCCCATTGCCGGACCGTCGCCTCGATGTTTATCGCCGGCGGAGCATCGGTAATCTCCACTTTCAGCGTGATGTTCTGACCGCTCCCGAATTCACTGAAGGTTTGCGGTTCGCCTCCTATTGTAATGTTTCCGGGCAGCATACCCGCCCAAGTCCTATCGCCGATTTTGAGATACAGCGTCGGACGCAGGGAGTTGTTTTCTCCAGCACTTAGATGCGTAGTTTGCGGTGGCATAATCAGATAATGGGTGCGGAATGTTCCTTCTTTATCCGGGACGCGCAGCAGCGGCTCGCTCTTGTCAGCCGATCCGAGCAGGTAGAGGTCGCTTGTGAAAACCTTATCACCGCTTTTTTCGAGTGCCAGTACCCAATTGCCGGATTCAAACTTAATACTGTCTATCAACACTCCCGGACTATCAGCCCCCAAGATACGCTCTATCCCGTAACATTTCTCGGCAAGCGGGGACAGCCAGACCTGCACATCCTTTGTTTCGATATTCTGTATGGCCGGGGCGGTAATTTCCACATGGACACGTGACATAAGGTGCCGAAGCGGAATATCTATCCAACGCTTATTATTGGAATTAGTCTCTGATTCATAATAACGGCCTGCTATCAAGTCGTTCTGGGCCATAGTGCCGTCCTCCGGTTCTACCTGTGCCTTATACCGTGCCAGCAGACTGTCACTCACTTCTTTGCTAAAGCCGGCGAAATTCACAAACCTGCCTTTACCACTGACCGAGCAGCTGTTGACAGGATAACCACTATCGGCCCATCCGATTGGTCCATTGTCCAAACCAATTGTATAGTAGCCATACTCTGTTATCAAATCGCTCCATTTGATTTCAATGATACTATCGCGTCTCCACTCGAACTCGCCATATCCTTTCGAGAAATTCGCTTTAAAATATTCTGTGTAATTTATGCCGCTATATTCTGTGGAATCCAAGCCTTTCCATTTGGTCGAAAGCACCCACATCTCATCATTCTTCAGGGGGCCCTCCGAATGGGTCGCACGGGTTTCGAGCATTCCTCCGATATCGGCCCGAATCGTCAACGGGCCGTCATACATCCCGGCAGCGGCAGGATCGGATAACGCCTCTTCCCGACTGCAGGCCGCCATCAGGCACAACGCCGCTGCACATACCGCGATGCCCCGCAATGCCTGCCCGGCCCTGTGTCCCGTTATGTCATGCGTTTTCATTTTCATCTTTTATCCGTTTTTTATCTGTAAATCATTTCCCCATCTCCGTAACCGGTACATCCGTCTCCGCTTCTGTCCACGGCTCGATAGTGGCCCTCACGACCTCCATCTTGTCCACATTGCGGGACAGGTCGAACTCCAGTACCGAAATATGTCCGCCCTGCAAGGTCAAAGAATATTCACTGTCGTTGATCTTAGTGGGCGTATAGGTATAGTATCTGTCTGCACGCGAAAGCGGGTCTTTCAATTTCAGTCTCAACAGGGGTTGAACTTCTTGATCTGCTGTCCACTCCATTGGCGGCACTATTCCGCAAAAGCCGTAGGTGCGACAGGAGTCTTTCTCCATTTTCCCCTCGTCCACCTGAACATCTTTCAGAAATGGCCCTGACGTGTAGTAACGGTACATCGGAATAGCTTCGGCTCTCTCGCTTGTATTGGGGAGAACCGAGAGCAAGTTACCCGAACTGTAGTCGGCCGTATGCGTTATCGAATAGTCGACAGGAACATTCGTCATAAACAATTTCACCGAATCCTTCTCGTAACCCGACGGCAGCCTATCCGGTATGGCATCACCTTCCCCCGCGTTCACGTGCCCCTTGTCATAGTCGGGCAGGGTGATGCGGACGTCCAGCATGGAGAATACGTGCCAGAACACCAACCTCATCGCAGCATAGGGATAGTCTATCGAGTGTTTCCGATAGGCAAGCATCATATCCGAGTTCAGGAATCCGTCCTTCGTACTCTGGTCTCTCTCAATGACAGGCGCATTATCCCTCACTCCCGGCTCGAACTCCTTCCACCACGCGGCATACAACTGGAAATAGTTAGCTCCGTCGCTTATCAAGTCGCTGGCGTAGAATCCGTATTTAACGTCCGTCGATGGTATGGAATCCGGCACAAAAAGGTACTCGGAACGACTGTCATTGGTACCTCCATCTAACCACTTGTCCTCTTCATCCGAACCTTCGGGAAAACCGCTCTCGTTTTTGTACTTCTTCCATACATACTGGTAAACAGAACTGCTTCCCTCTATGTTGAACGAAGGCTCCTCTTTATCTGTATTCGTATTACAGATGCGGATGACATCCCCTTCGGTAAACGTCTTTTTCAGCAACAAGTCCCGCGCGGCAACTAACTTGGGAGTAATAGTGTCCGAGGCATCGGCCCGCGTTGTGATCCCCGCAGATGCGGATCCCGCAATTCCGGCGGTAAAATACAAGGGATGCTCCCGCACGGGGAGCGGGTCGGGTGCAACCTCGTGCTCACATCCGGCAAATGCCCCTACCGCGAAGCAATATACGATTATGTTCCATGTTTTCATTGCTTTCTTTCCTTTCGTTTCTAACCGTTATTCAGGTTTCAACTGTCCTTCCACGGGGGCATCCACATGCCAGTTCTTGATCGACACTTCCAAATCGAGCTGTCCCTTATCGGCGAAAGTCGCCGTGATGATGACATGGGTATTCCGCAAGAGCGTCTTCACCTGGTCCAAATGATAGGCCTCCGCCGCACCGGCAGGATAACTACTGGGCTGCCAGTAATGCTCGCCGCTTTCATCCGTCGTCGGTGTATTCTGGTATTCCAACGTATTGAACCTCATCGTGTAACGTTGTGCGTCCGCTCCTTCGGGAATGTAACGGCTTTCGAGGAAATAATAGGTGATCGAATCCTTCGCGGGCGTAGGCTCCCTATCCGTAAGTCCTCTTTGGGGCACACGCAAACCTTTGACCGTTTCGGTAGTGGTATTGTCACTCGTCGTCCTCCGTACCGTTGCCTCCGCTTCATAATCATCGCTGAACGGTGACATCACCACCCCTTCGGGCGTATCGAATTCCAGTTCCTCCTCATGTCCGCCGCTCCCGATGTGTTTGGCGTACCATGCTATCCAGTTATCATAATCGGTTCCGGTACCGAAAAGCGATGAGTTCTTTTCTGCCGGCACATGGGGCAGGAGCCAGGACTTATCGGCCGTGTACTGCAACTGCCAGTTCTTCACGGCTATATCACCCATCAGACGGTCATTGATGTACGTGAAGGTAATCTTGTTCGCCGCACGGACAATATAGCTGTTGAAGACACTGATATTGACAATGCCCGTATTACCCGGTTCGAACTCGACATCGCGGTACTCGGCGCTCATGGGGATTCCATTGGGCGTGCCGCCCTTCTCAGGCTTGACAAATTCTTGCAGCTCCTCGTTCGTGAACGTTACGTCTTTGATAGCCGCGAGGTACTTGTCAGTGATGTCCTGCTCGAAATCTTTCCGATGGTTGCCGCCGTAGGCTCCCTCTTCAGGGTCGAGATGACCGCTCAGTCCCTCCGTCTCCTTGAACATTCTCTCGAATATCGGCTCGCTGTTGGCGAACAGGTAAACGTTCCTGGACTTGCCGATCCATTCCTGCCGGACGAGGAATATCAGCCGCAGGTCTTCGAGATAGCCGTATTTATA
>NZ_CANRPM010000091.1 GCF_947632445.1 uncultured Bacteroides sp. | reverse complement strand
GCAAATCCGTGTAACTCGTTGAGCTACACGGATTTGGTTCCGATAATTATTGTTGATTATCTAAATCTACTTAACCTCCTCAAAATCAGCATCTTGAACATTATCATTCTGCTTGCTAACATTCTGAGAGTTCCCTTGTTCAGCGTTAGTACCACCTTGGAAACCGGCACCTTGTTGTGCACCACCTTGTGCACCGGTCTGTGCATACATTTCGGCACTGGCAGCCTGGAAGGCAGTATTCAGCTCGGCCATGGCACTATCAATAGCCGCTAAGTCTTGTGCCTTGTGCGCATCTTTCAGTTTCTGGAGGGCTGTCTCAATCGGAACCTTCTTGTCGGCGGGAAGCTTATCGCCCAGTTCCTTCAATTGATTTTCAGTCGTAAAAATCATAGAGTCGGCCTGATTCAACTTATCAATGCGTTCCTTTTCCTTCTTATCGGCTTCAGCGTTGGCTTCGGCTTCAGCTTTCATGCGTTCGATTTCTTCTTTACTCAAGCCACTGGAAGCCTCAATACGGATGGCCTGTTCTTTACCCGTAGCCTTATCCTTGGCGGATACCTTCAAGATACCGTTCGCATCAATATCGAATGTTACCTCGATTTGAGGAACACCACGACGAGCCGGAGCAATACCTGTCAGATTGAACTGACCGATGGACTTGTTCTGAGCCGCCATCGGACGCTCGCCTTGCAATACATGAATGGTCACTTCGGTCTGGTTGTCGGCGGCCGTAGAGAAGGTTTCACTCTTCTTGCAAGGGATAGTCGTGTTGGCTTCAATCAGTTTCGTCATCACACCACCCAAGGTTTCGATACCCAAAGTCAACGGAGTAACATCGAGCAATACGATGTCGCCCACCCCAACTTCCTTATTCAATACGGCACCCTGTACGGCAGCACCTACGGCCACTACCTCATCGGGGTTTACACCCTTGGAAGGAACTTTGCCAAAGAAATCTTCTACCAGCTTCTGAACGGCCGGAATACGTGAAGAACCA
The DNA here is from genome assembly GCF_947632445.1 of uncultured Bacteroides sp. GTDB lineage: Bacteria > Bacteroidota > Bacteroidia > Bacteroidales > Bacteroidaceae > Bacteroides. The sequence continues at coordinate 7,551 of NZ_CANRPM010000091.1, read as the reverse complement.
CCTACGAGAATTACTTCATCAATATCGGAATTGCTCAAGCCGGCATCGTTCATAGCCTTCTTGCAAGGCTCTAAGCAAGCTTGAATCAACCCATGTGCCAGAGCTTCAAACTTGGCACGGGTCAATGTTTTAACCAGATGCTTGGGTACACCACCTACCGGCATGATGTACGGCAAGTTGATTTCGGTGGAAGTAGAAGAAGACAACTCGATCTTGGCCTTCTCAGAAGCTTCCTTCAGACGTTGCATAGCCATCGGATCCTGGGTCAAGTCAGCACCTTCGTCGTTCTTGAACTCCTGTACCAACCAGTCGATAATTACCTGGTCGAAGTCATCTCCACCCAGGTGAGTATCACCATTGGTAGACAACACTTCGAACACACCGCCACCGAATTCCAAGATAGAAATATCGAATGTACCACCACCGAGGTCGAATACAGCAATCTTCATATCCTTGTTGGCCTTATCTACACCGTAGGCCAATGCAGCGGCTGTCGGCTCGTTCACGATACGTTTTACATCCAAACCGGCAATCTGCCCGGCTTCTTTCGTAGCCTGACGCTGAGAGTCGGAGAAGTAAGCCGGAACAGTAATAACGGCTTCCTTAACTTCCTGACCCAAATAGTCTTCGGCCGTCTTCTTCATTTTCTGAAGAATCATAGCTGAAATTTCCTGCGGAGTATAGTGATGCCCGTCAATATTGACGCGCGGCATGTTGTTATCGTTCACTACCGGATAGGATACACGAGAGATTTCTTTCTGTACCTGCGACCAGTTTTCACCCATGAAACGCTTGATAGAATATACTGTACGCCTCGGATTCGTGATGGCCTGACGTTTGGCGGGGTCACCTACCTTACGTTCACCTCCATCGACAAATGCCACTACGGAAGGAGTTGTACGCTTGCCTTCGCTGTTGGCGATTACTACCGGTTCGTTGCCTTCGAATACAGCAACACAAGAGTTTGTAGTTCCTAAGTCAATACCAATAATTTTTCCCATGATTGTTATTATTTTATTTGTTATTATTCCGTTCATTCCATCCGCCTCACCGGCAGACGTTTCTGAAAGCACAAACGTCGTGCCAAATGTCAAACGACCTTTTTTGACGGCAGAAGTCTGACACGCTCTGCCAGTTTGGCAGAAATTTGCCCTATAAACTGACGGAAAAGACCACAATACAATCCATCTCCCTTCAAGACTGACAAACGAAGCCTGACACCCCGCATCCAGTTCTTCGAAAGAATGCATCGCTTTCCCCGAAAGAAAACAGCTGTTTCCGTCCAGGGAAGCAATGCTTTCTTCGCCCCTTTAGAAAAAGCCGCCTTCAGGAGGACTTCGTATCCTACCCAAAGGCGGCTGCTATACGATCATTCGTATTTGGTTATTCTTTCACCAATACCAATATCAGTTCGCCGGCGGCATTATAGAAACCGATGCCACCCTCGGCCAGACGTCCAAATGTTTTCACCTCGGACAATGCTTTCGTGATGCGTCTTTCTACCTCCATGTCGGGGCATGCCATCATCGTGCTGAGCAGGTTGGGAAAAGAAATGGCCGTCGCATTGTTCTCATCGGTCACAAAGACACCGTTGATAACATTACAACCCGTATTGCCATATACTTTCTTCTCGGCAATATTCAGCCCCAGAAAAGGTTGCTTCTCCATACCGTCGGGGATGATTTCACCTCCGGCCTGTGTTATCTTCCAGCGACTTTCCAAATTAATAACTGAAAACGAATTTCTTGATTTCAATACCAGAATGGGACGTTTCGACGATTTGCCACACAAGGCAAGTTGTCCATCAGCAAGCTTTGTATATTTTTTCACTTGTGTCAAGGCCGAAAACACATTCTTTTCCAGCGCCATATCGGAACACATCATGCGGGTGCTTTCCACTTGTCCAAGCGTCAGTCTGCCAGGTTTGGCATTGGTATCAAAGCTTCCCATCAGCCGATTACAACCACTATTGCCATAGATGCGTCCTGCATTTGTCTCAAAAGCTATATAAGGAAAGGTTTGGCCGGATACCGGTACAACGGCCGTTCCATTGATTTCGATGATGTTCCATTCACCACTAAGGTCGGAAACCTGCGCAAAATTCTTTGTCGAAGCGCACGAAGACAGGGCCGCCACAACGGCCATCATACTTAGATAAACACAAATTCTCTTCATTGTCTTGTAGTTTAAGTTAAATTATCAACCGCAAATATAGAACAAAATAACAACTCTATCAACATTTTGTTCGGTAATCACATCCAAAAAAGCCAAAGTATTTGTTCGTTTATAATGTATATCTAAGAATTAAACAGTATATTTGCTGACGAAAAACCAAAAAGAACAACTTGCATATTTATCAATCATTATTAGATTATAAAGAGATGAAAATAATTACAGATGCTGAAAACGTTCAACTCTACGCCGTGGGCATAGCCACAGGCGTATCAACTCAAGGAAGATATTACCAAAACATTTTGGTAAAATCAGTACCCACTCCGTCGTTGCGGAGTGACTACTCGTATTACCTTAATCTTGATGATAAGGTAATGATGGAAAAACTTGGAATCACAGATATCCAAGATTTTCGCGACAAAGATGGTAAACGCAAGGTTACCAAGTTAAACGAAGCTGTGCCACTATTCGTGGGCACGCTTGCGACGTGCGAACACGCACCATACGGGATTGCCCGTACGGATGGCTCTGGTAAGTACAGAGCCATTAGAACCACAACTATCGTTGTGCCTGAAGGCGAGTCAGTTGCTGCCGCAGCTGATCGCGCAATAGCACGTGCTTACGAACGTGCAGATGTCTTCGCCAAAGGCGAAGAGCACATGGCAGATTATCGCAAATACCTCCATTTTTCTAATGAACATGATGAATTTGAGAGGCTTATGGATCAGTACGACCTTGGAGAGTAAAATCTCTTTGGTCTTTAAGTAAGAAACAAAATGGGTAAAGTTTTAATTATCGGTGCAGGCGGTGTAGGAACCGTCGTTGCACACAAAGTAGCTCAGAATTCGGACGTGTTCACCGAAATCGTGATTGCCAGCCGCACGAAGTCAAAATGCGATGCCGTCGTGAAAGCCATCGGTAATCCCAATATTAAAACCGCTCAGGTAGATGCAGACCATGTGGATGAACTGGTTACGCTTTTCAATAACGTCAAGCCCGAAATCGTCATCAACGTCGCCCTGCCCTATCAAGACCTGACCATCATGGAAGCTTGTCTGAAGACAGGCGTTAACTACCTGGATACAGCCAATTACGAACCCAAGGACATAGCCCATTTTGAGTATAGCTGGCAATGGGCTTACAGGCAACGTTTTGAGGAAGCCGGCCTGACCGCCATCCTCGGTTGCGGCTTCGATCCGGGTGTAAGCGGTGTATATACGGCCTATGCCGCCAAGCATTACTTTGACGAAATCCAATACTTGGACATCGTAGATTGCAACGCCGGCAACCACCATAAGGCTTTCGCCACCAACTTCAACCCTGAAATCAATATCCGCGAAATTACTCAAAACGGACGTTATTACGAAAACGGCCAATGGATAACCACCAAGCCGCTGGAAATTCACAAGGACTTAACCTATCCGAACATCGGTCCGCGCGACTCTTATCTGCTCTACCACGAAGAGTTGGAGTCCTTGGTGAAGAACTTTCCCACCATCAAACGTGCCCGCTTCTGGATGACTTTCGGCCAGGAATACCTGACTCACCTGCGCGTCATTCAGAACATCGGCATGGCCCGCATCGACGAAGTGGATTACAACGGCGTGAAAATCGTCCCCCTGCAATTCCTGAAAGCCGTACTCCCCAACCCGCAAGACTTGGGCGAAAACTACGAGGGCGAAACTTCCATCGGTTGCCGCATTCGCGGATTGAAGGATGGAAAGGAACATACTTACTACGTTTACAATAATTGTAGCCATCAAGCTGCCTACAAGGAGACAGGCATGCAGGGTGTCAGCTACACGACGGGCGTACCGGCTATGATTGGCGCCATGATGTTCCTCAAGGGCATTTGGAAGAAGCCGGGCGTATGGAATGTAGAAGAATTCGATCCCGATCCGTTCATGGAGCAACTCAACAAGCAGGGGTTGCCTTGGCACGAAGTTATCGACGGCGATTTGGAACTTTAACCACTAACCATTTCAAAATGAACATAGGAGACAAAGCCCCCGAAGTATTGGGTGTTAACGAGAAAGGCGAAGAAATCCGCCTGAGCAATTATAAAGGAAAGAAGCTGGTGCTCTACTTCTATCCGAAGGACAGTACATCGGGATGTACCGCCCAAGCCTGCAACCTGCGCGACAACTACGACGCCCTGCGCCGGGCCGGCTACGAAGTGGTAGGCGTCAGCATAGATAGCGAAAAGTCGCATCAGAAGTTTATCGAAAAGAATTCACTCCCCTTCCCCTTGATTGCCGACACAGACAAGAAGCTGGTCGATCAATTTGGCGTGTGGGGTGAGAAGAGCCTGTATGGGCGCAAGTACATGGGTACCTTCCGTACTACCTTCATCATCAACGAAGAGGGTATTGTAGAGCGCATCATCGGTCCGAAGGAAGTGAAGCCCAAGAACCATGCGGCACAAATACTTTAATCACCATTTATTCAACAAACAAATATGGCAAAAAAAGACGAATTGAATTTTGAAAACGAAGGCAGCACAATGCCCAATAGCGAGAAACTGAAAGCCTTACAGGCCGCCATGGACAAGATAGAGAAGAGTTTCGGAAAAGGCTCCATCATGAAGATGGGTGACGACAGCATCGAGCAAGTCGAAGTTATCCCCACCGGTTCCATCGGGCTGAACGTCGCCTTGGGCGTAGGCGGTTATCCACGTGGCCGTATCATCGAAATCTATGGCCCCGAATCCTCCGGTAAGACTACACTGGCCATCCATGCCATTGCCGAAGCACAGAAAGCAGGAGGTATCGCCGCTTTCATCGACGCTGAGCATGCCTTCGACCGTTTCTATGCCACCAAGCTGGGCGTTGATGTGGACAACCTCCTCATCTCCCAGCCCGACAACGGCGAACAGGCTCTGGAGATTGCCGAACAGCTCATCCGATCCTCGGCTATCGACATCATTGTGGTTGACTCCGTAGCCGCCCTTACGCCGAAAGCCGAAATCGAAGGCGACATGGGTGACAATAAAGTAGGCCTCCAGGCACGCCTGATGTCGCAGGCCTTGCGTAAATTGACATCGGCTGTCAGCAAGACTCGCACTTGTTGCATCTTCATCAACCAACTGCGCGAAAAGATCGGTATCATGTTCGGCAATCCCGAAACGACTACCGGCGGTAATGCTCTGAAGTTCTACGCATCCGTTCGCCTCGACATTCGTGGCGGCCAGGCCATCAAAAACGGCGAAGATGTCATCGGCAAGCAGACCAAGGTAAAGGTTGTCAAGAACAAGGTAGCTCCTCCTTTCCGTCGTGCCGAGTTCGACATCATGTTCGGCGAAGGCATTTCCCGTGCCGGCGAAATTATCGATCTGGGTACTGAACTGGGTATCATCAAGAAGAGTGGTTCATGGTTCAGCTACAATGACACTAAACTGGCTCAAGGCCGCGATGCGGCCAAGCAGATCATTTTGGACAATCCCGAATTGGCCGAAGAACTGGAAGGACTGATATTCGAAGAACTGAAGAAAGAAAAATAAAGCTTCAAACCTAAAACTCATAGAGGGGATAGCTACGCGACTCCCCTCTATGCTCAAGATGGGGAATTTTTCTATTCCAACTCTTTTGAGTAATTATGTGTTCTATTATCTAACAAATTATAATAAAATTATGCTCAGATACATATTACTTTCATTGGCTATCGTATTCGAGACAATAGCCACTTCATTCCTAAAGCAAAGCGAGCAGTTCAGCAAGTTATGGCCTACTGTAATGATGGTAGTTTGTTATGGCGCATCCTTTTATTTACTTAGCATAGTTCTTAAGACCATGCCTATCGGCATCGCATACGCGATCTGGTCAGGAGTTGGCATTGTTCTTATAGGGTTTATCGGCTGGTTAGTGTTCAAGCAGTCATTGGATTTTCCTGCAATTTTAGGTATGGGGATGATTATAGCAGGAGTGATAATAATCAATCTTTTTTCAAAGTCTGTTTCACATTAAAGACGATTGTCTGAGTGGCTTAAATCAAAGTCAATCACAAGTTCGAATTGATTCTTATTATAATATGAATGGCTGCTAGTACTGTCTGTCCATCTTCCGGAAGCCCCTCTACGCAAGGCTCCTCTTCCGTACATTCCGCATCCTCCTCTGCAAGGACTGCCTCCGCCCTCTTCAGTACCGCGTCCAACTCCGCCGCAGCCGTATAAACCGCCCCTTCTCTGCCGGCCTTCAGATAAAGCCCCGAAGCGGACAGAGGCCCTGCATCGACAACCGTTTCCGGCCGCGCATAATTGACCAAACGAAACAGAAGCCGCTTCACCTGCAGGGGCTCTTCTCTCCAGCTTCTGGAGTGCTGCGCCGCCAGCCGCTTCTCCTCTTCCAGCAAAGGAGCATATTTGTAATAAGGTGCGGTCTCGTAAATGACCCCCGTTATCAGATGGAAGGCGAAAGGCGAATGCACCCCGTAGCCGCACCGATGGCGGAAACGGGCCAGCCGCACAAAAGGACGCTTGCACAATAAGAAGATACGCTTCATGTTCCTGACTGTTTTATGCCTGCAAAGATAAAATAATCCGGTAAAAATCCATCAACCGGCAGAAGTATTTTGCACCCGTCGTGACGAAGTACTGCATGAGCCTCCCATACAGTGCTTCGTCAGGTGGTGAGGAAGTGCTGCATGACGCCCTCAGAAAGCACTGCGTCACAGGGCAAGAAAGCACTGTATTCCCCTGCCTGAAACTGCCTTTTCTCCATCGGATTAGATACTTTTAGTCGAAGTCACGCCACAATAACCTCTGCGCAGAAAAGCGGGGCCGCCGTCCGTCCGGTGTCCTGCCGGAAGTCATGCGGAAAAGTTCTCCTAAGCTGTTTTTCCCAACTAAATTCCAACAGGAATTCCCGCTCCACGGGATGTCATCGGATATATCCGAACAGGATTTTATCGTGAATATCGAGGTGCAGCGGAGTATGTACTGAAGAAAAATACGGATAGGATTTGTCCTGTCCGTATTTTTTTGTACTTTTGGACGCATAAAACCATTTGATATTTTTTGCCTATGGAATAGAAACACCGAAATGACCGACGCTGCGGGCATAGCGTCGTAAACATATCAAAAAGCGCATCGGCTTTTCTTCTTGCTTACGAAAATTAGACACTTTCAAACAAGAGAAGAATGAGAGTTGATGTTCGCGCTGTTTGGCGCGGGCATTTCTTGCATCTCATCTTGTAGGTCGTCTAATACCTCGTAAGCAGATGACAGAAGCTTGTCCGCGTCTTTTTATACCCAACACCAGACAATAAAAACAAAACAACGAATTAAAAATTTATAATCATGAAAAATAGGGGCAGCGGCGTAGTTCCGTGGCAGGGCTAACCAAAATATTCGACTGACTCGGTACGTTATATAATAACCCCCAT
>NZ_CANRPM010000090.1 GCF_947632445.1 uncultured Bacteroides sp. | reverse complement strand
TTTTGCCATTCATAACTCCATGTATAAGCAATACCTCCAATCAATAGAATAATCAGTAGATAGCCAAAGATAATCCATATTTGGATTGATATTGTTTTTGCCATAAAAGAATTGATTTATAAATACCCTCCTCCCAATGCATAATACAGGTTGATAAAACCTTGTATATTATCGAAACGGAATTGTGACAGCTTCTGTTGGGCATCGAGCAATGATTGTTGTGCGGTCAGCACCTCCAGATAGGTACTGGAAGAATGGCGCATCAGTAACTCCGTTTTGCGTACAGCTTCGTGTAATGTCGTGATTTGCTGTTCTCCCAATTCCATCTGCCGTTTTGACGTCTGGCATTGGACAAGGGCGTCGTTTACCTCTTTGCCTGCATCCAACAAAGATTGCCGGAATTGCAGTTTGGCTTCTTCTTGCCGAGCTTCAGCGATTTTCAGATTAGCGATGTTAGTACCCTTATTGAACAGCGGTTGCGTCAGCGAACCGATGGTATTCAACAACCAATGGCCGGGATTCAGTATAACCCCTCCGCCGTTGTTTGTCCAACCGAGCGTACCGGATAAGGTAACGGCCGGATAAAATGCTGCACGTGCAGCATTGGTGGCATAAAATGTTTGTGCCAGATTGCGTTCCGCTTGCCGCACATCGGGACGGTTGGCAAGTAACTGTACCGGTATGCCCACAGAAACCGATTCATGGAATGTCGTCTCCGACAATGCACCCCGTGCTATGCGTTGCGATGGCAAAGCAAGCAATACCGCAAGACTGTTCTCCGTATCGGCGATGCTTTTGCGCAGAGCCAGTATCGAACTTTCAAGCGTCATGCGGTTAGCGCGTGCCTGTAACACAGCGGCATCGTTCGTTTCGCCGCCACGTTTCAAGGCTTCAAGCGTGCGGATGCTTTTCTCCCAGTTTTCCAAGGTCTGTTCACCGATATTCAACTGGCTGTCAAGCATCAGCAGCGTGTAATAACTGTCGGCAATCGTAGCTATCAACCGTGTCCGGACGGCTTGGGCGTAATCACGGCTGCCATCAAGAGCTGCACTCGCGCCTTGTTTGGCGTTAGTGTTCTTTCCGAATATATCGAGTTCCCAACTGGCCGAAGCTGCTATATGGTAAGTCTTCGATGTATTTCCGACGTAACGACCGACACCGGCTTCCGGTGAGAGGGCCAACGCCGGCAGGTAAGAAAGTCGGGCGTTCATCAGCACCGCTTCGGCTTCCTCTACTTTCAGACGTGCAATCTGCAAATCCGTATTCCGCTGCAAGCCCTGTTCAATAAGGGCTTGCAGACAAGTATCGGTAAAGAACTCACGCCATGACAGCGAGGCTATCGTTGCCGTATCAGCCGTATTTTCCGTATGGCGATATTGAGTCTCGATTTCCATGTCCGGACGTGAATATTTCCCATATATTCCGCAGCCAGTCAGAAGACAAGCTGCCATTGAAAGAAAGATCAGTCGCTTCATTTTTTAATGTATTGTTTTCAACCACTCTTCAATCAATGTACGGCATTGATTGGTATGCGAACGTAATATCCACAAAGAAGGATTGAGGTACTTTCCTTTCGGGATAAGCCGTTTTACATCGGCTTCAACACCTTCTATGCTGCTTTCTCCGCTTGACACAATCAGTCCGATGTGTTTGCCTTCCATTTCAGCACCGTATTTGAACAGGAATGTTTGAAGCGGTGCGGCCATGTTGTTCCACCACAACGGGGCTACGATAATAACATTATCATAATCACCCAAATTACCGGCTGCGGTTTTAATAGCCGGATAAGATGCCGGATCGTCCGGATGTGCCTTGATGAGATTCATCATAGGCAAACCGATGGAATAATCATTGTAGTCCACGTTCTCATCAGCAGGCTCGACCCGGAGCATATCTGCTTCGGTCTGTTTTTGGAGTTCTGTGGCGATAACGTGTGAATTGTTGGTAAAACTATAATACACGATAAGAGTCTTCCCCATAATTCCGGAATCCGTATCTGAATCGGACGGTTCATCCGGTCGTTCCGTTTCAGGTTCCTCTATTCTGCCGTCATGGGTACTACAAGCACTGACCGTAAGGCTCAGCCCGAATATGGCTGCCAAAATAAATATCAACTTTTTCATCTTCGTAAGAATTTTAATAAGGATTATTGTATGTGTTTTTAATTTTATTTCCCGGTATCATTTTTTCCTCCACGTGCCGGAACACGATGAACAGAAGCGGCACGAAGAGCAACAGCGACACCGTACCCACCAGCATACCGCCTATCGTACCCACTGCCAGCGAGCGCGATCCGTTGCAGCCTACTCCGGTGGAGAATATCATCGGAAGCAGTCCGAATATCATGGTCAGCGAGGTCATCAGGATAGGACGAAGCCGGGCAACCGCCGCGGCGACAGCCGATGCCGTGATGCTCATGCCTCTGCTGCGACATTCGGATGCGTACTCTGTCTGGAGAATAGCAGTTTTGGCAAGCAGACCAATGAGCATGATGATACCGGTCTGCATATAGATGTTGTTCTCGATGCCGAATAGTTTGGCGAAAAGGAAGCTGCCGAACAGTCCGAAAGGAATGGCGAGAATGACGGCAAGCGGTATGAGCAGGCTCTCATAGAGGGCGCACAGAATCAGGTAGATGAACACGATGCAGATGCCGAATACCCAAACCGATGTATTGCCCGCCGAAGCCTCTTCGCGAGACATCGCCCCGAACTCGTAACCGTATCCCGCCGGAAGTGTCTGCGCAGCGACTTCACGAATGGCATTCAGAGCCTGTCCGGAACTATATCCGGCGGCGGGTGCGCCATTGACCGCGATGGACGGAAAGAGATTGAAACGCGACAGGGATTCCGATCCATAGATACGGGTCAGGGTGACATAGCGACTGATGGGCGACATCTCACCCGATGCGGTGCGCACGAACAGCCCGTTGAACGAACGGACATCCGCCCGGTACTCTGGCGATGCCTGCATCATCACCCGGTAGAGTTTGGAAAAGCGGTTGATGTTCGAGGAATAGACGCCTCCGATATAGCCGGACAGAGCGTTGAGCACTTCCGAAGGCGACACGCCCGCCCGCTTGCACACGGCGGCATTCACCTCCACCCGGTATTGCGGATAGCGGCTGTCGAAAGAGGTCTGTGCCTGCGCAATTTCCGGTCGTTCGTTCAGTGCCGCAATAAATGCCTGCGCGTGAAGTTGCAGCTCTTCTACCGAACTGCCGCATCTGTCTTGCACATGTACCTCGAAACCATTGGTCACACCATAACCGGCAATAATGGGCTGGGCAAAGACCATGATGCGTGCATCGGTGATGTCCGAGAGACGGCGGTACAGGTCATTGATAACAGAGCGGTTGTCGTCATGGCGACCTGTCCGCTGGTCCCACGGCTTCAGGCGGATGATAAATGTGCCATTGGAAGGTCCCTGCCCGGCAAGCATTCCCATCCCTATCGACTTGGAATAGATTTGAAATTGCGGGGTATCCTTGATGCGGTCTTCGATGTTCTTGAGGATGCGTTCCGTCTGGGCAAGGCTTGTTCCGGGAGCAGCCTGTACATCTACCACAATCGTTCCCGTATCTTCATCGGGTACAAGTCCCGTCTTTGCCACATTCAGCAGATAGAAGAAGCCGCAGGTGGCAGCCAGCAGCAACGTGGCGGAAAGCCATTTGCAGCGGAGCAGAAACACCACGGAGCTTTTGTATTTGCGCGTCATTCCCTCAAAGGCGGCATCGTAAGCGGTTGCGAAACGAGACGTTTTTTTCATGACGGCGGTCGGTTTCATCAGCAGTACGCATAGCGCCGGACTGAATGTGAGTGCGTTAAATGTGGAAATCAAGACGGCAACCGCCATTGTCAGACCGAATTGCGTGTAGAACTTGCCCGTCGCACCGCCGATAAAGCAGACCGGGATAAATACGGCCATGAACACCAATGAAGTGGTAACCAACGGACGACTGATGCCCTGCATGGCTTCCACCGTTGCCTGACGGGGAGAAGGGCAACCGCTGTCGAAGTGGGACTGCACGGCTTCGACTACGACAATCGCATCGTCCACCACCGTACCAATAACAAGTACCAGCGCAAATAGCGTCAGCATATTGACGGACATTCCTGCGAAATAGAGGAAAGCAAATGTTCCAATCAATGATACAACGATAGCCACGGCGGGAATCACCGTGGAACGCAGGTTGCGCAGGAAGAGCCACACGATAAAAATAACCAGCAGGATGGCTTCCAGCAGGGTTTCTATCACGTTGTGTACGGAAGCATCCAAAAAACTCTTGATGCTCATCAGATCGACCAGTTCCATTCCTTTGGGCAATTCGGCGGCGGCATCCCGTATCACTTCGTCTATCGCCTCGACGATTTCATTGGCGTTCGAGCCGGGCGCCTGTGCTATCATGCAGTTCGTGCCCGGATGTCCTATCAGCTCGTTCTTCGTGGCGTAGTTCAATGCACCGAGTTCCACTTCCGCCACGTCTTTCAGGCGCAGGATACTTCCATTAGACAGCGATTTGATAACGAGATTGCCGAAATCTTCCTCGTCTTCATAGCGTCCCCGGTATTTCAGTACATACTGGAAGGTGTTGTCCATATCCGCTCCCAATGTTCCGGTAGGGGCTTCCACATTCTGCTCGTCCAATACGGTGGTGATGTCGGCAGGGACAAGGCCGTAAGCCGTCATCTTTTCCGCATCCAGCCAGATGCGCAGCGAGTAGTCGGAGCCGAACACTGTTATGTCGCCCACACCGGGAATACGCGCCAGTCGCGGTTCGATGTTTATCTTGAAATAGTTGTACAGGAATTTCTGGTCAAAGCTGTTGTCCGGGCTGTACAGTGCCACAATCTTAGCCGTGCTGTTCTGGCTCTTACGCACGGTGATGCCGGAACGGATTACCTCCGCAGGCAGTACGCCCTGTGCCGAGGCGATGCGGTTCTGCACGTTCACTGCCGCCATGTCGGGGTCTGTACCCTGACGGAAATAGACGTTGATGGTGGCCGTGCCATTGTTGGTGGCAGAGGAGGTCATGTAGTTGATGTTCTCCACGCCGTTGATGGCTTCTTCCAACGGGGCGACAACGGCTTTCTGCAAGGTCTCGGCATTGGCGCCCGTGTAAGTAGTGCTCACCCTGACCGTGGGCGGTGCTATTTCCGGAAATTGCTCGACGGGCAGTTGCACTAATCCGATGATGCCGAGGAGTACGACGAACACCGACAATACGCCGGACAATATCGGGCGGTTGATAAAAGTCTGCAAGTTCATCGTGAAGCGGTTTTGGCGGTTATACTTTCAGTGATTTCCGTCCCTTCGCGCAACAACCCCGCGCCCTCCGTCACGATCTTGTCACCGGCTTTCAGACCGGACAGGACGATGTATTCCCTGCCGTTGCCGATGTCCTCCACTTCAATGGACGCAGAGACGGCACGCCCATCCACGACCTTATAGACGAATGTGCGGTTTTGAATCTCGTATGTAGCTGTCTGAGGAATGACGATGCAGTCTGCTTTTTTCAATGAAACGAGCACCGTACCTATGCTGCCGTCATACAATATTTTATCGCGGTTTGGGATTCTTGCCCGAATATTGATGGTTCCCGTCCGGGTATCCACCGTACCACTGACGGCATCGATGACTCCGTTTACAACGGGGATCGCTCTATTGGCGGAACGGAAAACGATTTCCTGCGTCCCGAGCCTTGCGCTCCTCGCCAGTTCGTCGCTCTCCGAAACGGAAAAGTAAGCAAACATTTCTTCCGTGTCCGACACGCACACCAACGGCTCCGCAATGTTCCTGTCCACCAATGCGCCCACCCGGTAGGGAATCATGCCTGCCACACCGTCCACCGGACTTTTCACCTTGGTATAGGATAATTCCGTCCGGGCGTTGTCGCACTACGCCTGCATCTGTTCAAGTGTCGCTTCGGCTGCTTTCAGGTCGTTACGGGCCGTCTGCCATTCATACTCGGAAATGACATTTTCTTTGAACAACGCTTCCTTGCTGTCGAGTGTTAGTCGTGCGGTTGCCAGTCGCGCCTCGGCCTGCGACACATTGGCTGAAGCGGTTTTCAAGGCGGCAAGATAGGGAGCCTGATCGATGACGAAAAGTATCTGCCCTTTTCTCACGTTCGCACCTTCTTCTATGCAAATCCGTGTGATAAGTCCGCTGCATTGCGGACGTATCTCCACACTCTGACGACCTTTGAGGAGTGCCGGATACTGCACTTGTCCCGTCCTGCTGACGGGAGCGAGAATCTCCGTTGGGTAATACTTGGGAGCTGTATTTCCCTCTTTTCCATCCTTGCATGAGGAAAATATCAAAAGGAGTACGGCCGCTCCGACAAATCTGAAATAGATATGATTCTTCATTGCTATAAACTTTGTAATCAATTATTTGAATGCAAAGTTACAGCGGTATGACATACATTATATAGAAAGCGGCATTAACGCGTAAAAGTGTTGCTTGAAAACGAAAAAACAGCTTCCCGAAAGAAGCTGTTATAATTTTAGGATAAGGAAACTCATTGCTCCTATACAACCCATGCTTTGAACTCTGGCGCCTTGTTCTTGCTGATATAGATGGGTTCGGGAGTTTCTACATTCAGTTTTACCAATAGGCGGCTGTCAAACCATACAGTGATCTCCTTCACGCTGTCCCGTGCGATGATATACTGCTTGTTCGCCCGGATAAAACGGGAGGGGTCAAGCATCGTCATTATTTGTTCCAGCGTCTTGACATACGCATATTGCACACCGTTTTTTAGGCAGACAAGCGTCTGCTTATTGGTCGTGTAGAAACAGGCCACATCGTCCAGTGCTACCGGCAGAAGTTTATCCCGTAAGGGAATCAATATTTTATCTTTATATCCCGGTTTGGGAGCCAACGCCATCAGCCGGGAAAGATAGCCGCCCATATCGGCGGGCATCCAGCGGCGGAACTTGTCCAACGCTCTTTGCAGTTCATCGGGTTTGATAGGTTTCAGCAAGTAATCGATACTGTTTACCCGAAAAGCATCTATGGCATACTGGTCGTATGCCGTGGTAAAGACAATCGGTGTCTCGATTTTCATGCGGTCGAAAAGTATGAAAGCCGAGCCATCGGACAATTGTATGTCCATGAATATCAGATCCGGTTGCGGATTGTTTTGCAGCCACTCCACAGTCCGGCTCACGCTCTCCGTATTACCGGCAATCTCAATAGTGGGATCTATTGTCTGCAAGGCGTTTACCATATTCTTGTAAGCCGCCGTTTCATCTTCTACTATCAATACTCTCATAGTTTCTTCTATTACCTTAACGGGAGATATACGTTAAATGTGTCACCGTCGGTTTCCACACGAATTTCTCTCTTCATCATCAGTCCGAAACGATTGCGCAGGTTCTGCAAACCGATACCGTTCGTGTCGGGCGGGGCGAGTTTGGGATATACCGGATTCGATATTTCCAGTTCGTTGCCATTCATCCGGATAGTGATATTCATCCGGTGGTCGCTGTCTATCTGATTGTGTACGGTCACGTTTTCCAAAAGTGGCAGCAGTGAGAGTACAGGCAGCATTAGTCCGAGGTCTTCTTCTGGTACTTCAATCGAACAGGTCAGTTTGCCTTCAAACCTCACTTCCATCACGTGCATGAAAGAGCGAATGAATGTCAGTTCTTCACCCAATGACACAATCCCTTTCTTGTCGCTTTGCAGAATATAACGGAAAATGTCCGACAATCTCGTTACATAAAGCAATGTGTTGTCATCATTTTCTCTTCTGATTAACGAGGATATTCCGTTGAGCGAATTGAAAAAGAAATGCGGATTGATCTGGTTGGCAAGGGCATCGCAACGGCTTTGCAGATTCTCAATACGGAGTCGCTCTATCTCCTGTTCCTTCTCCCGCTGGCTGTCATACAGCACCGAAATGTACCCGATGAACGTGCAAAGCAGGCATACCACAAAGAACTGGAACAGGAGGATGTTGCCCACATATCCAGTCTGAATGCCCAGCAGCGGCAAGCCGTATGACAGCCCGACGAATGCGGCACATCCGACAAGTGTATAAATAAAGTTCTGTCCGAAACGTGCCGTAAATGACATATTGCCAATCTTGCGCACGTTATATCTTAACTGGAAGTAAAACAAGCCGTAGAAATAAATCATGCGGAAAGCGAAGAACGCCCAAAAACCGGGTTCTTCGCCGACATTCAGTCGTGCCAAATTCCACGGAATCCACACCACGTTAGGGTATGTGATGAACACCGTGCAGATTAAAGCGACAATCGGCAGTTTTCGCGGTATATAAGAATCCAATACATTCATAATCTGATATTTTCCACAAAATTACTACATTTATTTGCTGATAGATAATTTTGGAGCATTAAAACGAAAAAAAGGAGACTAAAAAGGAAAATACACACGGTGGTGACTCAAAAGCCATTCGAAATGGCCCAAGAGGTTACCCTCTTTTCATTGCATCCTGAAACTTCTTCAGGATATATAAATTAACGGTTATCCTCTTGAAGATAAAGAAGATAACCGTTGTTTTTATGGCAAATGTTTATTATATTTGTATTCATCAATTTATAAAAATATAGATTATGAAATACATAGGAGCCCATGTCAGTACAGCCGGAGGCCTTCACAACGCCCCCTTGAACGCACATAAGATAGGCGCTACGGCCTTCGCGCTTTTTACGAAAAACGAGAAAAGATGGGAAGGGAAACCCTT
>NZ_CANRPM010000089.1 GCF_947632445.1 uncultured Bacteroides sp. | reverse complement strand
GCAAATCCGTGTAACTCGTTGAGCTACACGGATTTGGTTCCGATAATTATTGTTGATTATCTAAATCTACTTAACCTTCCCTGAAATGACTCCTGATATTAGCAAACAAAGGAATATCCACATTACTGTTTCTTATATCCAAGGGAATATCCATATCGCTGGTTTCGTAAGATGGCATGAAGTGTAGTCCTATACCAGCTCCTAAAAAGAAATATGGACTGAACTGGTAGCCGTGTGAGGTATTGATTTCCAGTCTTCCGAACTTATAAACTACAATACCAATGGAATAACCAGCATCCACATAGCCTTTATAACTATTAGTCAGATAACTTTGTGCATTGACGTTTACATTCGCGGCAACCACCATAAATAAAACACACAAGAATTTGAACTTTGCCATGACGTAAAAATTTGAATTATTGTTTAATAACGTGAGTTCTAAATAAGGATAAATATAATCTGTTGTTAAATAGGAACATAGCGATAAAAGTATTAAATTTATAGTGTAAAATTATAACATTTAAACGATTGTCACTATCGTTCTCAGCGTCCAAAGTTACAGAAATTTATTGTATGGCCGATGATTTTTGCAAGGAATTTACATTGCAACAGGAAAAATATATGATTGTAGACAGGAAAATCAAACATCGCAACAAGCCCAACCGCATGAGTGATGCCGAGATTTTTGAATTAGTCAAAAACAATATGAGAAATTCTCTGATGAGCGTAGCGACAAAATCCTGCTCAGAAAACGCGCTTTGATAGAAACGTTCCATGATGGGTTGAAGAACATCGCACAGATAGAACACTCCAGACATCGGTCATTCAGTAACTTCTTTGCCAATTAGCTCTCCACCATAGCTGCATACTGCTATACTGCTTCTTTGAAAAGAAACCCGCCATTGAAATGAACTTTATCAATAACGGGCAACTTGCTGTCTTTTGATTTTATGTCGAACTCACGTCATTTTATACAATATTCCATCCTATTGTACTTATTTCCATTTGCTCAAATCTTAGAAGGACGTAACTTAGCCACGTAAAAATAAAACAACCAAGATATACTTACAATGAAAAACAAACTGTTACTGTTGTTACTTTTTTTATGGGCAGCAACCACCCAATCTCAAACCCTTCCCCTGCAACTTCCAAAAGGAACAGGAATCTTACGTTTGGGACTGGTCTGCGGTGAAGAAAGCCGATGGCTGGACCAATGCAAAGTGAAAAACAAAGGGAACTATTACACGATAGAAGACAAACTGTGGAAAGGTGGTAAAGTAGAACTAACCATCTGTTCACTGACCGACACACAAGGAATCATCATAAAAGCCACAGCCGAAAACCTACCACCTGACACTCGCCTATGCTGGGCTTTCGGTGCCTGTGATGACAAAGCTGTAAGGACGGAACAAGACGACGTAATCCCCACAGACGCCTGCCATGACAATGTGTTTTGTATCGAAGGAAATGCATTCACCGTCTACTACGGCGAAGTGATGAAACTGAGAACTGTACATGGCGTGATGCCTGACAGTTCCGAACCTATTCTCTGCGATGCCCATCAGCAGAACAATCCTCTGACTCTCTACCGTTCAGGCAAAAAGACAGATGCCCCCGTAATCGCTGCCCTACGTACCTGGCAGGAAGGAGAAACACTTTACTTTTGCCTTTACAAACAAAATGCCAAAGCCGATTATAACCGATTTATGTTGCCGGCCCTTTTTGACAAAGAAATTCAAAACAAACAATGATGAAACATCTGTATCTTCCCCTGTTCCTATTGTTAACGTACTTGCCGGCCAACGCGCAAGATTACAAAGTCTACCAGTTCGCAGCCGATGAAGTCCCCATTCTGGACGGTGATACTCG
This sequence comes from uncultured Bacteroides sp., assembly GCF_947632445.1. Classification (GTDB taxonomy): domain Bacteria; phylum Bacteroidota; class Bacteroidia; order Bacteroidales; family Bacteroidaceae; genus Bacteroides. Next base: position 6,864 of record NZ_CANRPM010000089.1, on the reverse strand, counting down.
CGACTGGTCCAATGTACCCGACAGCTACGCCGTGACCGAAACCGCACTGAAAGAAGACGAAGGCAAGCATACTGCCCCTGACACCAAGACCTTGCAGGTCAGTGTAAAAGTGGGTTGGTGTGACGAAACTCAGAAATTGTATTTTCTCTACGAAGCTTGGGACAACTATTGGCGCTTCAATGAAAACTCGTTGAATACAGACATTTTTGAAGTAGTAGTGGATGGCGATTGTTCGGGTGGCCCGTTCATCGACCGCTTGCACCCGACCGCTCCCGAAGATGTCTGGCAGGCTTGGTTCAAGTTTCACGGTTGCCACGCACAAAACTACCACATCTTCACTCCACCCCACGGACGTGACTGGTGCATGCTCTGGGGGCCACAGGTATGGCTGAAACAAAAGCCTTATGCTGACTATGCCTACCACTATGATTTTCATGAAGGCGAAACGGGCAAACTGACGCTGGAGTTCTACATTACTCCCTTCGACCATGCCGATGCCGACGGGCCGGAAATTTCCCGTCCCACCGTTCTTAAAGAAGGGAACGAAATAGGCCTCTGCTGGGCCGTAATTGACTGGGATGCCAATCCCACTTCAAAAGACGGTTTTTGGAATCTGTCCGACGAACATACGATGTACGGGAATGCCTCTTACCTGAAACGATTTACCTTAATGCCCCTGCAATGATGAAAAATATACTATCCCTGCTACTCTGCCTCTGCACGGTAGCAACCCAAGCCAGCATATATAATGTAAAAGAGTACGGAGCCAAAGCCGACGGAAAGACCATCGACAGTCCCGCCATCAACCGCGCCATCCAAGAAGCTGCCGCCAACGGCGGAGGTACCGTCTATCTGCCGGCCGGCAACTATGCCTGCTATTCCATCCGAATGGCCAGCCATATCCATCTGTTGATGGAACAGGGTACCACGATTACAGCAGCTTTTCCTTCGGCCACCGAAAGCTATGACGATGCAGAACCCAACAAACACAACCGCTACCAGGACTTCGGCCACAGCCATTGGAAGAACTCTCTCATCTGGGGCATCGGACTGGAGGACATTACTATCAGTGGTCCGGGACTGATTGATGGGCACGGACTGACACGTGAAGGAAGCCGCTTGCCGGGCGTGGGCAACAAGGCCATCAGCCTGAAACTCTGCAAGAACGTCACACTGAAAGATTTCTCCATGCTACGCTGCGGACACTTCGGTCTGCTGGCTACAGGCGTGGACAATCTGACTATCTTGAACCTGAAGGTGGACACCAACCGAGATGGATTCGACATAGACTGCTGTAAGAATGTACGTATCAGCCAGTGTACCGTCAACAGTCCTTGGGATGACGCTATCGTATTGAAATCTTCTTACGCTTTGGGCTACTTCAAAGACACGGAAGATGTTACCATCTCCGACTGCCTGGTCAGCGGATACGACCGCGGCAGTGTACTGGACTGCACCTGGCAACGCGACGAACCACAAGCCCCCGATCATGGCTTTGTGACGGGACGTATCAAGCTGGGGACAGAATCAAGCGGCGGCTTCAAGAACATCGCCATTACCAACTGCATCTTCGAACGTTGCCGAGGCTTGGCACTTGAGACGGTGGACGGTGGACGATTGGAAGATATTGTCATCAGCAATATCACCATGCGCGACATTGTTAACTCCCCTATCTTTCTTCGCTTGGGCGCCCGTATGCACAGCCCTGAAGGAACACCTGTGGGCAGCATGAAGCGCATCCTCATCAGTAACGTCAATGTGTTTAACGCCGACTCACGCTATTCGTCCATCATCAGCGGCATACCCGGATCCGTCATTGAGGACATCAGCCTGAACAACATCCACATCTACCACCAAGGCGGCTACACTGAAACCGACGGACAACGCACGCCACCCGAACAGGAGAAGGTTTATCCCGAACCCTGGATGTTCGGCACCATTCCAGCCAAAGGCTTCTACATCCGCCATGCCTGCAACGTCAGATTGGACAACGTGCACTTCCACTACGAACAGCCCGACGGTCGGCCGCTGATGGTCACAGACGATGCCACCGACATCACCTACCGCAACGTCACGTCGGACGGAGAAGTCTACAAGCCCTGAACCGACAGGTTCCCACATGAAAGACGACAGGCTGAGGGTTAACGATTTCAAACCAACACTTAAATTGCTGAAGCTAACGTCTATCCATTTTGTTACATTCCTTATTATAAATGTTTCATGCAACCTTGGGAACAGGGGATGAAACATTTTTTTTATTTCCCTTACGAACAACTGCATACATTTGCGCAGGCTTTCAAGCGAAAAAGCTGATAAACGAAAAGAGAAATTTAATTATTAATTCAATAAAATGTACCATGAAAACAGAAATATGAAAACACATGCAACATGCTATCGCGCCGAGGAAGTTTTTTTAATCAAACAGACTTGCGGAAACGCTATTATACAAGGACATAAAGATTGGAACAGTCACAAGTGGAAAACTCCAGCAAGGAAGAGGAAAACTGCAAAGTGACACTGAATGCTGCCAATCCTTGTTCGACCAGTCACACGGATGAGGCTAATTCAAATATAATCTGTACCTTTATACGATCAAAAACAATAAAACCATGAAAAGATTTATCAACCACCTGACAATGACCTTGATAACGGTTGCCACACTGGCTGCCTGCCAACCGCAGAACAACGGCATCCGCCTGGAACACCAAGGCGACACGCTTACCATTGTTCACATCACAAACCCAACCCGATACCTCATCCTCCCCATTCAGGAGTCACACAACGAAGGTAAAGTGAAACTCATTACGGGCAGTCCCACCGACATAGCCATAGACGTGCGCCTAGCCGTTGATAGCGTAGAATATTACGTACCCTTAGCCCTGCCTCAAAGCTCTGAAGCTACCGTCAGCATCAGCCACGTAGCGGCCAACGCCATCTGCTGGGACAGCATCCGTTTAGCCGATAACTTCGATACCACCAACACAGACTATTATCGCCCCGTCTACCATCATACTCCACTCTATGGCTGGATGAACGACGCCAACGGACTGGTGTACAAGGACGGCGAGTATCACCTCTACTTCCAGTACAACCCCTACGGCTCGAAGTGGGGCAACCTGCATTGGGGACATTCCGTCAGCCACGACCTCATCCACTGGGAACATCTCGACCCCGCTATCGCTCGCGACACACTGGGACATATCTTCTCCGGCAGCTCTGTGGTTGACAAAAACAATAGCGCCGGCTACGGCAAGGATGCCATGATAGCCTTCTACACATCGGCCAGCGACGAACACGGACAGATACAGTGCATGGCCTACAGCACCGACAACGGCCGCACGTACACGAAGTACGAGAAGAATCCTATCCTGACCCCATTTGACGGACTGAAGGACTTCCGCGACCCGAAGGTGTTCTGGTACGAGCCCGCCCAAAAGTGGTACATGATTGTTTCCGCCGATAAGAACATGCGTTTCTACTCGTCCACCGACATGAAGAACTGGGAATACCTGAGTCTGTTTGGCGAAGGCTACGGCGTACAGCCCAATCAGTTTGAATGTCCCGACTTCATCCGGCTACCGGTCAATGGCGACAAGAACAACATGAAGTGGGTAATGATTGTCAACATCAACCCCGGCTGTCCTTTCGGCGGTAGTGCTACGGAATATTTTGTAGGCGAATTCGACGGCAAAGAATTCAAGTGCGACAACGACAAGAGTGTTACCAAGTGGCTCGATTTTGGTAAGGACCACTACGCCACCGTCTGCTTCTCGAACACGGGCGACCGCACCATTGCTATGCCTTGGATGAGCAACTGGCAGTACGCCAACGTCACCCCCATCCGCCAGTATCGCGGAGCCAATGCCTTGCCTCGTGAGCTGTCGCTCTACACCAAAGACGGTGAAATTTACATGGCCGCCAACGCCGTGAAGGAGACCGAAGACCTGCGCAAAGGCACCGAGTTCATCAATGACTTCGCTCTCTCCGACGAATATATAGTCAGCCCGCTGGCTACCGGCATCGAAGGCGCTTGTGAACTGGAAATGGACATCACTCCGAACAAGGCACAAACCACAGGTTTCCAACTGCTGAACGATAAAGGCGAAAAAGTCGACATCTACCTTGACATGAAGTCCGGCCGCATTGTCATGGACCGTAATCAAAGCGGCCTGACAGCCTTCGGCGAAAAATCCGAACTTCACTTCAAGGAGACTGACGATCATCGCAAGACGGAGTCCGTGAACTACGTCAACGACTTCGCTTTGGGTACTTGGGCACCGCTCTCACTCTGCGAAGGCAAGACCTACCACCTCGACGTATTCGTAGATAAGTGCTCCATTGAAATCTTCATAGACAATGGCCGCATTGCCATGACCAATCTCGTATTCCCTACCCAGCCCTACAACGCCTTGCGTTTCTACTCCGAAGGAGGCGAGGCTAAAGTGAAGAATCTGAAGGTACACCAATTAGGATTGTAACACTAAAAAACTTATATCCCATGAAATACCCCATTGAAACAGCGACACTTGCACAGCTCGCCACCACTACACTGGATGTCAGTGACATGAAACAGATAGCAGATACGCATTCTTTCAGGTAACTACCTGATAAAAGCAGGTCTCGATATCTTTGGCTTTCACCCGATGCAATGTCGTATGATGAGACTGACAGAAGTGAAATAATTACAAGAACTATAATAACCCTTGAGTAGAAGTATTGACTTTATTATCATTACTTCACTCCTTAATTTCGTAAAACAATGACCGCAAAACAACAAATGAAATACGGGAAACTGATTCCCGTTATGCTCTGCTTCTTCGCTATGGGCTTCGTAGACCTGGTAGGCATCGCTTCCAATTACGTAAAGGCCGACCTTAGACTGACGGACTCACAGGCCAATATCTTTCCGTCGCTTGTATTCTTCTGGTTCCTTATTTTCTCTGTACCTACAGGGATGCTGATGAATCGTATCGGACGGAAAAATACGGTACTGCTAAGCCTCGTCGTGACAGCCCTGTCACTCCTATTACCCCTCTTCGGTGATAGTTACGGACTGATGCTCTTTTCCTTCTCATTATTGGGTATCGGCAATGCATTGATGCAAACTTCGCTCAATCCGCTATTGAGCAACATTATTTCGGGCGAACGTCTGGCCAGTTCGCTTACTTTCGGGCAGTTTGTCAAGGCCATCGCTTCATTCCTGGCTCCTTATATCGCTATGTGGGGCGCTACGCAGACCATGCCTACTTTCGGGCTGGGTTGGCGTGTGCTGTTCCCCATCTATATGGTAGTGGCTGTCATCGCTATCCTATGGCTCTCGTCTACGCATATCGAGGAAGAAAAAACCGACCAGGCATCGGGTTTTGCCGACTGCCTGCGTCTGCTGGGACAGCCGTTTATCCTGCTGTGCTTCTTGGGTATTGTCTGCCACGTAGGTATTGACGTAGGTACCAATACGACCGCACCCAAACTGCTGATGGAACGTGTAGGCCTGACACTTGACGAAGCAGGGTTTGCCACGAGCCTCTACTTTATCTTCCGTACCGCAGGCTGCCTGATGGGTACATTCATCCTTCAACACCTGTCGGCACGCCGTTTCTTGGGCATCAGCGTAATGTGTATGTTGGTGGCAATGGCAGGTCTGCTGGTATCTAACGAACATCATATCATCTACGTCTGCATCGCCCTCATCGGGTTCGGCAACTCCAATGTCTTTCCCATCATCTTTGCGCAAGCCCTTACTGCGGTACCTGACAAAAAGAACGAGGTTTCGGGACTAATGATTATGGGGCTTTTCGGCGGTACGATCTTCCCATTGCTGATGGGTATGGCCAGTGACGTTGTCGGACAAAGCGGAGCTGTAGCTGTAATGACAATCGGCGTACTCTATTTGATTGCCTACACTTTGAGAATGAAATCACAAAAAAAACAATAGCCATGAATAATCAATCAATCGTAGTCGGAATGGGCGAAGCACTATGGGACGTGCTGCCCGAAGGGAAAAAACTGGGTGGAGCACCCGCCAATTTTGCATATCATGTATCACAATTCGGACTGGAGAGCCGCATAGTAAGTGCCGTAGGACAGGACAAATTGGGTTCAGAAATTTTGGACAACTTCCGCGAAAAACAATTATACGGACTGATAGAAACGGTACCTTATCCCACAGGAACGGTTCAGGTAGAATTGGACGCCGAAGGAGTTCCTTGTTATGACATCAAAGAAGGCGTAGCTTGGGATAACATTCCCTATACACAGGCTCTCGAAGGACTGGCCCATCAGACATGCGCTGTCTGCTTCGGTTCACTGGCACAACGCAGCATCGTATCACGCGAAACCATTCATCATTTTCTCGACGCAATGCCTGAAAGCGAAGACACGCTTCGCATCTTCGACATCAACCTGCGGCAAGGATTTTATACGAAAGAAATTCTGTGTGATTCATTCCGTCGTTGCAACGTACTGAAAATTAACGATGAAGAATTAGTTACCGTAAGCCGGATGTTCGGTTATCCGGGCATCGACCTTCAAGACAAATGCTGGATTCTGCTGGCTAAGTATAATCTGAAGATGCTGATCCTGACTTGTGGCGTAAACGGCAGTTATGTTTTTACTCCCGGCCACGCATCATTTGTGGAAACTCCCAAGGTGCAGGTCGCAGATACCGTAGGCGCAGGCGACTCATTTACAGCTGCCTTTACGGCTGCAATCCTTAAAGGACATCCGGTAGCAGAAGCCCATCAGCTGGCTGTAGAAACTTCGGCTTATGTCTGTACACAACAGGGAGCTATGCCCGTATTACCCCAATCATTGACGGAAAGACTGGCATAAAGATGACAGTTTCATGGATTTTTGTACATTTTT
>NZ_CANRPM010000088.1 GCF_947632445.1 uncultured Bacteroides sp. | reverse complement strand
CCGAGACGCTCTCCGCTTTCATTGAAAACGGCGATCTCGGTATTCGGAGACGGGCGACCGGCAGTCATCAGATGCGCAGCTTCATCGTGAAAACTGACGAAGGCACTGCGCGACGCCTCCGTCAGCCCGTAGTGCATGCAGATACGAGTATCGGGTAACAAGCGCATTAACATCTCTTTTTCTTCCAAGGGCATGAACGCGCTGCCTATTTCAATATATTTCAGCTGGCCGGCATAGCTGCCGATGCGCTCCCCGCTCATCTTCCGCAGATAGGCCCAGCTGGCCGGAACCATCCCGAAGCCGGTCGCCTTGCACCGTTCCATCTCGCCGAAGAATCTCTTCATGCTGGCAAAACTCCCCAGCAATACCAAAGTCGCCCCTTTCACCATGACGCACCGCAAACGCCCCAACCCGAAAGAGTGGCTGACGGGCAGCGCCAGCAACTCTACATCGTCAGAAGAGTTTCCGATGAACGCATTGATGTTCTCAGCCGCCGCCAGCAGGTTGGAGTACGGCAGGATCACCCCTTTGGGCAATCCCGTCGTTCCGGTTGTAAACAGAATGTCGGCATGGTCCGTACTCTCCGGAAAAACGGTATCGAAACGTTCCTCCGAATGAATTTCCGAAAAGGCCTTTACCTCATGGCTTCCGCCATGTCGCAGCTCCCCGACTATCAGCGACGGCTCTGCACAACCGACAATCCTTTGCAGGCGGAAGGCGTTGGTCTCGGGGTCTACCGGCACGCATATCATGCCCGCAAGGTGCGCACCGAAATAGGTGTAGATGAACTCTACGCTCTTGCTTGCCGATAGGACGACCCTGTCGCCTTTCTTCAATCCGCAACCGCGGAAATACGAGGACGCTTCTTCCATCCTCTGCCACAATTGCGCATAAGAAACCTCCGTCGTCCCCGCTATAATGGCAGTTTTCTCGGGGGAGACCTGTGAATGCCGAAAAATAAACTCCTCGATAGTCATCTCTTGTTTCTTATTGCAATTTCGCCTCGACCGCCTTCACGATGTCCCGCACGTCCTCAAGCTCTATTATTTCTTCCGGATCAAGTTCTATATCAAACTCGTCTTGTATATTTTGCAATAGGTTCATGTGTCCCAAAGAGTCCCATGCCGGGAAATCCCCGATGCTGGAATTGTCATTGATTTCGGAGACACCTATCTCCAAGGTGTCTGCAATAATCCCGATGATTTTTTCTTTTACATTGTCCATGTCTTGATGATTTTATGATTTGATAATTTTTACTCACATGGAACCGTCCACCCGAATGACTTGCCCATTGATGAAGGACGCACGCTCAGAGGCCAGGAACAATACTGCCTCGGCTATTTCCTCAGGCGTCGCCAGCCGGTGCAACGCAGAGGCTTGCCGCATGCTCTCTTTCGCCTTTTCACCCATACTGTCCGCAAAACCGGTCGATGTCAGCCCGGGTGCCACGGCATTGCAACGGATGCCCATGGCAGCCAACTCCTTCGAAACGACTTTTGTCAGCATAATGACTGCCGCCTTGGAGGCTCCGTACACGGAGTTCCCAATCTCGCCGTCCATCCCGGCTACGGAAGCCATGTTCACGATAGAGGCGGGCCGTCCTTTCGACAAAAGGCCTTGCAGTCCCTGTATCATCATCAACGGGGCGATATAATTCACCTGCAGTATCCGGTGGATATCTTCCGCCTTGACGAATGGCAGCAGGGACAGATGAGGGATACCCGCATTGTTGACCAAACAGTTCATCGGCCTTTTCAGCCCCTTGATGACTTTGATGCCCTGCTTAACGGCGGATTCATCGGACAGGTCGAAATATAAGGGGATTACCTCTACCTCGTTCCGTTCGGCGATGCGCCGGAATGTGCGGCTTGTCTCTTCCGTCTCCTTCCGGCAACAGGCGACGATGTCTGCCCCCGTCGCGGCAAACAGCTCCGCTATCGCCAATCCTATTCCCCTGCTGCAGCCCGTTATGACCGCAGCCTTGCCTCGCATTTCTTCTTTCATCTGATTTCTATAATTTCAATTAATCCAATACCTTTTTTTATGAGGAAACATACCAAGTTATTATAAAATGCGTTAGAAGGTTTAGGAGTTGATACAATCATAAACTTTTTCTTTCGTAATGCAGAAATTGCCTGTTGCATATTCTGAACAGCATAACACATATGATATGGAGTAGCTCCCATTTTTTTATAATCGTATTTATCGGGGATTGCTCGTTATAAGGCATTAATAATTCCAATATTACCGGATTTTCTTTGTGCTTAAGGAGACATACATATACATTTTGTTCCGGATCGTAAACTTCTACATATTTATAATATCCTATACTTACATAAAATGGAATACTGGTTGCAAAATCGCAAACGGCAATTCCTATGTGGTGCAAGCACATATTTACATTTTCCATAAAACGTTTGTCTTGGTGATTTTAGCCGGATTCCCGGATACGATACAGTTGGCAGGGAAGGAAGATGTAACGATAGAATTAGCACCAACTACAGTTCCGTCCCCGACTTTAATACCTGGCATAACCGTTACATTGGAACAGAGCCACACATGTTTGCCGATATGCACTGGAAGAGAATTCCGATACCCATAAATTCCGATTGCGTGACCGCCATTGTTATCTCGAATCGTTACGGCCCTACCTACCATCGCCCATTCATCTATAAAAATTTTATTCTGGCAAATGATGCACAAATTGATATTTGCCCAAGGACCGCGTTCAACCGTCAATTCTCCTGATCCAAAAATTTCTATATTCCCGCCATACCCGTATGACCAAGAGCCGTTTACATTAAATATGGCGCCGGATAACATTCTAAGTCGCGTTTCCAAACGCGTATGTTTATATACCGAAGTCCCTATCGTCAAAGAACCTTTCAAATTGAGATGTGCTTCTTTTGATATTTCAATATCGCAAAAACGAGTAACATAAATAACTCGCTCTTTGGATAAAGACACGCCTCTTACAGCAGGATGCAGAAAATTTAGATGCAAGAATTGCCATATTGGTTTAGGTCTCAACCGTGCTAATTTTGCTTCTTTTATTATTACCCTTAAGATGTTTTTTATTTTTGTTTTTATATCATTTCGAGGGAAATATTTTTCTGCAAGTTCAACAAAATCAACATTTTGTAAATCTTGATAAAACTTTTCGCGGTTGATCTTTGTGTCGTTCATAAGCGACTTAACCAATGCCTGATTGCCGGCAATAACATTTTCAAGTGTGTCCGTTGATGTCGTTATTTTTTTTACCTCTGAAAAAAACGCCTCCCCTTTCTTGGAATTTATAAGGACTACCGAAGTGCCAAGATCATCGTCCAATTTCCCTGCTTCCGTTTTTTTGTTATACCAATAATCTCCTATCGAAATATCCGCCACACGAGGAAAGCTCTTGAATCGGCATTCAAAACAAGAAGGGCGGGTTATGGCGCTGGTTCCTATAAACATTCGGGTAAAAGCGTCCGTATCTCTTGGCCCATAATAAGTCTGTCCGTTTTCAAGTGCGACTTTCAATGTTAATTTCTTCCAACCTAATTCCTTGCTTTTATGCTTAATATATATAATTTTCGAGCTATATTTTCTTTCCAAAGACTCCAAATACTTGCGGAATACCATGGGAGAATTTATCCCCCGACATATTAAATCCACCGTTATCAAATTATCATAATCGCATTTCAAATAAGATTTCAAGGCGGCAATTTGACAAGGAAGACCACAAATCAATACTTTATCGCCTCTTTGTAAAATGGATTTAACCTCTTTATAGAAACCTGTCGCATCGCTTTGTATATATTTGGAATTTCTCAGTATTTTCAAATCCTCTTTTTTGTCGGATATATATTGTTTTGCCGAGAAATTATCGGTAAAAATTGCGCCCCCGACATTAACCGTTTTCTTTATATATTGTATCGGCAAACGCAGTGAACATACCGCCAGATGTGCTGTCAAAACGTACTTCAATATTTTTATGGTTGGCTATGACAACTTTGGGTTTTTGATAATTACCGTTATCAAGTTTATTGGTAATCGGACAGGTTTTCTCGCACAATCCGCAGTCGATGCACTTGTCCCTGTCGACTTTCGGGTACCAGAAGCCCTCGATATCCGTCTCGAATGTTATGGCGTCTTTGGGGCAGATGTCGCCGCAAGCATTGCAGCCGCAGCAATCGACCTTATTCGTAGTATTTATCATAAATATCACATTTGAATTTATGTACTACCCCTAACTATGAATTTTCGAATTTATCTCCAAAGCTGTATATCTCATAAACACGCTATGTAGGAAATATATGTATGTAATTTAATATCGCACATGTTTAATTTATTCTTCAACTAATCAAAGTGTATTTGATTTTCTTATTCCACAGAAATCGAGAATGATTTTGTCATCGTGTTTGGGCAGTGTCTTGAACGGGTCGTGCGCCACCATGAAAACCACGATATCCGCCTTTTCGTATGCCTCCCGATAGTCGGTCAGCTTGAAAACATTGTGTTCTTTTACATTCGGTTCCACGACCAGAATCTGCGCATTGTTGCAACTCTGCATCACCTTCGTCGTAATGTATTTCGCAGGAGATTCGCGCAGGTCGTCGATATTCGGTTTGAATGCCAGACCCATCATCGCCACGACCGGCTTACGGTGGTGCGACAGTTCAAATTCCAACATGGCATTCCGTACCTTCTCGGCGCACCAGAACGATTTATAGTTGTTGATTTCCCGTGCCGTGCCGATGATTTTCGACTCCATCGGAAAATCTGCCGTGATGAAATAGGGATCTACGGCAATGCAGTGTCCGCCTACACCGCAACCCGGTTGCAGGATATTGACACGCGGGTGTTTGTTCGCCAAACGGATGAGTTCCCACACATCGATGCCCGCCTTGTCGCAAATCAGCGACAACTCGTTTGCAAAGGCAATCTGCACATCGCGTGAAGAGTTTTCCGTCAGTTTGCACATCTCCGCTGTGCGGGCATTCGTTTTATGCAGCGTCCCCTGTACGAATTGCGAATAAAATCCGATAGCCTTTTCGGTCGATTCAGGGTTCAGGCCACCGATGACGCGGTCGTTGTGCACCAATTCATAAATCACATTACCCGGCAACACCCGTTCAGGGCAATAGGCAATGTAGATTTTCCCTTCCAATTCGGGACGTTCCGTGAAAATAATTTGCGCCATCGCTTCGGTCGTGCCAATCGGCGAAGTCGACTCGATGACGTAGAGATCGCCCTCTTTCAAGTAAGGAATGACGGAACGGGTCGCGGCTTCGACATAGGAGACATCCGGTTCGTGGTTGCCCTTGAACGGCGTGGGTACGACCATGAAATAGGCGTCGCTCGTTTCGGGATGCGTCGAGGCATGAAGCATACCCGAGGCGATGACCTCTTTCAATAAATCGCCCATGCCGGGTTCGATAATATGCAATTCACCGGCATTGGTTTTCTCTACCACGGCGGGATTGACATCCACGCCCGTAACGTGAATGCCGTGTTTGGCGGCAATGATGGCTGTGGGCAGGCCGATATAGCCCAACCCCATAAAACATGCAGTCATACGTTTATTTATTATTTAGTTGTATTCTAATATTCCCTGTCCAACCGTTCTCTGCATTTGAGGAACCATTTGGAGTGGCCGACGTGGGTGCGGTCGCCGAAGCGGAGCAGGGCGCGGTAGAAACGCGTGTCGCGCTTGCGGATGCGGGTGAGAAGTCCGTACAGCCCGAAGGTAACGCCGATGCCCGTGAGCAGCACGGCATAGAGCTGTACGTCGATTGATGCGCCCAGTGCGTAAGCCGTCCACCATACCCCTACGACCAGCATATTCAGCAGGATTTCCGTGCAGGTGGTGCCGATGTGCGAGAAGTGGAACTCAAACAGCAGGTGATGCAGGTGCGACTTGTCCGGTGCGAACGGAGATCTGCCGTGCAGCATCCGTACTGTCATCACTCTTAACGTGTCGAACACGGGTACGGCAAGCACCGAGAGCGTGAACGGCACGAGCCCCAGATTTTCGGCCCGGGCGGTCTCTGCCGCCACATCGCCGTGCAGGCAGTCGAGGACGAAGTACGTCATGACGGTTCCCATCAGCAGCGTGCCCCCGTCGCCGATGAACATCTTGGACTTCAATCCGAAGATGTTGTGGCACAGGAACGGTATCAAGGCTCCGATGCAGGCGGCGGCGAAGAAAGCTCCTGCCGTCCCTCCGAACGAGGCGAAAAATACGCCGAATACCGTGCAGACGAAGATGCAGTAGCCCGAACACAGTCCGTTCACCCCGTCGATCAGGTTTATGGCGTTGATGATGCCCACGCCGGCAAAGACGGTCAGGCATACGGCAAGCCCCTGGGGCAGCCGGCCGACGCCCCACAGTCCGTGAAAATCGTTGACGGCGAAGCCGGTAGTGTATATGAGGGCGAGCACGACGAGAATTTCGATGAGAAGCCGCAGGCGAGGGGAGAGTCCCAATATGTCATCCATTACACCTATGTACAGCATAATCATCATGATACCTGTCAGGGGATAGACCTTTGACATGTCGCAGAATATCCCGCCGACGACCGTCGCGGCGAGGATGCCGAAGGCCACGGCGACACCGCCCAACACCGGCACCGGTTCCTTCTGCAGCTTGCGGGCATTCGGATTGTCGACGATGTTCTTGTCAACGGCTATCCGCAGGACGTACTTGAAGATCCACCACGCCGTCGCGAAGGAGACGAGGAACGATACGGCAGTATATAACAGCGAATCCGGGCCGATCATACCGTCGTATTATGCTCGTTTTGAGGAAATTCCCCCCCCCCTCAAAATCTTGTTCGGCCCGGTTTCCCGCAACGAACAGGCTCATCATCACTGCTCCGAATATACAGCCCGCTGCAAAGGCGAGTGCAACCCATAATAGTGTCATATCCGTAATATTTATTTATGTAATGTCGTTTAAAACTTTTTCCCAAACACGATTTTGAAGAACGTCATCCAGAGGATTTTGAAATCAAAGGCCCAGGAACGATGCTCCAGATAGAAGAGGTCGTAGCGCAGGCGGCGGAGCATCTTCTCGATGGTGTCGGTGTAGCCGTTGTAGAGGGTGGCGTAGGAGGTGACACCCGGACGTATCTGGTAGAGGTAGCGATAACGGGGATCGCGCTCCATAATCCGGTCGATGTAGAACTTGCGCTCAGGACGAGGTCCGATAAAGGCCATCTGGCCGCAGAAGACGTTCCAGAGCTGGGGAAGTTCGTCGAGATGGTGCTCACGCAGGAACTTGCCGATCTTGGTCATGCGTTTGTCCTTGCCGCCGGAATACAGGGCAGGGCCTGCCTTCTCGGCATCGGGCTTCATGCTGCGGAACTTGTAGATGTAGAACGGACGACCGAAACGACCGATACGCTCTTGCTTGAAAATGGCAGGTCCGCCGTCTTCGCGCTTGACTGCAATGTAGCAGAACAAAAACAAAGGAGAAAAGACAATCATGGCGACTAAGGCGGTCAGGCAGTCGATAACACGCTTGGTGTTTCGTTCGAAACCATTCATTCCGTCGGGGATGAAATAGTCATCTCTTTCAATGTTCTCAAAATCTACCATAATACAGATTTTGTGTGAGTAGATAGTCTTTACTTGGATGTCTGTGGGGTGTCCGATAAAGCTCTTTGGAGCTTCTACGGTGTCTCTGAGTTGGGGCCGACGTAAAGCCGGTGCGGGAGTTGGTTACTGCTAAAAGGATAAAAATCGGCCCGTGTGGCCCGCCTGCAACATCCTCTTCGAGTAGTTTTTCATTATCTATATATCGTGCGACGTTCTATTTCTGCCACTTTGTAAACAGAGTAGCCGTAAGCCGCCCATACCCCCGTATCTTTACTTCGGTATAGATGGATATATTTGCTCTCTGCGTTGAAACATTCGTTGAAGATGATGATCTCTTCCATGATGAAATCGTCATTTGTTCGAACAGGGTCACGATCCGTTGTCGTTCCGTCTAATTCCCGGTGCATTCCGCCAGTGTCTCTCGCAACATCCCGTAGGCCTTCCGCGCGTAGGGATTCAGGTCTTCACGCCGGGTCAGTTCACGAAGGATGTCAAGGGCGTAACCCTTCTGCCCCCGATGCGCCAGCCACCTGTCATCCAGAAACAGCGAGAGCGGATGGAGCGCCTCAAGCGCCTTTGTCGGGAATGAGGAAACGGTTCTCGACAGCACCCGCTCCACCACGGGAAGCAGCCTTCCTGCATTGCGGGGATTCCATACCGTACCTGTCCCGCGAAGGATCGAGAGCCGGCGGAGTGTCTCCGGGGAATCGATATCCGCGGCTTCCGGACGGTTTGAGAGTTCGTCACGCCATTCCGCTACAGCCGAACGGGCCGCATCCGCAAGCTGCCGTGCCGCCAGGTATGAGCCGCGTTCTTCCCAGCGGATTATCTGGGACACAGCGTAGGTTGCCTTGTAGCCGACCTCGCCTGAGAACCACTCCTCGCAGTACCGCAAGCGCAACGCATCGAGCGCACGCTCGTCGAAAGGACCGTCATCGGCAACACGTCTCAGCAGCGCGTACCAGTCAACCCATGTGTAAAGTTCGCGTGGGTCATAGCTCTCCTTACTGGCCTCCATATCTCGCAGCAGGGCACGGATGCGGGTGTACACCCCGGAAAGTTCCCTGTTCATAATGTCAGGGCTGCTCACACCACCGAGGGCCTGCCACCGGTAAAACAGGTACATGCCGTAAGCTCCGGCTTCGGCGGGGTTTCCCGTGTCGACCGGGTGCAAGACGTGCAATTTTTCCTGTATGCGTGATGCGGGTTCTATCATGATGGTCATGCTTATTTGTATACTCTTCCGTGCGGGTACTCCGTAAGACTGCACGGCCGGAAGGGTCTATTCCACTATCTCTATCAGATCGGGGCTGACCTCCACCGCGGCGGTCAGGAAATTCGGGATTTCGACCAGCAGCTGTCTGCGTTTCGAGCCGCGTGCCGAAAGCA
>NZ_CANRPM010000087.1 GCF_947632445.1 uncultured Bacteroides sp. | reverse complement strand
GTTATCTGCGAAATAACGGAACAAAACCCATAGAAACCAAGCTGGAAAATACATGAGAATAACTTACAAAAACAGAAAAGGAGACAAGAAGAAAAGAACAAGGAAAAGACTGGAAACCAAATGAGAAACTCAATTACTTACTTAATTTTTTAAATTTATAAATTTAAATTTTTTATTATGAACAAAAAGTATTTAAGTGTGATCCTGTTCGGAACCCTTATGCTGGGAACGACAGGGACGTTTACGTCTTGCAAGGACTACGATGACGACATCACCAACTTGCAAACGCAGGTAGATGGTATCAAGGCCGACTTGAAAGCCTTACAAGCAAAAGTGGATGCCGGTAAGTATGTTACCAACGTCACAAAATCGGGAGTGGGTATCGTCATCACCTGGAATGACAACACCACCAGCACCATTGAAACCATCAAAGGTGACAAGGGTGATAAGGGTGAAGACGGTAAGGCCGGTACTGTTGTAACCATTGTCGACGGCTACTGGGCTTTCGACGGTGTGAAGTCTGAATACCCTGCAGTAGGGCCTAAGGGCGACAAGGGCGACCCTGGTAAGGACGGTGTTGACGGTAAAGACGGCGTTAACGGTACTAACGGTGCAGACGGTCACGATGCCAAGGTCAGCGAAAACGGCTACTGGATGGTATGGGATGCCGAAGCCGGCAAATATGTTGAAACCGAATACATCGCAGGCGGTGTACGTGCCGTCGAGACAGCCGGTGGTTACAACCTGACTGTAAGAGATGAGAACGGTGATGAACAGACTATCTTTGTTCCGACCAGCCCGATAATGGGTTACATTGATGTATTGAACAACGATGTAGCCGGATATCCTGTTGGCACTTATAATGATAACATGAAGGTTTTGTATGGCATCAACGCAAAAGATGTCAAGTATGGTCCTAATAAGGAGAAAACCTTGGCTAAGGGTCTGTATGTTACGCTCGACCGTGACTTGAAGTTGGTTGTCAACCCGCAGGAAACCGATGCTTCCGGTTATCACTATTCTTTGCTGAATTCTGCCAACCAAAACACACAACTGCTGTTCAAGGAGGCTGTTCCTTATAAAGGTGATGTGCTGACTCGGGCTGCTTCGGAGAACGGTATATGGGTTTTGCCGCATGACTTTACCCGTTACGAGGATATCACCGATGCCAGAACGAAGAACTATCTGCTGTTCAAGGCGAATGATGGCTATCGTCATGCATTGACTCTGACTGCTACACTGAACAATACAACCATCAAGACTCCGTATGATTTGGGAGCTTCCTTGAAGAAGATTAATGGAGTAACAGTATATATTAAGAATATGGAGAATTGCGCTGTTAACAAGGTGTATTTCCCGGATTACAGCTATCAGTCAGTTGATGCAAACGCAGTTTATGACTATTGGCTGACCTTCGAACAGAGTGCCTCGAACCTGAAAGCCGTTGAACTTTATGGTGCAAAGATTGTAGAAGACGGCCATGCATTTACCTACACAAGAGAAACAGGTGTAAACAACAATGTTCAATTGGTTTACAACTACATCTTGATGGACGGTACTGTAGTAGAGGGAGTCAGCGCACCCAGGTTCTGGGCATTGATGCGTGAAGAAATGGCAGCTGAACATACGATTACATTGGATCGTCTGGAGACGGCATTTAATGCTACATTCGTAAGCAGCTTGTGGGCTAATTCTTTGGGACATGCACACAATAGTGCAAACGGTCAACAAGTATTTGCTATGACTACGGAGGCTTATTCACTGGCCGGTCTGTTCTCTCAGATGAGTGATGTAGAAAAGCTGGTATTTAAGAGCGCTATGGCTAACAACTCATTCGAGGCCGAACTTATCGGTGGTGATGGCGAAAACAATACGCAGAATAATAATCACATCAACTTGCGTAACATCGCATATTCTTATTCGGCAACAGCCAACACCATTACCTTCCAGTTCGCTGTAAGTAGTGGATACGCTGCTAACTTCCTGTTGAATAAGGCTTATGAGTTGACAATGACAGTACTCGATGAAGATACGGGAACTCCGGTTGCTTCCATCGTTCTGCCGTTCGAGCTCTCTCAGCCGACGCTGAATATTATCCGTACCAATGACAAGTGGACGGTATGGTCAGGAGCAGCTTTGACTTCTTACGGTGCTTATGGACCTGCAACAAAAGACAATGGTACTCCGGCTAAGATGTATCTGCCTATGTATGAGGCATTCAAGGCTTGGACTACGAAATATACCGTATTCGATAAGGAAGCTGTGTATTATTGGTTGAAACAAGCCGACAAGGATAATGTATCTGACCCGACTGTTCAGTTCTTAGGACAACCCGCAGGTACTGATGTTCATCTCAATCCTAATTTGACATACAGCTCTACTTGGTCACAATGGGCGACTTGGGCAAACGATGCATCTGTAACTTATAATGCAGCAGGCGCAGAAGTTGAAAAGAAAGTTTCCGTAAAAGCTTCGTTCAGTCACTACGGCGTATATCCTGAACCGAGTGTAACGAACTTCGACCTGACATTCGCCAGCTTGCTGAAACACTCTACTCTGAAGATGGCTGCCGGCAAGGAAACGTTGGTTGTCAATACAGGTACGCACGATGTATTCATCTCGAATGACAATCTGGATCTGACGACCCCGGTAGGCGGTAAGTTCTTCTTCTTCGACGGCATCGATGGAAATGAAACAGTCGTAGCACGTAAGACTCTGAACGAAGCCAGCTTCAACGAAGAGCAGCGTGGATTTATGACAGTAAATGAAATCTATCAAGAAGCCAGATTTGAGGCAAAAGCCAAGAACGGTTCTACGACTTACGACTTCAGACGTGGTGGTAAGGCCGGTTGGAAGATCGATCCTCAGACAGGCAAGGTATCTTACACTGTACCGGCTCCTGATGCACAATACATTAAGATTTATCAGGTAGATGCAGTATCTAAGCGTCAGGGTGTTAGTAATGAAGTAGCAGATCTTGAGGGAACATTGGTTGGCGGACACACAGGTGGTCTCGTTATCCAGTTGCCTACTTCCGTTGCCGACCAGGAAGAAGTGTTAATCACGATGAATGTAAGAGACGGCCTCGGCTTCACGAACAAATTGCAGTTCACTGTAAAGAAAATCAAGTAATCATCTGATTGCATCCTTTATAAAGAGCGACCCTCGGGCCGCTCTTTTTTTATGCTTTATGCCGTGCTTTCCCTGCATCACGGCGGCCTGCATCGAAGGGCCACGAATACAGCCTGTTAAGGGTTGCGGCGGGATGCCGTGTTACCCTCTCACCTTTCATTGCCTTTTTCGAAAAAACTTCGTCTTTCGTTTGCCTCTCCTCTCGCCTTTCGCTACCTTTGCCGCAAAGAAACAGAATATGAAGACGCAAAAGTTAACGCAAATAGTCATTCAAGGATATCGTTCCATTTCTTTTGACCATCCGGTCAGACTGGATATCGGCAGCATTAATATTTTGTTGGGAGCCAATGGAGCAGGGAAAAGTAACATCATCAGCTTTTTCAAGATGGTAGGGTATATGATATCCGGGAGCCTGCAACAGTATGTCGCACAGTCCGGCACCAATCAGAAGTTCCTGCACTATGGTTCTAAAAAGACACCTACCCTCTGTGCCGCCATTCGTTTTGACGACGATACATCCTATGCCATGTATCGGTTCAGTCTGACTACGGCCGTTCCCAATAAGCTTATAATCAGTTCGGAAACTATAGAGCGGAAAACAAAGCCTGACGAAAGCCCCGTCAGCCGGACCTTGTCGTCCGATTTCAATGAGTCGGCCCTGGTAAAAGCGACCGATACGGATTGCAGGCTTGTCGGGGACTTTCTATCGGGATGCAAGGTGTATCAGTTCAGCGATTCTTCCCTGTCGGCTCCGATGAGGCAGGCGTCCACTGTCGAATCGGCACACTACCTGCAATCGGAAGCGAATAATCTGGCCTCTTTCCTGTACTACCTGAAAAACAATTATACGGACGCCTACAACAGGATTGTCGATTATGTCCAGGGTGTTGTCCCCCAGTTCAAAGACTTTTATCTGGAACCCGAACACGGCTATATCTCCCTGAAATGGATTGACACGTCCCTGAATGACTATGTGCTGTCTGCCGACCAATTTTCTGACGGCTCCATCCGGTTTATTTCCTTAGCCACCCTGTTGCTGCAACCGGAGGAAACGATGCCGAGCGTCATAATCATCGACGAGCCGGAACTGGGGCTGCATCCGTATGCCGTCGACCAGTTGACAGAAATGATAAAAGATGCTTCAAAACACGTACAGGTCATCATCGCCACCCAATCTCCGTCCATTATAGACGGTTTTCGTGCAGACGATGTCCTTATTATCGAGAGGGATGAAAACCTTCAATGCAGTACGGTGAAAAAGCTGAACGCGGAGGATTACAAAGACTGGTTAGACCACTATACGCTCAGCGAATTGTGGGACAAGAATATCTTGGGAGGGCGCCCCGTATGAAAACCTTGATTTTGAATGTATTATGCGAAGGGCAGACCGAAGAGGTGTTTGTGAAAGAGGTATTGAGACCTTATTTGATGGATAGGGAAATCGTTGTCAAGCACCGCCTTCTGCTGACATCCAGAAAACAGAACGCACAGGGAGGAATGCTCAGTTATCAACAGGCGAAACGGGACTTGACTCTATGGATGAAAGAAGTTTCTCGAAAAAGGAATGAAGTCCATTACTTCACAACCATGTTCGACCTGTACGCTTTGCCGGACGATTTTCCAGGTTATGCCGAAAGCCTGAACACTTCGGATGCCTATAAGAAGGTTGAAAAAATAGAAGACGCATTGTACGGCGACATCCGGCAACCCCGGTTTATTCCTTATATCCAGCTTCACGAATTTGAAGCATTGCTGTTTTGCGATTTGGACAAACTGAAAAAGGATTATCCCAAGAGTGCCGGGAATATAGATAAACTAAAATCCGTATTGCCGTCCCATCATGACAACCCGGAACTGATAAACAGTAACCCGAATACAGCCCCCAGTAAACGGATCATAAAAGTTATGGAAGACAGCGGTTATAACTATAATAAGCCGCGAGGGGCTTCGGTCACAAAATGGATAGGCATTGACAACCTGACAGCTAAGTGTCAACACTTTAAAGAGTGGATTGATAAATTGAAAAACATCGCAATGGAAGGGGACGTAAAGTGAACTTATCTTGCACGGATGACACATAGCCTTGCCCCGTCATGCCGTGCTTGCTCACCCGCTGACGCAGTGCTTTCTTAAGGCGTAAGGAAGTGCTTCGTCAAGGTGTAAGGAAGTGCTTTGTCAGGGTGTAAGGAAGCACTGTGTCGTGCACTGAATCAAAAAAAGCAGACACAAAAAGAGGGTGTATCCTCTCAGATACACCCTCTTTCTTATTTATCAATATCGGCTGTTATTTAGCTTTATCGATATGAACTGTCAACGGAAGTCTGATTTCTAACTTGTGACCGAATACATCCGTTGTCGTCAGATGAAGTGTAGAAGCAACATCTGCCTGCGGAGTAATGTCACGAGCTACCACTGCAAATTGGATACCTTCGCCACCATTGACATTATCAATAGAAGGTACAAAGTATTCGTTCACCTGACCATTGGCGTCCGTGATTAATTCGACTTCTATATCATTCTGGAGATCTGCCAAATTCCATATTCCGGCTATGGTATTTACATTTGTCCAGAAATCCTTGAATGTACCCTTATAGGTAATATTATCATAGGTGCTCGTTGCGTTAATAGAAGTGAACTTATACGGGGAAGCCGCGCCCAGCAAAGGTACATTATAAGTCAATTGTTGTTTAACGCCGTTCCATGCAAATTTCTCTGCGTGAGCTATGCAACGGAATTCCGTTCTGAACGAATCGATTCTCGGAACCCACTGCTTCTCTACAAACTGGTTGGTTACTTCATCGTAAACATAGCTGATAAGACCAAAGTTGTAATATACACTAGTTGCATAATCCTGACCGTTTTCAATGAAGCTGTTGTCAACAGTCATTTCATAAGCAGCTGTACGTTTAGAAATCGAGTTGGTAACACCGGAGAACGTAAAGGTGTAATTCGGATCAACCGTTGTACTATATACAGCTACACCATCACTATTCCAGCTTGTAAATGTAGTAAACAGATTGAATGAGTTGGTCAGATCCATTCTACCATCCGTCTTTCCATCGGCAGGAGCAACTTGAGCGGTGGCCGGCAATACATAGCATAAGTATTTACCGTCAACAACCTGTTTATCCTTAGCGCTGTATCCGGTCGGGATAGTAGGCAATACTTTCTTGGCAGACAGATTCATTACGCCGATTGTAACTGTAGAACCGGCATCACTTCCACTCGTTCCAATCTTGAATGTCATCTTACCGGAGTAAGGATGGTTATCCACAAGTCTCCTTGCAGAAGCATTTGCAGAAGCATTGAATACCACCTTAATGTACTTCACATTCTTCAAATCTGTAGCAGATATAAAAGCAGAAGGATTGACATCCGTCTTTGTAGAACCCTCGATATTCTGTGCGTAGAGTTCTACATGGAATACATTATCAAGAATAAACTCACTACCACTGCCACGATGACCAATTAACGTACCATTGTCAATATCACCCTTGTCACCACGGACAGCTTCAGTCATCAGGCTGTTCAGTGTTATTTCAACGTTTCCGGAACCGGCTGCGGCAAGCAGTTCATTCCAGCCTTCCAAACCGGCAACAGGGATAAATGCACTCTTCATGCCAAGAGCTGTATTTGTCGTAGCAGTGATATCCTGAGTCGGAACCGTAATTGTGGCTGTAGGCTCACCTACCTGTACATAGAATGCTCTACCATCCGGGTCAACTAACGTACCGTCGGCATTGGCTGCATACACGCGGAAACCGATTACATCGTCATACTCGATATCGATGGACATGGCGGCTACTGCATTCGTGGGATCGTCTACGGTATAAACCTTGTTGATGCCCTTGATGCTGCTTTCATAGCTGTTCCATGCGGCCAATTCGGAA
Source organism: uncultured Bacteroides sp. (assembly GCF_947632445.1). Taxonomy (GTDB): domain Bacteria; phylum Bacteroidota; class Bacteroidia; order Bacteroidales; family Bacteroidaceae; genus Bacteroides. The sequence continues at coordinate 1,999 of NZ_CANRPM010000087.1, read as the reverse complement.
TCCTGGTCACCGGTAGCGTTTACAAAGTCACGGTCTAATACAATGTAGAAGTACTTCACATTATATTGCTCACATATATCGCTCAGATCGACATAGAATGTTTCGCCGGCTTTTACGGAGTAAGCGTCCTCATCGTTTCTTGTATCACGATTGCTGGCATATGTATTAGTATAACTCAAAGCAGCCTGTACACTATTTTTCCATTCATATTCTATCGCGCCACTATGAATATTACTCCGAACATTGTTATAATCCGTAATCGACCAACGATTGTAAACATCTGCAACATTTGTCGGGTCGTTGATATCCTTATACAAATTGAAGTTCAACTCACTTGCGTTGTTGTTCTTATCCGGTGCCAGATCTAAAGTATATGCAGAAACTACATTTCTCTTAAACTCTTCGGTCTCAGAACCTTCGCTTGTTGCAGGAATGGTTGTTGCCTGCGAAATCTGAACGGCAAAGTATTTGGCATGGCCGTCACCGAACTTATCATTTACCGTAATGGCATCCATAAATTCGCCGTCAAAGTCATAACCGGCTTCATCGGCCTTGGGACCTACATGGAACTCGACTTCAACCAAACCGGTCTTATCTGCCGTTGCAGTGGAACGAGTGGCGTTCCCATTACCTAATGTTCCGTCGAAAGCCTTGACGTTTGTCACTTCAACCAGACCCAGTTCTACGAGGTCATTTCCCTTGCTGTCAATCAGATGAATATCCGACGTTGCAATGGTGGCATTGGCCGGGCTGATACGGAGCAGCGCTTGGGCAGTCAGTCTCTGACGGGTACCCTTTACGAAGGAAACGGCACCTTCCAGATTGCTGTCTTTCGGCATGTGCTTGATGGCAGTGCTGCCATACTTGTCTGTACCAAAGGTATAGGTCTGCACGGCGATGTCAGAAATCAGTTCCAACCGGGTGGTAGAATAGTACTTGCCTGTTTCCACGCAATATCCATTAACCAATTCTACGCCGGTAACACCTTTGTACACAGCAATATAAAGGATATTCAGGTTCTCATTGATTTCAGCGATGCTGTTGCTCAATGCGCCAACCTTGCTTTCCAGATCGGAGATGTCACTCTTCATGCTCACCAAGTCGGCGGGATCCAGACCGGCCAGCTTTTTAACGGCTTCTTCCAATGTATTCAGGCGGGTGTTAATGCCGGATACCTCAGTTGCATGTGTGGTCTTATAGGTTTCCAAAGCATCTTCCTGTGCTTTCAAACCGGTTTCCAGTTTACCTACGCGGTTAGCCACATCCTGCAATTCCTCCTCAACGTCGGCCAGCGAAGCTTCCAGAGCGGTATCGGCGTCCTGCAGAGCCTTCAGCGTAGCATCAGTTGTACCCTGCCATGCCTGCAAAGCCTCTACGGCACCTTGTACTTTTCCGATTTCAACATTGGCTTTGTCGATTTCAGCCTTTGTTGCCTCGTCACCTTTCTGAATCAGTTCGGTCAGTTCAGTCTTGGCTGCTTCCAGCTGCTTCTTGGCTTCGGCAATGGCGTTTGCCTGGGCTTCGGTAGCTGCCGCCTTGGCTTCAGCGGCTGCTTTTGCTGCCTCGTCAGCAGAAGCTTGTGCAGCCTGTATCGCCTTTTGTGCATTGGCGATGTCAGTCTGCATTGCGCTCTGAGCCGACGTCAAGCTTGCAATGGAGCTTTCCACTGCTGCCAGCTTGCTGCTTAAATCGCTCTTCTGGCCGTCAATCTGTTCTTGCAAGTTGGCGATGTCGTCGTCGTAATCCTTGCAAGACGTAAACGTCCCTGTCGTGCCCAGCATAAGGGCTCCGAACAGGATCACACTTAAATACTTTTTGTTCATAATAAAAAATTAAATTTATAAATTTAAAAAATTAAGTAAGTAATTGAGTTTCTCATTTGGTTTCCAGTCTTTTCCTTGTTCTTTTCTTCTTGTCTCCTTTTCTGTTTTTGTAAGTTATTCTCATGTATTTTCCAGCTTGGTTCCTATGGGTTTTGTTCCGTTATTTCGCAGATAAC
>NZ_CANRPM010000086.1 GCF_947632445.1 uncultured Bacteroides sp. | reverse complement strand
AGTTTTGGGCGGTGCCCAGGCGGTTGCATTGGCGCAGCAGGTCGATCTGCTCCTGCATGAACGCCAGCATCATTACGGTATGTTCGGGTTTGCGGAAACGTCGGACAACCTCCTCTGCCGTATAAGGCACTCCCGATGCATCGAGTTCCTTGATAATCCTCCGCAGCAGGGTCATGTCGCCCTGTATGCGGTTTTGGAGAGTGGCGGACGATGCCGGTTGTCCGTCTGTCTGTTGCCCTGACGCCTGTTGTTTGAGACACTGCTGTTTCCCGTCCCAATCTTCCGGCAGGATATGGATATCGGTGCTAATCTGTCTTACAATTCTACGGTGCGTTACCTGATAATAAACCGTTCCCGCCTTGCCTGCGATGCTCGGAGCACGCAGTTTCACTTTAATCGTTGCCATATTGTTTTTCATTTTTAATTGCCCTTTAATTTATCTGCGTAATCCATATTTCGGTTGTTTGCCGAGTTTTTGGATTGCGGCACTGGCGCAGCGGCGCGCCCGGCGGAGGTCGTCTTCGTCCTTGTCGCGGCCCCAGTTGTTGTCGGCCGAACTACCGCCGCCGCCCGGCGGAACCGTTGCCGGACCGCCTGCCATTCCGATAAACAGAACAATAGCAAGGTTTGTTAACTCCTGCCAGTTGGCTGTTTCACGGTAGTCGAATTCCTCATTGAACAAGTCCATCACCTTTTCGGGAATGTATAAGCGATGTTCTTGGCCGTTGTGTTCAAGCGTATAAGAGGTTGTTCCGTCTCGGTATTGCGTGTAGTCTATAAGCGTCACATAGTTTTGTTTGGGTGACGGGACAGGCGGTTGTGTAGCACTATCTACAACTTGCGGTGCAGATGATTGTGCAGATGATTGCGAAGTCGATAATATGGATAGATTCGACTGCTGCGGTACAGATTGAGCAGTCGGTTTTGGCGGCGGTGCCGTTGTCCCCGCTGCATTTGAGCCGGTTGCCGTCGATGTTCTCGCCGTTCTCTGCGTTGGAACGTCTGACATCTTCTGCGTGTGGATTTTTCGCCAGGTATCTTCCAACCGTGAAGCCATAAACGTCCGGCCTTTCAGCTCCGATGCCTTGATAATAATGTTGCCCTTGCGGAGCGTATAGCCGCACAGGATACCTTTGCTGTCCCGACGCTCCCGGATATTGTAACCTTTGCCTTCAAGCGATGCGACATAGTCTGCCCATGACCAACAGTCCATAGATTGAATTGCCGCCGTACAGTCCCGTTCCGCCTGTCGGACGTGTTCATCGTGCCTCTCCTCTGCCGTTGTCCAACCCCGCCTGCGGGCAATACGCTCGGCGGCACGTTGTGCCCGTAGATGGATCTGGTGGTCATTGTTCAGTTCGCCGGACTCATCCACCCGACAAACCGCAGCGTGCAGATGCGGTATGCCGCTTCGGGAATCCCGATGCAACCAAACGGTCGCCTTGCTTCGGGCGATATGCGTCTTCGGAGAGATGACTTTACCAGTCTTCTCGTCCGATATCTCCTGATTGTCGAATTCCACCGCAAACTCTTCCCAAAGTTTTTTCCAGTCAGCAGCGATAAAGTCTCGTGTGTATTCTTCGGCAGGACTAACCTCGATACGGATAATGTTGTTTTTCAGTCGCGGATAGTCCGCGCCCTTGAACCTTATCGCTTCAAACATACTTTGCGCAGTGAATGCGCCGTCGAAGAAATAAGTAGCGATAGGGTGTATCTTCTCCGGGTGTTTCTTGTGCGCGGACTCACCCGTAATGTATCGCAGTGCATTTATTCCGTGCGATATGGCTGTGGCTTTGGCTATCATAGGTCGGAGCCGGTGTCAGATGTGTTCGTTGTTCCTCACGGAATCGGATTGGGTTTGCACAACTCGTCTAATACGGCGGAAATCCTTTTGGCAAGCCGTCGCAGTTCGTTGAGCCAGCCGAGAATATAGGCGTGGTCGTTAAAGAGTTGTTTCCTCTTTGCTGCATTCATTCCACGAAGTACGGAAGTGTAGTTAACAATATCGCTGCGGCAGTCGTTCAGCGTAGCGAGGGATTCCGCCTGACGGCTTGTCAATCGCTGTTTCGGTTCGTAGTCATGACTTCGTGCCAGCAGATAGTCGCTGACGGTCATGCTGCATCTGGTCGCCAGTTTGCAGATCGTATCCTGTTGCAGGGGTGTAACCTTTGCACCGACATAGCAAGTACGTTTGTCAGTCATCGGGCTCGGTTTATTGCGTTTCATAGGGATATTCATAGATAAATAGGTTCAGTTGTTGGTAAAACAGTCGGGGTGCGAGCCTGCGAGTGCCGTATCGGTGAGCGTCAGGCGATCCGCGAGAGCGCCAAGTATGACCGTCTGCTTCGCAGAGGTTATACCCTGGCATATCTCGCAAACCTCCATTCCCTGATTTCGATCCTCCCCATTGCGAGGCAATGAGGGGGCACTACAAATGTGGTACGCGGTATATATGAAGGTTTGAAGATGCATCGGTGAAGCTTTGTAGAACTTTTACGCAGGCCTTTTTCAAGAGTCATCCGAGTGGTTATAAGGGTTCTGGAAAAGTTGCCGCATTTGTCCGTCCAGCCCATAATGCAAGTAACCGCAGCGACAGATGCAATCCTTGACGAATGTACGGCAATCAGTCCGATGCGATCCATTGCGAGCAGCAGATTATGTACGCGCTTGCGTCCCATATTCCAATCCGCAGCCAGTCCGATTCCCGAGAACTGGAATGCTCCTGCCGACACCCGTTGCGGACGGCGGAACGATTCGTCCCGACCTGTCGAGAATCGCATTCGCCGCAACAGGTCATAGAAAAGGATTCCGTTTGCGATAGGAGTATTATTGTCATCGTTCGTTGTTCCCGACAGCCATTGCAAAGCCTCCGCTGTAAAGCAAAAGCAAATGCTTCCGAACTCGCCCGACAAGTGCAATCGGTTCGATTCGTTGTTTGTGATTGGATTTTCCATTTTGCCTGCTCTCAATTGGAATCGGAATACCTGAATTTCTTGTTCCCCTTTTCTCGGGATTTGCGACGAGCAATGTTCGTTGTTCGCTGCACAAGGCCGGATACGCCGATTCACATTCGACATTACTGTTTGCCTGCCTCCTGCGGCGGTCTCGCCTGCAAATGCTGACGCACGCTCTCGACGGCATTGCTGTCCGATGAAATCTTCATCAGCGCAACGCTCACACGGAAGAACTGGTCGATATTGACAAACTCTTTCACGGATTCGAGCAGCTTCTGCACGGATGTTTGACGATGTTGCACAATGCGGTCGGCAGAAGTTCATCCTCTTTTGTAAGACCGTTATTGAGGAATCGGTTTACAGAGAGCATATCGGTTGCGTCGATACGCTCGACATCGCCCTTGCCGAGTGCATAGCCGACCATCACACGGATAGAATCCGCCTCGTAGGGTTTGCAGTTCCGCAGAAAATCCAATATCGTCTGTGCTTTTGCGCTAATCACCGCACGGCTCTCTCTGCGCTTCGTCTCCTTTGCGGGGAACTCCTGAGCTACTCCCGCTACATTATCCATTTCGTTAGTCATACGATTTACATTTTAATGGTTTGTGAATAGGGTTACTTGTTGATTTCTCGGCTGACGATATAGTGTGCCGCCTCGCTCTCGATTTCGCTCTGCGACTTAATTCGAATACTTGTCAGCCAGGCGTCGAGGTCTTCGCGCAAAAAGAAACAGAGCTTGCCTCCCGGCTTGTAATAAGGAATCGCCCGCCGCATCATCATCTTGTAGAGATAGCTCGGCTTCACGCCGAGATAATGTGCGGCCTCTGTCGTTGTCAGCAGAACGCGCTCATTGGTTGAATCTTTTTCCTTGTGCATAACTTTTCGTATTTATAGGTTTTACATGTTCCGTTGCGGAATCCGCTGCCACCTGTTGCCGGCCTTTGGTGGGCTTTCGGTTCCGATGCAAAGTTATGGTTGCCCCGATGGGGAGATATGGGGCGGCTGTGGGGAAAAATACATAAAAAGAAATTACACCATACCGTTGAACTACAACGATATGGCGCAAATGCAAGGGGCCGGTTGTTCCGGATATATGGGGAAATGTCGGGACGCTACGGGAGAAGGGTCAGCCGACGGGCTTTTTCGATGGCCATGTCGATTGCTTTGCGGAATCTTTTGTTCTCGTCGGTAGCTACAGCAGAACAGATGTCGGTGCGGTGTTTTTCGTAATAGGTTTGAGAGATTCCGCAGACACTCAAAAACTCCTCTGCCCAGCGTTTGCCGCGCTCATGGGGTTTGATTGTTTGGGCAACGGAATAGACCATATAGCAGATGCGCAGATTCTCGCGCGGACAGACTGCAACGGGTTGTTGCGTGGGCTTCAGATTAAGGAAATTGACAAAGTCGCTGCCCGGCATAGACTCGAACTGTCGGTCGTTGCAGACATCATAGAGGAACAGGCAGAGCCTTAACTCCACGATATCCACCCATGCGGCGGTCTGCTGCAAACGGGCATAGGCATTCATCGCGGATCCTCCTTTATGCGTTTGATGTCGGCGATAATGCTCTCTGTGATTCCTTTCAAGCGAACAACCAGTACTTCCAGATGCAGCGGTTTGAAGGTGTAGACACAGAAGCAGCGTTGACGCTCTGTCTGCCAATCGTCGTATAATCGGTTTGTCTGCTCACTGGCGGTGTCATACGCGGATTTCTTCGCATCGCATTCGGCATTCAATGTCTTGTACTCATCGGTATCCAACGGCAGAAAATCGAGCCGGTTACTTAATGCCGAATACTCCTGCCACAACTTTGTCGAGGTTGCTTTGGCGGCTTCGTAACGTTCCTCAAAAGGCTTGACGTGCTGCTCGAAAATGTTTTCGAAGTTCACCGGCTGAATGCCGGCAACACCCGCTGCCGAAAACTTTTCAATCTCTGACAGCAGGGAAACGGTATCGGACAAAAGACGGTCGGCATCTTTGGCAACCTCTTTCTCCGCCGCCGCGATAATACTGTTCGTGTCGCTGCAATCACGATAAAATGCAGATAGTGTCAGTGTATCGTCAAATGACAATCCGCTGTCAGTGCACGACGACAAAATACTGTTCACCGACTGCAAATGGGTGGATATTTGTGCTATGCTCATCATCTCTTAATGCAAATTTATTCGGGTAAGAATTTTGTTTAGACTTTGTTTGATTGTGTTAGGCAATGGAATTTGAGTATATGCAAGACCGGGCAATTCCGCAGAGTATACCATTTCCAATTGTGGCCATATATCATCAAGCGATGAGAATAACGGAGATTCGCTTATGCCGCGATTCTGCCATCCGTCAGGTTGTTCAAATCGTTCTTGGTCTTCCGTAAACAATGATGTGAAATCACGCAAAAAATCATCAGAGGTAAAATATTGATATACTTCGGCGTTATTTATCAGGAAATGGATGTCGTAGAAATGGCGTATCTTTGCTGACATCTCTTTGATATAGTCTTGTGCAAGAGAATAACGTAGAAGCGAAACCATCTTCTCTGTAAATGTTCTGCGTTTATCAAGAACAGGCAATAAAAATGGTTGAAGTTCGTATTCTTCAATAACATCTTCCGCATTCTGCCGCAGCAAGAAATCGTAAATGAAACTTGAGACGGACTTAATTTCAAACGGATAAGGATTGGCAAATGTATTTACTTCGATTAAAATTTGCCCCGGCTTCACTGGATCGGCTCCATAAGATTGGATAACGCGAGGATAACGAAAAAACTCTTTCCGATATTTTGAACTCTTTCGGGTTTGGCCGTCGATAGGAATCTCTTCAAGTCCGCTTGACATATTGTGAACGATACGGGTAATTATTTTTTTCTTCTGTCCGTCTTTCAATCTCCCGGCATCAGTTATGGCGACATCTATATCTTCAGAGAACCTACTGCCTATCTTATAAACCTTTGAAAGACTCGTGCCGCCCTTGAATACCGCACGACGGTCTGAGTCATTTGCAGCCATTAGTTTAAGTGCACGGGTTATCCAATAGTCTTTCTCTATGAACAGCGACTTGATACCCAGTCCGCCTTCTTCCACCGGACGTTCTGCGGCAAGAATCGTATCCTGAAACAACTCTTTATTCTCGTGTAGTCTCATATGATATTCCAATTATTTTTTGTCGGCAAACTTTTGGTTGATATGGGCAACTTGTATGTTGTTATCGGGTTCAAGGTTTCTTTCAAGTCACCGTATGACAGCTGATGCCGCTCCAAGATGGCTCCAAGTACCGCCCTTACAAAAGGAGGATATGCAAGCACAAGTTCCAACATCTCTTTCCGCTTTTCTTCATCCAGCGATTTAATTAGATAGCCTAACTGAATGACACTCTCGTCAGGTGTGGCTGCCGGAATTTTTCGGATAAGCTTAATGGCATCCAAAATGCGAAACAAATCAAAATATTTCGGAACAAGCGGATTCGGTTGCAATAAAAAAGATATGTCATACCCACTGCGCTTTATGGGTCTATGATACTTTGATGTACCTATCAGAATGGATGATGTAATTTGTGTTGTTAAGCCCATTGCGGAAAAATACTCTCCTGCGGTAAGATAGCCTGTTACCTTACCGTCTTTGACCAGTAAGTCTTTGACAATCTCCGAAATGGCCGGTTTAACCTCTCCGAAACGGGTTTGTCTCGGTTTGTAATATCTGCCCTTTGAAACTTTTTTTAAAAGACCACTCTCAACATATTGGCTCAAAGCTTTTATTAAAGCCTGCCTATGCTGTCTGGGTATGTCGAAATCGGCAACAGTTATAACTGCACCTTCCTTCAATTCTTCTATTTGCCTTTTCAGCTCTTCTCTGATAATCATAAAAGTCCTATTGGGAGGGCAAAGATAATAATAATTCATGTTTTTGCAGGTAAAAACGTGAATTATTATTGTCCCAGTATGCAGGAAGATTTTCGTAAACAGGGATGAGAATTATTCGCATCTCTGTTCGAATAGTTTGTCGACCATACCGACGGCCTCGATTTTCTTGCTGTCGACAATCTTTGCATATATCTGCGTGGTACGCACGTCGGCGTGTCCCATCAGCTTGCAGGTCGTATAAAGGTCTGCCCCGACCGTCATCATCATCGTTCCGAAAGTATGCCGGCTCGTATGATAGGTGATTTTCTTGTCAATACCTGCCTTTTTCACCCATTGTCCGAGCATTTTGTTGGTGGTCGGACGTGAGGGCAGTGCGGCAAATATAAGTGCATTGTCATTATCAGTTTTGCGTTCCGGCAGCCACCTGATTGCATTCCTGGACAGAGGCGTATAAATGGGCGTCGATGTCTTCTGCTGTACGGTGGCAATCATGTATCTGCCGTCGTTGCATACGAGGTCTTTCCAACGCAGGTTCTCGATATCGTTCAAACGCAGGGCTGAATAGCACGAGAACAGATAAGCCTGCTTGACGATTTCGCTGCGGCAGTCGGTGGCAATAAGCGTCTTCATCTCTTCGATGGTGAGGAACTGCCGTTTCGATTCGGGTTTCTTCACCCGTTCGGCGGGCGAGAGCAGCATGAACGGATTTTCACCTAACCACTCGGCACGGACTGCGGCATTCAGGGCGATGGAGAGTTGGGAGGTATAGAATACGACCGTACCCTGCGATACGGGTCTACCCGTTCTGCCTTTGTAGGTGCGCTGAATCCAGTCGATAAAACCGAGTGCCCACTTTTTGTCGATGTCGCCCATTTTGGTGTTCCTGCCGTATTGGTTGACCACCTTGATTACACTTCGCAACTTCTCGATCTTCCTGATGCCTTTGCGTTCCTGTAAGGCATAGAATCTCTCCATCCAGTCTGCCAGAGCCAGTTTTGCCCATGCCGATTTGGTCTTGATACCGGCTTTGGAATTGGTGATGTCGATAATGCGCTGCGACTTGATGGTCTCGACCGCCGCACGGGTGGCCCGGTTCTGCTCTCTGACGGCTGCATTCACCTCCGGCAGATGATACATCTTCAAAAACTCATAGCTGCGTTTGCCGTCTACATAGATGTCGAGATAGTATGATTCCGAGCCGTCGGCGAGTTTCTTCGTGCGTACCCGTACCGGCTCTTTCAGTCTGCCGGATTTCCTATTCGCTGTCATAACAATATCGATTTATCCATCAAAATACATTATCAATGAGCGAAATCGCTTCTTCCTTTTTCTTGTCTGCGATTTTCGCATACTCCTGCGTAGGGCGGACATCGGCGTGTCCCATCATCTTGCTGGCGGTATAAAGGTCAACACCGGCAGTTATCAGCATCGTGCCGTAGGTATGACGGGAGGTATGGAAACAGATGTCCTTGCCGATTCCGGCTTGTCCGGCCCAGATCTTTATGTGCCTGCGTACTGTCGGCTGGGCGGGCAGTGCAAACACCGGTGCCTTCGATTCGCCGCGCTCCGGCAGCCACAACAATGCCTTTGCCGGAAGCGGAACGGATATCGGCTTCGAGTTTTTGTGTATCACTACCGACACATACCACTGTCCGCCGTTGACAGAGATATTGCACCAGCGCAAATCCATAATATCGCTGATGCGCAGACCGCAGTAGCAGGCAAACAGAAACGCCTGCCGTATGGCCGCTCTCTTATATGGGGTATGCTCCAACTTCTGCACCTCTTCGAGGGTCAAATACTCCCGCCTGCTTTCGGGACGCTGTATCTTTTCGTGGTTGCCCAACAGTTTCCACGGATTACGCTTTATGTATCCCTTTTGCCATGCGTTGGTCAGGACGATTCCGAGTTGCCAAAAGTAGGAAAACGCGGTCGCTTTTGCTATGGGCTTTCCGTCTTTTGTAAGATACCCGCCTTTCAACCAATCCGCATAGTCGGCACAGAACCTCTTGTCGATATCGCATAGACGACAATTCGGGCGGAATGACAAAAGAACACTTTTCGCAGTTCTTAAATTTGCATATCCGGAACAGCTTTGACCTTTGTATTCGGCGATGAGCAGATCCATAAAATCGACAAGCAGCGTTTTCGATTTATCCTTCGCCGCTTCAGCCTGTGCTTTCCCGTTGACCCATGCTTCGGTTTTGGCGAGGACAATCTCTTCCGCTTGACGGAGCGTCCTGGCATTTTCACGCTTTGCCTTGACAGAGGTTTCCGGCACGAGATACAACGAGAGAAACGCGTATTCGTGCTTCCCGGCTGCGGTATAATCTATGAAAAGGGACTCCCGACCGTCCGCAAGCCGCCGTCTGCGCAATTTGAACGGCGTTTTATCTACTTTTGTCTGCTTTTTTCTGCCCATTGTGCTACAGTGATTTATATCCTGCCGCAAAGGTAGAAAATTATTTTGATATAAGTATCAAATCAAGTAACAAAAATAATTCAAAAATGGGTATAAATGGAGTTTTGTAGGAATAGATGAGAAAATGGACGTATTTTTATAAAAAAACAGATATACAGTGATATATATTCATATTTGTAGAAATATTATCCTTTTATTTCTCTTGGATTATAGATATTTATTCTTTTCCCTCATTTCGGGCTGTTTCGCCCGTGAGGGATTTTGTTTTTCTGCCTCGAAAGGTGACGGGAGCAATCC
>NZ_CANRPM010000085.1 GCF_947632445.1 uncultured Bacteroides sp. | reverse complement strand
TGATACTCATCGAGGAAGCGTGGAAAGCCATCGCCTCGGCGAACATGGCGTCTTACATCAAGTATATGTACAAGACCTGCGCAAGTTTTTCGGCGAGGCGGTCGTCGTAACGCAGAAGGTGGACGACATCATCGCCTCACCCATCGTCAGGGAGAGCATCATCAACAACAGCGACTGCAAGATCCTGCTCGACCAGCGCAAGTACATGAATAAGTTCGATTCGATACAGGCGCTGCTGGGACTGACGGACAAGGAGCGCTCGCAGATCCTCTCCATCAACATGGCCAACGACCCTTCACGGCTCTACAAGGAGGTGTGGATCGGTCTGGGCGGCACCCGGTCGGCGGTCTATGCCACGGAAGTGTCGGCAGAGGAATATCTGACCTACACCACCGAGCAGACCGAGAAGATGGAGGTGCAGGCCGAGGCGGAACGGCTGGGCGGCGACCTCGAAACGGCGATACGGCATCTGGCCGCACGGCACAGAAACAAGGAATGAATCCCAAAACATCAAAACATCAAAAAAGAAAAACAATAAAGCGTATGAAAACAAGAATCATCATCATTCTGTCGGGCCTCTGCCTGCTGTGTGCGGGCAGGGCTTCGGCGCAGTGGGTCGTCTCCGACCCCGGCAATCTGGCGCAAGGCATCATCAATGCCGCGAAGAACATCGTCCACACCTCGAAAACCGCGACCAACATGGTGGCGAATTTTCAGGAGACGGTGAAAATCTATGAACAGGGCAAAAAATACTACGATGCCTTGAAATCCGTACACAATCTGGTCAAGGATGCCCGCAAGGTGCAGCAGACCATTCTGATGGTCGGCGACATCACGGAAATCTATGTTACGAGTTTCCAGCGGATGCTCCAGGACGACCACTTCACCGCCGAGGAGCTGTCGGCCATCGCCTTCGGCTATACGAAACTGCTGGAGGAGAGCAACGACGTATTGACGGAATTGAAGAACGTGGTGAACATCACCACGCTCTCGATGACGGACAAGGAGCGCATGGACGTGGTGGACAGATGCTACAATGCGATGCGGCGCTACCGCAATCTGGTCGGATACTACACGAACAAGAACATTTCGGTCAGTTATCTGCGGGCGCAGAAGATGAACGACGCCGACCGCGTGCTGAGCCTCTATGGCGGAAGTGCCCGATATTGGTAAACGGAGAAACATCGCTGCATTATGATACTGCTGGCAACAAGTTTCGACAACCTGCATCAGATCCTGATAACCTCTATGCGGACATGATGCCGCTGTGCGCCAATATGACGGGCGTCGCCAAAGGCGTCGCGGGACTGGGTGCGCTGTTCTATGTGGCGGTGCGCGTGTGGCAGTCGCTGGCGCGTGCCGAGGCCATCGACGTCTATCCGCTGCTGCGCCCTTTCGCCATCGGACTGTGCATCATGTTCTTCCCCTCCGTCGTGCTGGGAACGGTCAATGGCGTGCTGTCTCCCGTCGTACAGGGTACGGCACGGATGCTCGAAGGGCAGACGCTCGACATGAACGAATACCGGGCGCAGAAGGACAGGCTCGAATACGAGGCGATGATGCGCAATCCCGAAACCGCCTATCTGGTCAGCAACGAGGAGTTCGACCGGCAGCTCGATGAACTGGGCTGGTCGCCCGCAGACATGGTGACGATGGCGGGAATGTACATCGAAAGGGGCATGTACAGCATGAAGAAGGGCATCCGGGACTTCTTCCGGGAGATTCTGGAACTGCTCTTTGCGGCGGCGGCCCTGGTCATCGACACCCTCCGCACCTTCTTCCTCGTCGTCCTTGCCATTCTGGGCCCCGTCGCCTTCGCCATATCCGTATGGGACGGCTTCCATGCCACGCTCACGCAGTGGTTCTGCCGGTACATACAGATCTATCTGTGGCTCCCCATAAGCGACCTTTTCTCGTCGGTGCTGGCACGCATCCAAGTGCTGATGCTGCAGAAGGACATCGCCGAATTGCAGAGCAACCCCGCCTATTCGGTGGAGGCGAGCAACGGCGTCTACATCATCTTCATGATTATCGGCATCATCGGCTACTTCACGATTCCGACCGTCGCGGGCTGGATCATTCAGGCGGGCGGCGCCGGCAACTACACACGCAACATTACGTCGGTGGCGGGACGTGCCGGCGGCTTTGCCGGCAGTGCCGCAGGCGCTGCGGCGGGCAATGTTACCGGCCGGCTGATGGGACACTGACAAACTCTTAAAGACTTATTATCATGGAATTCAAATCATTGAAAAACATTGAATCGTCGTTCCGGCAGATACGTCTGTTCGCGGCGGTGTTCCTCGTGCTGTGCACGGCCGTGGCGGTTACTCCGTATGGAGTTCCTACCGCTTCGCCGAACGGCAGCGCGAGAAAATCTACGTCCTCGACGGAGGCAAGAGCCTGATGCTCGCCCTGTCGCAGGACTTGTCGCAGAACCGTCCGGCAGAGGCACGCGAACACGTGCGGCGTTTTCACGAGCTGTTCTTCACGCTCTCGCCCGACAAGAGCGCCATAGAGCACAACATCAGACGCGCCCTGCTGCTGGCCGACAAAAGCGCCTACAACTATTATACGGACTTTTCCGAAAAGGGGTATTACAACCGCATCATCGCGGGCAACATCAACCAGGTGCTGCAGGTGGATTCGGTGGTCTGCGACTTCGACCGCTATCCCTATCGGGCGACCACGCATGCCCGGCAGATGATTATCCGTCAGAGCAATGTTACGGAGCGGTCGCTGGTTACCACGTGCCGGCTGCTGAACGCCTCACGCTCCGACGACAATCCCAACGGATTCACCATCGAGGGATTCACCATTTTGGGAAATAAGGACATACAAACCATTAAACGTTAATCCGATGAAAAGATTCTCGAAAATCAAAGAACGCCTCGGACGCCGCATCGACCGTGCGGACGACGCGCTGCGCCGTGCCTGCGGGCGCATGGCGCCCGAAAAAAGACTGCTCGCGGTCGCGGCCGCCTTGCTGCTGTTCGCCGCAGGGGCGCTCTATGTGACCATACGGGCGGTATATGAAATCGGGCGGAACGACGCCTTGCGGGAGTTGCCGCAGATCGAACACATCCGTCCCCTTGACTTGCACCCCGAAGGGGATTCGACACATACCATGACTATCAAACCCTACGGACATGAACGACAGTGAACTCAAACAGACACGACCGGAAGATACGCCGGTCAAGGATCCGGTCAAGGCTCACAAACAGCCCGAAAAGGCGCATGTGCTGACGGAGGCCGAACGGCAGCGCCGGAAGAAAATGCTGGTATATCCCGCGATGGGACTGATTTTTGCCGGCTCCATGTGGCTTATATTCAAGCCCTCATCGGCGGAGCGCGACAAGCAGGGCCTCGAAGACGGCTTCAACCTTGAAATGCCTGCGCCCGACGATGCGGGCATTATCGGCGACAAGCAGAAGGTCTATGAACTGGCGGGCATGGAACAGCGGCGGCAGGAGCGCGAAAGGTCCATGCGGGATTTGGGCGACCTGTTCGATGCCGGGGACCCGGCGGAACCGGAAACGGAGGAGTATGACTTGCTGAATCCCGCAGCCGGAGAACCGCAGCAATACGAAAGGAAGTACGGCACGCGGCAGGAGATCCATGCCTCGGCCGCCGCATACCGGGATCTGAACCGGACGCTCGGCAATTTCTACACCGCGCCCGAAGAGGATGCGGAGAAGGAGGAGATGAAAGAGCGCATCGGGGAACTGGAACGGCAGCTCGCCCGACAGCAGGAACCGGCCGGAACGTCGCTCGACGACCAGATGGCGCTGATGGAAAAATCCTATGAGCTGGCGGCCCGTTATCTTCCTACGCAGGGCGGGACGGTGCCGTCGGACAGTCCGACGGCGGACGACGCCGCGGAGGAGGCTTCCGGAAGTACGCATGCCGACGACCGTGCGGCCGTTGCCGTAAGGCAGGTGGCGCCGCAGGTCGTTTCGGCGCTCGCACAGCCCGTAAGCGACGAAGAGTTCCTCGCCGCGCATGCACAGCCGCGCAACTACGCCTTCCGGACCGCCATAGGCGGCACGACGGTGCAGGCGAAGAACACCATCGCCGCGTGCATTTACGGAGCGCAGACCGTAACCGACGGGCAGGCCGTGGCGGACCGCCTCGTGCCGCGCAACAGCCTCCTCGCGGGCGTTGCACGCATACAGGGTGAAAGGCTCGATATCCTCATCGCCTCGATAGAGCACGAGGGTACCATCATGCCCGTAAAGCTCTCGGTGTACGATACCGACGGACAGCAGGGGATATTCATCCCCGGCAGTATGGAGATGAATGCCGCCAAAGAGGTCGCCGCCAATATGGGGGCGTCGCTCGGCAGCAGCATCAACCTGTCCACGGACGCCGGAGCGCAGCTCGCCTCCGATTTGGGACGCGGCGTCCTGCAGGGTGCCTCGCAGTATATCGCCAGAAAGGTGCGCACCGTCAAGGTGCATCTGAAAGCCGGATACCGCGTCATGCTCTGCGTGGACAAAGACTGAATCCTATTTATAAAACTTAAAAACAACGCTAAAATCCAAAACGATGAACAAGTATTTCTTAATGGGCGCCCTCATGCTGGGCGCCGTTGCGGCACACGCGCAACAACAGAACCCGGCGGATTCCGCGGCAGCGCACACGCCGCCTGTCCTGCGGCACGAAATCTATCCCCGGCAGGAGGATGGAGACCTCTATCACGGGCTGTCCCGAAAACTTACCTTCGACCGCATGATTCCGCCTTACGGCATCGAAGTTACCTACGGGAAGACCGTTCACATCCTTTTTCCGGCGGAGGTGCGCTATGTGGACCTGGGGTCTCCCGACCTCATCGCCGGCAAAGCCGACGGCGCAGAGAACGTCATCCGCGTAAAAGCGGCCGTGCGCAGCTTTCAGGGCGAAACGAACATGTCGGTCATCACCGAGGACGGCGCTTTCTACACGTTCAACGTCAGATACGCTGACGAACCGCTGCTGCTGAATATCGAGATGTGCGATTTCCTGCACGACGGAGAAGCGGTAAACCGTCCCAACAACGCCATGGAGGTTTATCTGTCGGAACTCGGCGCGGAAAGCCCGCTGCTCGTGCGGCTGATCATGAAGTCCATATACAAGCAGAACCGGCGGCAGGTCAGGCATATCGGCAGCAAGCGCTTCGGCATCCAGTATCTGCTCAAAGGCATCTATACCCACAACGGGCTGCTCTATTTCCACACGGAAATCCGCAACGCCTCCCATGTGCCTTTCGATGTGGACTACATCACCTTCAAAATCGTGGACAAGAAAGTCGCCAGACGCACCGCCATACAGGAACAGATTATTCTGCCCCTGCGGGCGCAGAACTATGTAACCTGCGTGCCGGGGTGCAAGAGCGAGCGCACCGTCTTCACGATGCAGAAGTTCACGCTTCCCGACGGCAAGTGCCTCGTCGTGGAGCTCAACGAGAAAAACGGCGGGCGCCATCAGTCCTTCGTCGTGGAGAACGACGACTTGGTGCGGGCGGAAGTCATCGACGAATTGAAGGTAAGATAAGATGAAACGCTGTGTCTGCTTACTGGCCGTGCCGCTCCTTCTGCTTGCCGCAGAGGCGGCGCACGCGCAACGGTGTCTGCCCAAGATGCGCGGCATCGAACTCTCCGTCGGCATGACGGACGGCTTTTACACGCACGCCCGGCGTGCCGATACGGGATATTGGTGCGGCGCGGCGCTCGCCTCCTATACCAAGGGAGGCGACAAATGGTCTTTCGGCGTCGAATATCTGCTCAAGTACAACCCCTACAAACAGATGCGGATCCCGACCGCGCAGTTCACGGCGGAGGGCGGCTTCCACTATATGTTTCTGGCGGATGCGCGGAAGACAGTCTTCTGCTACATGGGCGGCTCCGCATTGGTGGGGTATGAAACGGTGAATTGGGGCCGCAGGCTTCTGGCGGACGGCGCCACGCTGCAACACGACGACGCCTTCATCTACGGCGGGGCGGCGACGCTCGGACTGGAGGCGTACCTCGCCGACCGCATAGCCCTGCTCGTGAACCTGCGCGAGCGGTGCTTGTGGGGCGGCACCACAGGCCATTTCCATTTCCAATACGGAGTAGGACTGAAATTCATCATCAACTGACTATACCCATGAAAACAATACGAAGATTCAGAACAATGGCCATCGCCGTATGTGCGGCGGTGGCGGCAGGATTCTCGTCCTGCGACGACGGCGTGGAAATACGGCAGGCGTATGCCTTTACCGTCGAAACCATGCCTGTACAGAAACATATCGCCGAGGGCGAAACGGCGGAGATCCGCTGCTGCCTGCTCCGGGAAGGACGTTATGCGGACACGCGCTACACCATACGCTATTTCCAGCCCGACGGCAAAGGCTCCCTGCGCATGGACGACGGAACGGTTTTCCTGCCCAACGACCGCTATCCCCTTGTCAAGGAGGAGTTCCGGCTGTATTACACTTCGGCATCCTCCGGCCAGCAGTCCATCGACGTCTATGTCGAGGACAACTTCGGGCAGTGTGTCCAGCTCTCGTTCCAATTTACGAACGAAAAGACGGAAAAGGAGGAAGACGATGTGTAGTCTGGAGACAAACCGCATCTGTTGCACCGATGCGCGGACGGGGCTGGCGTCCCTGCCCGACGAGTAGGTGGACTGCATCGTGACCTCGCCTCCCTATTGGCAGATGCGCGACTACGGCACGGAACCGCTGTGGTGGGAGGCCGACAGCCGGTGTCCCCATGAGGAGGATGCATTCGGCTATTGTCCGCGCTGCGGCGGCTGGCATGGCGAACTGGGGCATGAACCGGCACGCGAGGAGTACATCGCACATCTCCTCGCCCTCTTCGGTGAATGCCGCCGCGTCCTGAAAGCCACAGGCTCCCTGTGGGTCAATATCGCCGATTCGTACGGCAAGCCCTACAAATACAATGTGCGGCAGAAGACGCGTGGATACACCCGCAGCAAAAACGGCGGCTGCCTGTCGGAACCGACAGTGGACAAGCGGCGGCATCGTGTCGCCGCAAAATCCCTGTGCAACATCCCGGGGCGTTTCGCCGAGGAAATGATTGCCGACGGGTGGATTCTGCGCAACGAAATCATCTGGCACAAGCCAGCCTGCGTACCTTCCCCCGCCAAAGACCGCTTTACGGTGGACTACGAAAAGATGTTTTTCTTCGTCAAAAACCGCCGCTATCTTTTCAACAGGCAGTTCGAGCCTTATGCCAAAAGCTCGATAGCGCGATACCGCTATCCGATGACGTCGAACGGCAAAGGTGCGGAATTCCAGCGTATCGCCGGAACACCCAAAGGAATGATGAAGATCAATCCCGAAGGACGTACCCGCAGATGCGTGTGGAGCCTCTCCATCAGCCGGAGCAAGGAACGGCACTATGCAATGTTCCCCGAAAAGTTGGTGGAAATACCCATCCGGGCAGGCTCGCCGGAAAACGGCATCGTCCTCGACCCTTTCGCAGGGGCCGGGACGACTGCCGTAGCCGCCAAACGTCTCGGACGCAGGTACATTGCCTTTGAACCGAATGCCCAATACGCCGAAATCGCACGCAAACGATGTGCGGAGGTGGTGTGATTGTATAGGAAATGCGCATGAAGAACGCCGACGGTGCTGCCGTCGGCGTTTATCGCAGATTGGGACACCGGTTTCTTTGCTACTTTCTTTGTCCGCCCGTCTGCTCACCGAAAGAAAGTAGCGGCGGCAAATTCGCCGCCGCCTTGTTTGTCCGATCCCGCCGTGTCCGTTCAGGGCCTTTTTCCTGCCCCGTCCTGCAGCCACCGGTCGCGTTTCTCGCGGCATTTGTCGAGGGTCGGGGCGACGCAGGAGAACAGCTCCCCGTCCTCCGTGCGGTAGTCGTACTGACAGCAGCGGCCCCGTCTGCGCAAATGAGGTGGCAGATTGAAATATACATACTTTTCTTCTCCTGTGCGGCAGGTCGATATGCCGGCCGTATTCAGACTCTTTTCCATTGTATGATGATTTTGCGTGTTATGGAATGGGTTCGTATCCTTTATGCGTATATCCGTTTGCGGATAAGCGGCATATTGCTGTTTACCAATGCGATGATGCGGTCGTGGTATTCCGTGTCGGCATTGCACGCTCCGCGACTTTGCACGACGTTGAGTTTTGAGAGGGCTACTTCCACCGTTTCGATGCGTTTGCCGTCAAGGGTCGCCGACAAAACCAGCGAATCGGGTTTCAGATAGTATTCGTTGCCGAATACGCAGTGGTGCATCGCCTCGCCCTCTTCGAAAAACTCCTGCACACTCTCCAATACCCGCACGGAGATGATTCCGTCGGTAAAGGACAGGCCGAAAAAGCCCGCCTTGAGTTCCCTGTAGCGGCTCTCGGCGGCAAGCGCCGTGCGCCGCTGCTCCTCCAACCGCTCGCGCTCGCACCGTGCCTTGCGTTTCGCAACGGCACGGTCGTGGGCGTCCGCAAGGTTCTCGGGGCAGACGTATGCGGCATTGCGGGTGTCTTTGCCCAAATAACGCAGGGTGTCGATATAGTCCCGCCATACCGCTCCGTCGGGTATGATGTAACCGTGGCGGAGGCAGATTTTGAGTGCGTCCCAATACTCGGAAATGGAGGCCGACGATTGCAGCATGTAGTGCAGCATCGGAATTTGACCCGCTTTCAACAACGTTTCGTATGGCGGCATGGAGAGGATGGCCGTAAAGAGGTCGAACGGCGGAATACGGTGGAAGTCGCCCGTAAATCCGTTGCGTTTCAATTCGGCAATGTAACGGACACGCGGATAGATGCAGGCGGGCAGGATGTCGTATGAGCGGTGGTTCCTGCGCCGCACCTCCATCGGACTGTCTTCTATCCACAAGTCGTAGTATAGGAAGGCTATTCCGCGCGACCGGGAAAGGGTTACGTTCCTGCCGTCGGGAGCGATCCATCGGCTGACAACCTCGTATATATGATAGGCGGCGGGCTGCCCGACCCTGCGGTTCGCCTTGACGAGGAAGAACCGCAGGACTTGATACCCCTTGCGGGTCGTCATGATGCCGTAATAGGCCGTCTCGCGGAATACGCGCCGACGGGTGTTTTCGATTTTCAGTTCCGTGCCGCAGTGGGGGCATCGGGCGCCGCAAAGTGTTTCGGAGAGTGCCCCGCCGCCTTGCCATGACTGCCCGCACTCGGTGCAGACAATCCGCCCGTCGGCGCTCCTCCGTCCGATAGGCTCGAAACAATGGCGGAATGCATAGCGTTTCTGCGCTTCGCTGATTTGCGGCAGTCGTGCGTTCAACCGTGCCACTTCTTTCTGTATGGATGTTTTCGGTTTCATGGTCAGAACAGACTTTGCATTTGGCTTTCCGTGTCCTGCGGCTTGGCGGCATGTCTGCACTGCCGCTGCATCATACGGGCATACGCCTCGTCTTCGGCACGTTTCAAGGCATTGCGGTGCGCCTGCTCTTTCTCCTCTGCCGTCAGTTCGACAACGTGTTATTACAAGATTAAAATTATCTCTGCATTATATGACAAGAACGATACAAATGATTGATTACCAAAAGC
>NZ_CANRPM010000084.1 GCF_947632445.1 uncultured Bacteroides sp. | reverse complement strand
TTTTTGCACTTTTTTGTTTTTTGCCCCTAAAGATAGGATTTACAGCGAGTTTAGCTAATTTTCATCAACTTTTTTGGTATATAAGCCCAAATCTAATTGAAAACCTGAACGGGAAAATCAGAAAGTACACCAAATCAAAGCTTTCATTCCCTTCGGATGAAGCTGTTAAGAAGACCGTGTATCTCTCACTGATGGAAATTGAAAAGAAATGGACACAGCCTATTCATAACTGGGGATTGATTATGAACCAATTTATGCTTATTTTTGAAAACAGAATACAGATATAAGAGGAAACTTACAACTGAATCCTGTTTCCATTTACACAAAATTGTGAACAGTGTCTGCGACAGCGTCGCACCTTTTCGTCACCTCAGGGAAAACACTTATCTCTGCATTGTCTTATTCCCACATTCGTGAGATTTTAACCATTGATGACCCTCTTGCTCGTTACTTCTACGAGCAGGAATGTATCAAGTGTACTTGGTCTGTTCGCGAACTGCGCCGCCAAATAAACACTAATCTCTATGTGCGAGCAGGTATCAGTACGAATCCAGAGAAGATGCTCTCGCTCCCTTCTTTACAAGGTCATGACAATAACGAATTACAGATACGCCAGCCATTCACATTTAAGTTCCTTGGACTCAAAGCACAAGAGATTGTCGATGAACATGATTTAGAAGATGCCCTCATCAGTCATTTGCAAGACTTTCTACTTGAACTGGGCAAAGGATTCTGTTTTGAGTCACGTCAGAAGCGCATTATCATTGATGACGAGTATTATTACCCTGACTTGGTGTTCTATAATAGAATCCTGCATTGTGGCGTAATTATAGAACTGAAGGACGAGGAGTTCTCGCATCAGAGCCTTGGGCAGCTCAATGCCTACGTTTCTCATTACAAGGAGCATGAGATGCAACCTGGCGACAATCCTCCTATTGGCATTCTTCTATGTACACGAAAAGGCAAGAAGATGGTGGAATACGCTCTAGCCGGCATGGACAATCAATTCTTTGTATCAACCTACATGCTTCATGTTGCTAGACAAGAAAACACTTGAGGACTTCCTGTTAAAACAGTTGGAAAAGTAAGTAGTTGAGATTATTTCTTGGTTACAAATACCAATACAAATCTACACATCTCATATATAATAATGGAAGAAGGAAATGCAGAAATAATTCCAGTAGATAAGGAGGTTTTATCTACATGGTTAGCAAATAACCATGAAGAGTATGCAGAGTTCAAGGAGTTGTGTCATGCACTTGCTACCGAAACTGACATAATAAAAATATCCAAGACATTTGATGTTGACACAGAATCACTAATAAATGTCTTGACTGTTTTTATGTGTCTGCAAGAGGAGAATATGACCATTAATGAGTTTTATACAGAAGCCATAGCAGAAAACAATGATTTTTTGTATGCCCTTTGTTGCTATTTGTATTTTGATGATGGACTGGAACTGGCATTACAAAGCATTGAGATACGCAAAGATGTATTACGGAGGTTGGACATGCTGGAGATGGTGGAGAGTATAGTGGAGCAAAAGGAGGTGGAAGAAAAAGAAGAACTTTCAACTATTGAGAAAGATTTGAACCTTCTGACTCTAAGACGTTGGCATTATGACCATCCCCAAAAGTATGCAGAGTTCCTTGACAGTGTGGATAAGGCTTGTGATGGTGACATGACTTTTGCAACAAAAGGATTCAATAGTCTGATGGACATATTCTCACTTGGAGGTGTCAAGGATATGATGGCACTAATATCATGCTTTGTACCTGGTACCGATGAATTCACGAAAAACATGGTGTCATCGGAAAACTTGTCATTCCACGACAAGCTGGGTAGCATTCTGGACTCATCTTTGAATAATGAGGCAACCAGACAGAAAATTCTGAGCAACAATCCGCATTTTAATAGCACCCTTTACTGGTTGGCTTTTGATAACGGCTTCCCAAAGGCGGTTGAGATCATTTCAAAAAATCTTTTGAGTGATGGCAATCCTGGCTTTATAAAGACACTTGGAAGAGAGGCGATACAAAGTCTGGTATATGCTAGTTTTGAGAATGCAGGATATACAAAAGGTCAATGGAAGAACATAGAGAAGGGTGCTACAAAAAGAATTGTAGCTTCCATACTTATGGACTTGAAAGGCAGAAGAGGACGCAGAGACACCTGTCTGCTTCTTGAAGAAATGATATGTCCAGAATATCGTGACCAGGTAATCATGGAGATGGGCAGGATTATAGCAGAAGATAAACAGTTTAATGATACAGATTCCATCTTTGCGTACATCTATGCGGCTTTGGGCAAATGCCAACTGCTCAATGACAAATATTCCTATCGCAGTTACCATAATGCTTTGAGAGAAAAGTTTCCTCAGTATGAGATTAAGATGGGCTATGATCATGCAGAGGCATTGTATCATGCTTTGACAAATCGAGAAGACTATAACATTAGTATAATGGAGGAACAGATAAAGCAAGCAGAGAAGCCCGTGCGCAATATAGTCGTTCGTTTCCGAATGCTAATGTCACCTGACGTTATTCAATAGTGCTACAGATGTAGCAGTTTCCATTAATCGACTTTTATTTCCCTTTCGTTTTGAATGATGGCAAAACGGAGGGGATTTCTAGTTTTTATCCGGATGTTTTGAGGACTAGTGTTAAATATTATCCTTTTTTGTTAATATCACTTCGGCAGAAATTGCAGTATTTTTTGCCGAGGTTTTATGTTTCGCAATCTCAATAATTTTGCAGC
Organism: uncultured Bacteroides sp.; assembly: GCF_947632445.1. Classification (GTDB taxonomy): domain Bacteria; phylum Bacteroidota; class Bacteroidia; order Bacteroidales; family Bacteroidaceae; genus Bacteroides. Next base: position 6,843 of record NZ_CANRPM010000084.1, on the reverse strand, counting down.
AGGAATCAAAACATAGAACTATATGACAGGAAATTTTATAATGTTACAGGATGGCGAGCTTAAAGCCTTCATAACAGAAATAGTACAAGAGATCTTAAACGGACATAAGCCCGTAGAACAGGTACCACTTGAAGAAGAGTATTACACACGTGACCAGGTATGTGACCATCTACATGTTTCCACCACCAAACTCTGGCGTATGGAGAAAGATAGTGACATCACTGCTTATAAACTTGGACGACGTAGCTTGTATTCAAAGAAGGCTGTTGATGAACTTATCAAGTCCAAGAATGTTAACGCTAAAAAAATAATAAAGGTGAGTCTATGAACATGTTTAATTTAGTAGCAAGGTTCTGGCGCATGACAAAAGATTCAGGCTCTACCACCAGCGAAGCAGCGTTATACTTCTACTTGCTTAACAAAGCCAACACGCAGATGTGGCGAATGCCAATACGTTGTCCCACCGCGATAGTCAGTGTCTATCTCAATACAAGCAAACAAAATGTGATGAAGGCACGTGAGGGGGGGGGGTGAGACGAAAGGGGCTTATAACTTTTACTCCTGGTTCCGGTATTAACGACAATCCTCTTTACACTCTAACGGAAACTAATGAGCGGTTGTCTGGTCAGATGTCGGGCGAGTTACCTGACCAGTTGTCGGATAAGTTGCCGTCTCAATTCTCGGGGCAGTTGTCTGAGTCGTTGTCACCTTTAAAAGACAAAGAAATAGACAAAGAAAATTCAATAACAAACGCACATGTGAAAAAAGTTTTGGAATTGGATGATTTGGAAAGAATGTTTATTGCTGATCAAGATTGGCTAGAATCGGTATTCCGACTTCTAAGTAACTACTCAAAATTAAGCAGCATTATGTTTAAGTTTAATTCCCAAGGTATCCCCGACAGTCGCCAATGCCCTATTGACAGTGTAAAAGAGGTTATCGCTACTTACATAGTCCTGCGGTCTGATCCATTTGGTTTTCATTATCCTCCACAAGGTTTCTGCAAGATTCAGGTGCGGGGAATACGGCGGAAGATAAAAGAGGAAAAGGCCACGTTTCTTCCACAATGCCCTCAGTTCCCGTACTTTCTTGTTTCGATGTACGCTCGCATTGTCAAGCACGATGAAGGTGTCTTTCTTAATGTTCAAGGAAAAGGCATCGAGGTATTCAACGACCTTGTACGCGTCAATGCTTTCAGTCGTGGTGAACCCATGATAGCGGTTGTTCCGGTCAATTATGCCGAAGATGTTGACCCTTTGTGACTTCCCGGATGGGACATACACGTCTTCGTCACGGAATTGCCACCCGTAAGACACATATCCTTCGGTGCATACATGACTTTCATCGGCGTAATAAAGGTCTATCTTGCCGTCCATGTTCAGGTGTTCAAGTTCTTGCAACTTCTCGGTCTTATACGCATAGAGTTGCGGCGAGGGTACTCCCCTTGGGCGTTTTCTTATTCGCTTATATCTTGCGCCAATGCTGATAAAAAACGCTTGAATGTCAGGTCGCTCGCTTCTTTGCCCGTGGCCTTCTGCCAAGCTTCGCGAGCCTTGCCGACGCTTTGCCTGTCCTGTTCTATGGCTTTGCGGACAACTTCCTCGTCCGTACAGTCCATGATAGGCTTGCGCCCACGACCGGGGCGGGTCTGCAGGCCGCTGATGCCTTCCTGCATGAAACGTTTCACCCAAAAGTTGACGGATACATGCGACATCTCCGTCTGCAAACCTACCTGCTTGCTTGAAAGTCCTGACGATTTGAGCTGTACGGCACGGCAACGCATGCGGAAGCAATGGCTGTTCCCTTGTCGGAAACCCCTTTCCAACGCCAAGCGTTCGGAGTCCTTTAAGATGATTGATTTGATTTTGCCCATAAGTGTTTCTTTGAAGTTTATGAGGCAAAAGTAACAAATCTATATGATATAAACTAATTATGAACATCTACTTACTATCAAAAGGCATGACGGACGCAAGTATAGAAATGGTGAAGGAAAAAGTCAGTATATTCTTTCAGTACCTGAGAGCAACTGGGCAATCAGAAAGAGAAAAGAATGACTGCAAGAATCATTTCGTAAATTGGCTGGTAAAACAGCCGGTAAACAACAAATTCAACAATGGAAGTAACAGACAAGGACATCACGACAAGCGTAGATTGGTTGAAGCAACACCTTTTAAGTCGTCGGACTACGAAGGCTCGTTTTAGACTCGACATGACAAAAGAAATGGCCTACAACTATCTGTTGGCGGCATGTATGGCCGAGGTTGAGTATCGTCATCGTATCTTCTGTTCTAACAAAGATATAGAGAAGCAGATACATGATATGGCTCTTTGGCTTACCTCACCATCATCCTATTTCGGAGTCCTGCTATGCGGTGGATGTGGAAATGGTAAAAGCACTATGCTTAAAGCATTCCAACAATTGCTGAACACACTGCATATTCCCAAACCATACAACGAAGGCACGTATGGAATCCGAATTGTTGATGCAAAGTACATTGCGTACCTCTGCAAGAACAACTATGAGGCATACCGTAAAATCGTCAGTGTTGATATGCTCGGCATCGATGACCTTGGCACAGAACCGTCAGAGGTGTTGGACTATGGCAACGTCTATACACCTGTCATTGACCTGCTGACAATGCGTTACGAAGAGCAGCTTTTCACCATTATTACGACCAACCTCACACCGCAACAGATCCGAGAGCATTATGGCGACCGCGTTGCCGACAGGCTAAATGAGATGGTCAAGAAAATCGTGTTCAATAATGGTACTTACCGTACTGACAAGTTAGCTATATATGATTAACATCTTTTCAAGCCTTCGGTGCACTGGACTTGCCCATGTGCCAGATAATTCTAGTATCGGGGAGCCTAATACCCAATATTGAAGAAAACAAAATCATAATAAAGGAAAACATTGAAATATAAAAGATTAATATATAGCATATTACAAACGTATAGCAATTTTGGGAGGTTTTATTAATGTTTTATAAAATATCAGTTATGTGACATTATTTGTGACATTATTTTTGTATCTTTGTAGAACAATTGGATCATTAACAAACTCTCTAAAAATAGATGCCATGCCCAAAGCATCCCTCGCCATTGCAAAGAAAAGCGACTGCCAAGGCGAGTGCCGCATACTTGTCCGGCTCGACATAACGCGCACCAACCGCCCCCAGTTCAAGTCTCCCGTTTCGGTAAGCCCGCCTCATTTCGTTGACGGCTCAATAAAGATACCGTCCCGTGGCAAACTGAACATAACCCTTCGCGAATCGCTCCTCTGAAAGAAAAAGGAGATAGAGGCTTTCGTCGCTTCAATCTCGGCTATAGCGATGGCTTTGCCGGAAGAAGCGCAGACAAGGAAGGACATACTGGAGGTGTATGAGATGGTGAAGACGGTCAACCCGTCCGAAATCAGCCGCACCACCATCATAGCAAAGAAGAAGGAACAGGCTGAAATCAATGCGGAACTCGTCAGGGGCTTGCAGGAAGCCCACAGGCCGAATGTACTGGAGTATATAAGGAAGCGTATAATATAAAGAGTACGGAAAACGGTGACATCAAGCGCAAGGGCAACAACTACAAGAAAGGTACGCTGCACGCATATAAGGTGTCGCATACGGTCCTTGAAGCGTTCGCCAAGACACACCCCTTCAACTGGGAAGACATAGACGAGCAGCTCATTGACAAGTATGTGCAGTATCAGGAGGAGCTCGGCTACATGAAGAAGTAAACAAGCATCTTGCCTCACTTTCCGCCATGCTCAATGCCGCTTTCAAGGACGGCTACCACTTCAAGACTTCCGTACTGAACCATTTCCCGAGCAAGCATACATAGCTGCTTGAATGATAGATTATTGCAATTTAATCGGTAGAAAAGTTGTTTTTGAGCCTCCTGGACTTGTTTTTGAGGCTGTTTTACACTCTTTTCTCAATGAATCAGAACCATGAGGAAATTTTGCATCCTCAATGAAGTTCACCTATCTTCTATCCGGCTACAAAGGTACAAAATTCCGTGATGTTTTCGCCTATAGTGTCAACTAAATGCAAGATATTCTCATGGATAATGTTTGCTGACCAAAAGAGTAAAAAGCGGTTGAAGCCTTTTCTTCCCTTTGCTTGACTTAACTTTATTGCCCGTGTATATTATCGGTCATTAAAGTCAAGTTAAGCGTGGAGTCTTATCTTTTTCTTTTGGCAAGCAAAATAGTTCTTTGATATGATGAGTGTATGATAAACAATTTGCATCGTTTGTAACGAATAACATATTATTTGTTGATAGGTGTATATGGTGCTTACAAACAACATTATAGCATTTAGTTTTTGGAAGTTTTTGCTCAAAATAGATTATGTATATGGTTAATTATGCCAAGACGTGCATTTTTCTGTGTGTAATACATCATTAAATAAATAAAAAGTATTATCTTTGTATCTTATATGACAAGTTGATTGTAGTGAAGTCATCGACATAGTCGCTTTACACCTTAAATTGATGTAGTAATGGCAAAGAATACAATGGGAACCAAACTTCCCCGAAAATTGGAGCAGAAGATGCAGATTGTAGGCGAGCAGATTAAGTTGGCTCGATTGCGCAGAAACCTGAGTGTGGCTCAGGTGGCTGAACGCGCCACCTGTTCACCGCTTACTGTGTCCAGAATAGAAAAAGGAATTCCTACTGTTGCAATAGGGATCTATCTACGTGTTTTGTACGCATTGCAACTTGACGACGATATTCTATTGCTTGCCAAAGAAGATAAAATGGGAAAAGCTTTGCAAGATTTGAGTTTGAAAACAAGAGAACGTGCATCCAAGAAAGAATAATCTATGAAAAAGTTGTATGTATATGCCGATTTCGATTGGCTCAAAGAAATGGAACTCATTGGCGAACTAGGCTATGAGTCTCTTCGTGGTACGGACAGCTATAGTTTTACGTTCAATAATGAATGGTTAAGGCAGCACAGCGATCTGTTTTTGAGTGACGACCTGAATAATTACCCGGGACAACAATATACACAACCGGACAAGGATATATTCGGATGCTTTTCGGATGCTTTGCCAGATCGTTGGGGACGTACTTTGTTGTTGCGTCGTGAGCAAATTGCAGCTGCGGAAGAAAAACGACCAGTACGGAGATTGTCATCCTTCGATTTCTTGACTGGTATCGATGATTTCTCCCGAATGGGTGGATTCCGTTTTAAGGAAGACCTTGATGGCGAATTTATCAATGTGAGTGAATCATTGAAAATTCCACCTTTGACGGATATTCGGGAACTGATTGCAGCCAGTGCCGAGATAGAGAAATGTGAAGAAAACAATATGCTCCCTGATAGGAAATGGATTGCACAACTTGTGCAACCGGGAACGTCATTAGGAGGTGCAAGGCCTAAAGCCAATGTTGTAGATACAGATAAGGTTCTTTATGTGGCCAAGTTTCCATCGCGCAAGGATGACTATGATGTTGGACTTTGGGAGTATTTCAGTCATTTGCTTGCCACAAAAGCAGGGATAAACGCTGCAAAAACAAAAGTGTTGGCAACAGGAGAGAAATATCATACATTGCTGTCACAACGCTTCGATAGAACTAATGATAGCAAACGTATTCATTTTGCATCTGCCATGACTTTATTGGGGCTGAGTGATGGTGACAATGCAACTACCGGGCATGGTTATCTGGATATAGTCGACTTTATTATTCAGAGCTGTACCGATGTTGAACGAAACCTACAGGAACTATACCGTCGTGTGGCTTTCAATATATGCATAGGCAATAGTGACGACCATTTCCGCAATCATGGTTTCCTTTTGACTGCAAAAGGATGGACACTGTGTCCTGCATATGACATGAACCCCACGTTGAATGAGTATCAAAGTTTGCTTGTTTCACCAACTTCTAACAAAGCAGAGTTGAGTATTTTGTTGGATGCTTGCGAAGACTATATGCTAAACTGTAAAACAGCAGAAAAGATTATTTCGGAGGTGATTGAAGCTGTAAAAGGATGGCGAGAAATTGCTGTTCGTCAAGGCATATCCAAAAGGGAAATCGAAATGTTCTCAGAAGTACTGGATGGAAGATGCAAGCAATATGTTAGTATTTAATATCTTAGTTCAATCAGAATAAGGAGGAAATAACCATGAGTGGAGGATATTTTGATAGGAGCACATACGCAATGCGTGAGATTGCTGATACTATTGAGCGCGATATTGCGAGGGCATTGAAACCTAAACCTGAGAAAATTCAGGAGGACTTTTGGACTATTTACGAGAAAGATAGCTTTTGGCTCATATCATAATTATAAAGATTTCATGAGTTTTGGGAGCTATGAAGACGCAGAATCTTTTCTTCTGAGAGATAAAACCATTGTCAAGGCAAAGCAAAATACGCAAACCGACGATTCTTTGATGATGGCGTAGTATACCAATCAACAAAGCGATATATGTCCGACACTCCTGACGGAGAACAGATTCCGGTATTATACTCAATTCACCATCGTTCTTATGACCGCTATCCGTATAACGCTGATGTCTTGAATCTGTCTGACGAGACGATAAATGTTATGAAGGAAGCCTATCGGCAAATTCGTATAGCAGAAATATATGCTGAACGGGTTGATTGGATGATGAGTGGTGATGATAGCGAAGAGTGCTTCCGTGAACGTATCAAGGAAGACTTGGAGGAGTTTGAAGAGGAATATGCTACTAAGGATTGGACTTATCTCGATGAAGATGATGAATAACAGCGAAATATAACACCAATTCTTCCTTATTTTTTCCTGACTTCGTCAACGTGTCACCCAAAAATCGTCAGAGAACAGAGGTGCGATGCGTTGATGACGTTTCATGA
>NZ_CANRPM010000083.1 GCF_947632445.1 uncultured Bacteroides sp. | reverse complement strand
AAGCCTTTCAACTGAAGAACGAAGAACAGTAGGGAAAGAAAAATTAGCGTGCTAGTTATAGCCCACTATAACTTCTCCGCTGCGCTCCTAAGTTGTGGGCTCTGCGAGGCTTTTCCGTTGGTCGAAAAAGTCCCTATCTTTGTCGAACTGTTTTGATTTCTATTCTTGATGCCATCGCGTTGTGAAACGTGGATTGATTGGATTTGTGTCTTTAAACCTCAAGTAGATTTCTTGAGGTTTTTTCTTTCCCCTATCGTTGTTTTCCGTTCGCCTTGACACCGAGTTGCGAGGGGGCTAAACTCCTGATTTATCAGGCAAGATAGGTTCTTGTACGTACAAAAACACATCTTGCTATTAGATTCCGCAGGACAAAAAACAGATTCAACGCCAATATATATACAGATATTTTAAAAAATATATATTTAAATACTCGCTAATTTTCGATAGTATCAATTATCCGAAAGGTGGGGCTTGCCATCCGTTCGGCTACTTCCTCCAGTTTGCAATCTTGGAGGGGCTTAGGCTACCCCGATGGAAAAATAAACGGCAGAACTGCCAAAAATGACAGAAGCCCAAGGTCGCTACCTCAGGCTTCTAATACAAACAGAATATGCTTGATTGCTTCACAACAGGAGCACACTCAAAAAAAACTTAATTCATAGACAAAGATACAAATAAAAAATCAGATTTCAAGACCCGACAGGAGAAGAGCAGCACTCCACAGAGAGAGGCTGCCGTTTGGTTGTTTTTTTTAGCAAGAACGGGCTTTCTTTTCGATTTCCGCCACTTTTTCCCGAAAAGCAACCAATTCCATGCCAAACGGAAGAAAACGCCTAAAAACACAAAAAAACATTTGAATCTGAAAATACCAGAGAAAAGAAGTATCTTTGAAAAAAAATTATAGCTATATGAAAACAGGAGATAAAGTTTTAATTTCTCCCGACCTTACCAAGTTACCAAATTGGATAAGCGGGACAGTGATAAAGGTTGAAAACAACCCATTTGTTGGAATCGTTATATCTGCCGAAACAGAGGATAAAAATGTGTTTTTCGGGCAGGAAGATTTGTTTAAACCACAAAAAGAAGAAGTATGTTTGCCATAAGTTTTGACATGTCTATTTTGTACCTTGAAAAGTACTACGGAAAGCCATATGTTCAGTTGTTCACGCGTTCTCACAAATCAAAATAAAGCTATGGTTAGTATAAGTATAGTTAGAGAACAGTTAATGGATTGGATGATTATTATAATTTTGACATTCAGTATTACAAGTTTTTATTTTTGGGGTTCAAACGATGGACTATTAGCGAAATTAGGCAGAATTACATTATGGGGAATACCAATATCAATACTTTGGATAATTAGTTACTATCAAACAACGCTATGGACTATTTTATTGTTAAGTATACTAGTAGGCATACTAGCAAGTTATAAAATGTCAAAAGACCAAAAAGAACTTATTATTTCATTTCTTTCTTTTTTCTCTCTGACATTTGTGTTAATTTTATTTTTTTATTTCCTTAAAACAGGCTTTAGCATAAGTTTGCTACTTGAGGATGATAGAATCCCCTTTTGGATGAGTAAACCAATTAACATGAAACGTTTTTTTGGTATTTTTAATTTTATATTCTTATGGGCGGCTTTTGGAAAAGTTTGGATATTTATTGCCAAACATCGGTGGTATTGGTTTGTATTTCTTTTTTTTACGACTAACTTTTTTACAAATATAATTGGTTCACTTTTTGATTTTAATTGGTATTGGAAAATTTTGATTGATATTATAGTAATATATATTTCCCTTTATATATTATTACATAGTTATAAGAATAAAACAAGAATTCAATCTAATAAATTGATTATATATGACCAAATTTTTTTAATTATAGGCTTGTTTTTTCTACTTATATTTATTTTTATTTAAGGCTTTGTGTAGCATCGTAACTGTGAATATTCAACAGAAAGCTATAATTCAAATAGAACTAAATAAATATGTCAATATGAAATTAGTACTCACTATATATGGTATCACATGGCTTGTATTTCTACTAATATTTGCCGTTTTAAGATTTAAGAACAGAACTTTCTCTTTCGATCCACCTTCAAAAAAGGAAAAAAGATTACTAGTATATGCATTAATAGCAATAATAGCCTTTGCTCCTCTTGTTGTGTTAATTATACCTTTGGGATTATTGATAGATAGACTTGTGGAATATAAAAAAATAAAAAAAATCAACGCAGAAAAAGAAAAAGAGAAAAAGAAAAGACTACTCGCTCTACATAATTATCATTCTGCCATAGGTCAAAACAAAATCAAATATACACATGATTATGCCAACATTGCATCTACTCTTTTCACTTTAGCAGAAGATGAGAAGTATGACAAATTATTATCATGTTTAAAAGGTCTAACTCTTCAACCCGGTTGGGTCCTAGATGTAGATATATGTAAACAAAGCGGTTTAGGAGATAATAGTAGTTTAATGGTAATCAAAGACAATGTAAAAGATTTTGAAATATGGAAGTATATCAACGTAAAAGATGATCCAATGGCAGTATGGCAGGCTTATCTTCTTAGAACTCTATGGCATGCGCTTCCGTATCATTGGCATGGGGGATATAACAGACGGACTTATATTTTCACAAGTAAAGACATAGAAAATATTAAATTTGAACGTCCTGAAGAAAGTTCAAATTTAATTGCAACAATTTCTAATCAACTTGAAAAAATAACACCTGAAATAATTAAGTATAATGATATATATTATATAACATGCTGCTACTGGTCTGATTGGGGTGGGCTTATTAGAGAATTGATTGAAATTAAAGTGGAAAATAATAAAATAGTAAATATATTCAATGTAGAAGATATTACGCTATTAAAATACAATTGTGGAATAATTTTTTAAAGAAATATCCAATTTTACTTGTTCACAATATCCGTTGGCGGCATATCAGGCAGAAGTGAAGGAATGGTTCAAGAAGAAAATGGGCTTCAAGGATTTCCAACTGAAAGGGAATGCAAAGACTATCGAGGAGCTTCAACGGATATTCCAAAACGACACAATCCAAGAACTGGAGGAAACATTTCAATACATAGCAAAGCAAGGATTCAGACCACAGGATAATATAGGGTGGTTCATTCAGAACCTCAAAAAGAAGGTAGAGAATACCAAGCAAGACCACTAAAAATGACTATCTTTGCATAAAAAAGAACTATGACAAAAGCAGAATTGGTTGCTAAGATTGCGAAAGAGACGGGAGCCAACCCGAAAGAAGTTTTGCCGGTGATTGAGTGTCTAATGAACACTATTAAAGAAACGCTGTCAGACGGTGAGAACGTGTATCTCCGGGGATTCGGCAGCTTCTATGTCAAACACAAAGCCAAGAAAGTTGGACGTAACATAAACCGAAACACGAGCATAATTATTCCGGCTCATAATATCCCGGCTTTCAAGCCATCCAAAGCCTTTCAACTGAAGAACGAAGAACAGTAGGGAAAGAAAAATTAGCGTGCTAGTTATAGCCCACTATAACTTCTCTGCTGCGCTCCAAAGTTGTGGGCTCTGCGAGGGCTTATGGCAAAACCCTAAATCCTTTCGAGCAAAGCGAGGAAGGCAAGAATGTCCGACTAGGACACTTCTTGCTAACAATTGGCTGAGCAGTCAACGGAATACTCCTCCCCTGCGGTGTGTGCGCGCGGAAGATGCGCAATACACAAGGGGGAGGGGTTTACGGTGAATGTGTGGCAGTCGAGAGGCCGTAAATTGAACTGTGTCAGCGAAGGGAACAAATAAAATATTAACTTTGCTAACACAGTTTATTTATGAGCGAAGAATTTGATTTTGAAAGTATCAAAAACAAGGCCATCGAACAGCTAAAAGCTGGTAAGCCCTTGTTGGGAAAGGATGGAGCGTTTGCTCCATTATTGGAGAGTATTTTAAATGCTGCCCTTGAGGGAGAGATGGATGCCCATCTCTCCGATGAAGAGCGCATGAGTGGCAATCGTCGTAATGGGAAGATGCAGAAGCAGGTACAGACTTCCATGGGTGAAGTAACCGTATCCACGCCTCGTGACCGCAATGCCACGTTCGATCCGCAGTTTATAAAGAAGCGTGAGACCGTCCTTGCCGAGGGTGTTGCAGACCGTATTATCGGACTTTATGCCTTGGGTAACAGTACACGTGAGATAAGCGACTGGATGGAAGAGAACCTCGGCAACCGTGTATCTGCCGATACAATCAGTTCCATCACCGACCGTGTACTTCCGGAAATAAAAGCATGGCGTTCCCGGGGCCTGGATCCGGTTTATCCGATAGTCTGGCTTGACGCTATTCATTACAAGGTAATGGATGACAGAGGTTGTGCCGTCAGCCGTGCAATTTACAATGTCTTGGCTATAGACAAGGAAGGGCGCAAGGACTTGCTTGGTATGTATATCTCTAAAAATGAGGGTGCAAACTTTTGGCTGAACGAAAGATACGAAGTCATCTTTTCTTGTTCTTGCCGAAAAGCTCGGAATGACTGCCGAGCCTGACAATTTCAACCATGTCTGATGCCGCATCAATCCAGATTAAGAGAAAATCGTTGCCTACATGACATTCCATACAGTTCTTGTAATTACCAATCAACGCATGAGGCTTGTACTTGCTTGGAATGGCTTCATCTTTTTCCAACTTGCCTAAAACCTCAAACAAGGCTTCCATTAGCTGAATGTCATTTCGATACTTCTTCAAGTCTTTCTTTGCCTTTGTACTATAATGAATTGTTTTCATTCTATTTCGTTCAGTGATTTCATAAAGGCTTCAAAACTACTCGTATCTATCGTACCGGCACTCTTTCCCAAACGTGCTTCCTCTATGGCAGCCTTCGTTTCCTCGTTCGGTTCTGTGTACATGATATCCATCAAAAGACACTCTACGTAATTGTTTAGGCTTCTACGCTCACGTTTGGCTGCGCTTTTCAGCATATCTAAAAGATCGCTGTCAAATCTAAATGCAGTTTGTTTCTTAATTGCTGATTCCATATCACTATCATTTTAAATACTTCTGATAGTAAATATATAACAAACTATAGTAAACGCAAAAACATAAAAACATAAATAAACAAAACTATACACATTTTAACGCGCAAAAAATCTTCCCTATTTCGCTGCGCTTGGCTTTACCCTTAACCTATTCTTTTCCCTATTGTTTTTTTCTCTCCACGATGTCGAAAATTCAGGGAGGTATGGATGTCAAACTCTGTAAAATCCGTAACCTTGTCCAAGGCTATTATCTTGTATTAACCTTGTATGTTTTTATTTTTTGCTTGCAAATATTTTATTATCAATAAATTATAAGGTAAAAAAACGAACGAAATAGCAACAAAAACCACGCCAAATAGCAATAAAAACCACGCCAAAAAAAAAATGAAATAGCAACAAAAACCACGTATGTAGCAAAAAAATAAAGGTGTTATTTGCTATTAAGGTATTTTAGCTATATTTGCAACTGAAACCAATAATCGAAAGTATGGCACGACCAGTAAAAGTAGATAATCAATTGTTGCAGCAAAGTAACTACTTCACGACTGCACGATATGACTACACGGCACAAGAAAAAAGAATTCTATATCGTGTAGCGGAAAAGGCATACGAATATCGGATGGCGAATAAGGAATGGTTCAAGGAACATGATGGAGAGTATGTAGCCAACAACCACGTATCATTCACCATGCAAATCACGGACTTCATGAAGCAGGAGCAGCGCATGGATGCTAGCGGGAAGGATTATGAGGATGTTGTTGATGCATTCAAATCCCTTGTGGATAAACGAATCAGCTTTCGAGGGAAAGGGTGTTTTTCTTTCGGAGGCATCTTAAATTCCGCCGACCAAAATAAGGGAGAGGGGACAATATCTTTCGTGGTACATAAATTCGTATGGCAGTCCGCCTTAGACTTTACCAAAGGATTTACGAAACTTGATTTGGTCACGGCCATGGAGCTGAAATCAGCCTACTCGATGCGCTTCTTCGAGTTCGCCAAACAATGGGAGGACAAAATGTATTGTAAAATTTCAGTGGAAGAATTTAGAGAAATGTTTCGCTGCCAAGATAAATACCCAAGAATGGAATCCATTAGACGCTGCATCATAGATGTCGCCAAGAAAGAATTGGATGCGGTGTCTCCCATATCATTCAACTATGAGTGCAACAAGGTCGGCACGAAAATAAAAAGTTTCACGTTCCACTTCTACAAGATTATCGGCAGAACAGCAGCGGTGGACGAAGAAAAGAAAGGCTTGCTTTCGCAATATCCATTGGCAACGTATCGACCAGAAGTAAGGTCATGGCTGAAACATAAGTTGGGCTTCACAACCGTCCAACTAAAAGGGAATGCAAAGACCATCGAGGAGTTTCAACGGATATTCCAAAACGACACAATCCAAGAACTGGAGGAAACATTTCAATACATTTCCAAGCAAGGATTTAGACCACAAGATAATATTGGTTGGTTCATTCAGAACCTCAAAAAGAAGGTAGAGAATACCAAGCAAGACCACTAAAAATGACTATCTTTGCATAAAAAAGAACTATGACAAAAGCAGAATTGGTTGCTAAGATTGCGAAAGAGACGGGAGCCAACCCGAAAGAAGTTTTGCCGGTGATTGAGTGTCTAATGAACACTATTAAAGAAACGCTGTCAGACGGTGAGAACGTGTATCTCCGGGGATTCGGCAGCTTCTATGTCAAACACAAAGCCAAGAAAGTTGGACGTAACATAAACCGAAACACGAGCATAATTATTCCGGCTCATAATATCCCGGCTTTCAAGCCATCCAAAGCCTTTCAACTGAAGAACGAAGAACAGTAGGGAAAGAAAAATTAGCGTGCTAGTTATAGCCCACTATAACTTCTCCGCTGCGCTCCTAAGTTGTGGGCTCTGCGAGGCTTTTCCGTTGGTCGAAAAAGTCCCTATCTTTGTCGAACTGTTTTGATTTCTATTCTTGATGCCATCGCGTTGTGAAACGTGGATTGATTGGATTTGTGTCTTTAAACCTCAAGTAGATTTCTTGAGGTTTTTTCTTTCCCCTATCGTTGTTTTCCGTTCGCCTTGACACCGAGTTGCGAGGGGGCTAAACTCCTGATTTATCAGGCAAGATAGGTTCTTGTACGTACAAAAACACATCTTGCTATTAGATTCCGCAGGACAAAAAACAGATTCAACGCCAATATATATACAGATATTTTAAAAAATATATATTTAAATACTCGCTAATTTTCGATAGTATCAATTATCCGAAAGGTGGGGCTTGCCATCCGTTCGGCTACTTCCTCCAGTTTGCAATCTTGGAGGGGCTTAGGCTACCCCGATGGAAAAATAAACGGCAGAACTGCCAAAAATGACAGAAGCCCAAGGTCGCTACCTCAGGCTTCTAATACAAACAGAATATGCTTGATTGCTTCACAACAGGAGCACACTCAAAAAAAACTTAATTCATAGACAAAGATACAAATAAAAAATCAGATTTCAAGACCCGACAGGAGAAGAGCAGCACTCCACAGAGAGAGGCTGCCGTTTGGTTGTTTTTTTTAGCAAGAACGGGCTTTCTTTTCGATTTCCGCCACTTTTTCCCGAAAAGCAACCAATTCCATGCCAAACGGAAGAAAACGCCTAAAAACACAAAAAAACATTTGAATCTGAAAATACCAGAGAAAAGAAGTATCTTTGAAAAAAAATTATAGCTATATGAAAACAGGAGATAAAGTTTTAATTTCTCCCGACCTTACCAAGTTACCAAATTGGATAAGCGGGACAGTGATAAAGGTTGAAAACAACCCATTTGTTGGAATCGTTATATCTGCCGAAACAGAGGATAAAAATGTGTTTTTCGGGCAGGAAGATTTGTTTAAACCACAAAAAGAAGAAGTATGTTTGCCATAAGTTTTGACATGTCTATTTTGTACCTTGAAAAGTACTACGGAAAGCCATATGTTCAGTTGTTCACGCGTTCTCACAAATCAAAATAAAGCTATGGTTAGTATAAGTATAGTTAGAGAACAGTTAATGGATTGGATGATTATTATAATTTTGACATTCAGTATTACAAGTTTTTATTTTTGGGGTTCAAACGATGGACTATTAGCGAAATTAGGCAGAATTACATTATGGGGAATACCAATATCAATACTTTGGATAATTAGTTACTATCAAACAACGCTATGGACTATTTTATTGTTAAGTATACTAGTAGGCATACTAGCAAGTTATAAAATGTCAAAAGACCAAAAAGAACTTATTATTTCATTTCTTTCTTTTTTCTCTCTGACATTTGTGTTAATTTTATTTTTTTATTTCCTTAAAACAGGCTTTAGCATAAGTTTGCTACTTGAGGATGATAGAATCCCCTTTTGGATGAGTAAACCAATTAACATGAAACGTTTTTTTGGTATTTTTAATTTTATATTCTTATGGGCGGCTTTTGGAAAAGTTTGGATATTTATTGCCAAACATCGGTGGTATTGGTTTGTATTTCTTTTTTTTACGACTAACTTTTTTACAAATATAATTGGTTCACTTTTTGATTTTAATTGGTATTGGAAAATTTTGATTGATATTATAGTAATATATATTTCCCTTTATATATTATTACATAGTTATAAGAATAAAACAAGAATTCAATCTAATAAATTGATTATATATGACCAAATTTTTTTAATTATAGGCTTGTTTTTTCTACTTATATTTATTTTTATTTAAGGCTTTGTGTAGCATCGTAACTGTGAATATTCAACAGAAAGCTATAATTCAAATAGAACTAAATAAATATGTCAATATGAAATTAGTACTCACTATATATGGTATCACATGGCTTGTATTTCTACTAATATTTGCCGTTTTAAGATTTAAGAACAGAACTTTCTCTTTCGATCCACCTTCAAAAAAGGAAAAAAGATTACTAGTATATGCATTAATAGCAATAATAGCCTTTGCTCCTCTTGTTGTGTTAATTATACCTTTGGGATTATTGATAGATAGACTTGTGGAATATAAAAAAATAAAAAAAATCAACGCAGAAAAAGAAAAAGAGAAAAAGAAAAGACTACTCGCTCTACATAATTATCATTCTGCCATAGGTCAAAACAAAATCAAATATACACATGATTATGCCAACATTGCATCTACTCTTTTCACTTTAGCAGAAGATGAGAAGTATGACAAATTATTATCATGTTTAAAAGGTCTAACTCTTCAACCCGGTTGGGTCCTAGATGTAGATATATGTAAACAAAGCGGTTTAGGAGATAATAGTAGTTTAATGGTAATCAAAGACAATGTAAAAGATTTTGAAATATGGAAGTATATCAACGTAAAAGATGATCCAATGGCAGTATGGCAGGCTTATCTTCTTAGAACTCTATGGCATGCGCTTCCGTATCATTGGCATGGGGGATATAACAGACGGACTTATATTTTCACAAGTAAAGACATAGAAAATATTAAATTTGAACGTCCTGAAGAAAGTTCAAATTTAATTGCAACAATTTCTAATCAACTTGAAAAAATAACACCTGAAATAATTAAGTATAATGATATATATTATATAACATGCTGCTACTGGTCTGATTGGGGTGGGCTTATTAGAGAATTGATTGAAATTAAAGTGGAAAATAATAAAATAGTAAATATATTCAATGTAGAAGATATTACGCTATTAAAATACAATTGTGGAATAATTTTTTAAAGAAATATCCAATTTTACTTGTTCACAATATCCGTTGGCGGCATATCAGGCAGAAGTGAAGGAATGGTTCAAGAAGAAAATGGGCTTCAAGGATTTCCAACTGAAAGGGAATGCAAAGACTATCGAGGAGCTTCAACGGATATTCCAAAACGACACAATCCAAGAACTGGAGGAAACATTTCAATACATAGCAAAGCAAGGATTCAGACCACAGGATAATATAGGGTGGTTCATTCAGAACCTCAAAAAGAAGGTAGAGAATACCAAGCAAGACCACTAAAAATGACTATCTTTGCATAAAAA
>NZ_CANRPM010000082.1 GCF_947632445.1 uncultured Bacteroides sp. | reverse complement strand
GCTGCTGTACATCTTTGCCGTCTTTTTTGTCACAAAGATATCTCGCTTTCTCTCTATGCCCTTTTTTGACCACTAACCACATAAAATTCATTGACACATCAAGAATAACAAAGTTAAAATAGCAGAAACAATATAATAAATCACCTTATGTTTAAATATAAATTTATTATATGCTCCGTATTTCGTCCTTATTTTGCAAATATAGAAGTTGTTTTTAGATTATGCACAAAAAGTCATAAACTATTTTATAAAAAATGCCATATAACATATTTTATGCTAGAACCCTATCATTTATTCATCAGATTACTTAAAGAAAATAAGGTAATTTGTGGTGAACAATTTTCCAGACTTCAACTCACTGCATACCATAATATAACAGAGGATTATGTTCTAACAATATGCCGCCTACCCTCGCCATTCCTTGAACATCATACATAATTCTGCTAATCCTTACCAGTCAGTCATATACCAATATATCATTTCCTCAAAACGATATCATATCTTAGTAGCTCTGTGGACAGAGTTGATTGTCTCCGGTCACATACATCATTGTTCCGTAAACAGCAGATAGCAGCCCCCTTGCCTATGAAAATCCGGTCAATTAACCAAATCCTGCAATTTCACAGCCTGAAATGTCATGTGAGCCACGCTACTTTCATAAAGGATACCGATAGTTTCACGATCTATCAAGGTCAGACAACTATATCCCCATCCCTCATCTTCGTCCAGCATCAATTGATATTTTGGCGGCCAGGTATTTCCACCATCCAAGCTTACTTTAATCGTGATATGGTGTCGTCCTTTAGTTGTATCAGGGTTAGAGAACACCAAAAGATTTTTGTTCAACACATTGTCGGCAGCCGGGATACGCAACAAGCTGGCCATGCAAACAGGTTCCTGCAAAGCTTTGCGGGAAGAAGCATGCTCAATCCATGTCTTTCCCAAATCGGATGATGTCGCTACTGCACGGCTACCTCCACGATTGTCACGCATATTCAACATTAATACCCCAGGTTCTATTTCGACCACTTGGGCTTCAGTCGTATTAGTACGCGCTAAATTATCAATCTTCCACGTCTCACCTTGATTTTTACTATACATAATCCCGGCATTAGGCACACGTGTAGAGTCTATAAATTGAATGGGAATCACCAATGTTCCATCATCCATCGTAATACCACGACCAGGACCTTGCAATAAAAGAAACCAAGAAGGATCTTTTACTTGGGCTGTTATATTGATTGGTTCAGACCAAGTCTTACCATCGTCTTTACTACGGGTCAGTACCAGCTGTCCTGTTTCCTCAGGAGTCATACCTTGATGTGAACTCCACCATGTGCGCTGATTGCCACATCCATGTGTCCACAGAGCTGCAATCCAAGCTGTATTGGTCTTTGTGTCAAACAAAATACAAGGATCGCCCACTCCGTTTTGTGCAGAAGGAAGTCCACCCGTATTCTTGAAAGTCAAAGGTACCCGCATCTTTTCCCAAGTACGGCCACCGTCCACACTCCGACTCAAACCTATATCAATGTGTTCCTGCAAATCGACAGAATTATTGTGACGGATATCATATACAGCCAGTAATGTACCTTCATTGGTAGTTACGAGGCCCGGTATACGATAAGCTGCTACACCATCGTCACCGGCATGACGAACCCCGACTCCCATGCGATGGACTATATTCCGAGGAGACACAACTTGCACAGGAGCCTCTTCGCCGTCCAATCTGACAGTAAGCAATTCGGACTGGATTTTTGTCTGTAAAGAAGCTTCAGGCTTCATTTGCAAACTAATCCAAAAGAAATTTACTCCCGGAAACAAATCGTAATCGCATTTCAATGTAATTCTGGAAGCAGGCTGTCGCACTTCGGTACACAGCACAGAATAAGATGGATTAGCCGACAATGTTTGTCCGGCATCAAAGCCTGAAACATAAGTAACAGGAGCAAAACGCTTTTTGGAATGATCTTGCAAAGCTTCAGTCCCACCATAATATAACTTCACAGCTTCAACCATTGAAAGTTCTTGGGATAATAGGTTCAAAGTCACTTCATTCAATCTTTTGTATTCCCGAGCATCCAACCGTAAATAGAACAGAACATTATCCTGACGTTCAATCAAAACCGGAACTTGGGTTTCACGAACATAAACCGTATCGGCAGCCTTTAGCCCCGCTGCACCGAACAGTACAAACAAACACAAATAACAGAATATTTTCATAGAAATGTTTTAAACGAATTATAAATTCTCGATAATTGTCACTCATATCTCATTACACAACATATACCCGCAAACCATCATCCGAGGAATATGGAAGGGGCCTTTAAACAGATTGCCCTTGGCCGGCTGAGCCACCGTGCCATCACGATGGAGATAGCCATACCACTCGCCATATTCCTTATCAGGGAAATGGGCATAAGTCCAATCACTGACCTGTTTATGCATTTCGAGATATTTTTCATCCTTGGTAGCCTGATAGGCATACAAAGTGGCAATGATGGCTTCAGTCTGAGGCCACCAAAACTTCATGTCCTGCGAATAATCCTGTACAGGAAAATTACGGCAGTCACGAAAATTAATGATACCACCATATTCCTTATCCCATCCCCAGTTCCAAGACCATTCCAATATCTGAAGGGCCATCTGTACCAAGTCCTTGTCCCAACCACGATGACGGGCTTCTTCCATAATGAACCACGAAGTTTCGATGCAATGACCGGGATTGATGAGACGACCGTTGCAGGTATCTATAAATTCACCTTCAGGCCCTACCATTTCAAGCACAGCCTTGAACTCAGGATGCATGAAATAACGGCGAATGGCAGACAGAGACTCATCAATCTGCATATCCAGTACGGGATCGGCAATAGCAGCACGCACACGGGAAGCAGTATTAATAAGTATCATCGTTATAGAATGGCCACGTGACTGCAAGGTCGGCAAATACTTTGGCTCCAGGAATCGCGGAGTCGTCAAGAACTTCTGAATGCGTTTGAACATATCCAAAGCTTTCAAAGCATAGGTTTTGTCACCCGACGCAATGGAATACTCGGACATCGCAATGGCTGCAAAACATTCGGAAAATACATATCGACGTTTACGCAAAGGTTGTCCGTCGCCCGTCACCTCAAAAAACATGCGTCCGTCTGTATCAATGCAATGCTGCTCTATAAAATCAATACAGCTTTTAGAGGCAACCAGCCATTCAGAGTTTCTCTCAACATGGTTGTATGCATAGGCAGCAATAAAACCGAAACGTCCCTGAAACCATACCGACTTAGTGGTATCCATCAAATGACCTTCCCTATCTACACACGTGTACACACCACCATGCTGACGATCCCAGCCATGCTCCAACCAAAAGGGCATGATATTTTCCTGAAGCTCATGTTTATAGGCAGAAGCCCATTTGCTCAAATAATCTTTTACATCCATAATGCTCAGAATTTATTGCATCGTTCAAAAAAATGGATTGCTTCAAGCTCTGCCTTCATACGAGCCTCTTCTTCGTCTGTCATGTTTTGGAACGGAGTACGGTTTTTGCCCAAATCAAGGCCGATCAGTTTCATAATACGTTTTCCGGCTACAATATTGCCGCGATACTGGCAGATAACATTGATGACATCTTGCGAGAAGTTCTGCAATTCGCGAGCCTTTTCGATATTACCGGTTTTCCATGCATCAATGATACCTACCAAATTAATGCCATTATAATTGGTAGTACCTCCGATACCTCCTTGGGCACCTCCCATAGCCAAAGACGGAAGAATGGTTTCATCCTGCCCATGAAGCATGTCGTATTTACCGTTTCTGTAAAGACGGCATTGATTGTATTCATAAAGGCTTTCATACGTATATTTGATGCCTGCAAAATTAGGAATACGGCCATCTACTGTTTTCAGTAATTCGGTCATTGGCAAAAAAGCACCGTTGAACGCCGGAATATGATAATAGTAAAAAGGCAGATTAGGAGCACCCGCAGCAATTTCCTCACAATATTTGACTAGTTCCTCAATACGACCTATCTTAGGGAAAGGAGGAGCCATTGCACCAATTCCCCATGCACCAATCTTTTGGGCATGTTCAGCCAACATTTTGCTTGCCTTGACACAACAGCTGCCCACATGGACTATCACCTTGAAACCCGCGGGAGCCACCTCTATCCAACGCTCAGCCAGTTTCATACGTTCGTCTTCGGTCAGCATATAACCTTCTCCTGAAGAACCATTTATAAATACGCCTTTCAGTCCATTCTTTTGCAACATTTCCGCATAAACTTTAATAGGCTCGTAATTCACTTCTCCATTTTCATAAAAAGGAGTAAACGGTGCATCAATCAGTCCGATAATTTTTTCCATAACTCTCATTATTAAAAGTCTATTATTCTACATTATCTGTTTTGGGGCATAGGAAATACAGTTGCAATCCTAATGCTACCAATACAACTATACTTAACATAGCAAATCCAAGTCCTAAATTGCCACCATCCGTCCATCGTCCCAACAATTCCGTAACAACCGCACCTGCAAACACACCAGTCATGTTCATCACACCGTATGCCGTGGCACGATGTTTAGCCGATACAAACTGACATAGAATAGGCATATTATTTGCATCAAAAATACCATAACCAACACCAAACAGCAGACCTGCTCCCACAACTGCGACCAAGCTATGTCCAAAACCTAATAGCAATAGCGCAGGAATAGTCATGCCCAAACCGATCGCTCCAGTATAGATACGTCCACGTATGTTTTTCTGTACCCAACGGTCAGACAATACACCACCGCCAAGGACACCGATAAAGGAAGACACAGCAATGGTAATTGTTGAAATCGGTCCGGCTTCCGACATAGGAATACCCAAATTTTCGGCGAACAGAGTTGGCAACCAATTCTTTGTGGCCCAACCAGGAAGGCTTGGAGCGGCAAAATAGAACAGAATAATCCAGAAAGCCCATGTTGAAAACAGCATGGTCAGGCCACTGAGCACGGAAGTTTTCTTTTCTCCCATAATCACAGAAGACTTTCTTTTTTCAGAAGTATGCTGCGGATTTTCACGCAAAGCCAACATAAGGATCAATGAATAAGCAACACCGATAATACCAAACCCGTGGAATGCCGAATGCCAAGAAAACATAATCGCAACCGTTGCACCAAAACCACCAACCGCCTGACCTACATATAATCCGGTCATATGTACTCCTACGGCCAATGACCTTGATTTACCCTGATGCCAGTCAGCAATCAAAGATAATGCGGAAGGGATATAAAGTGCTTCGCTGACACCCATCACTGCACGCAACCAATATAATTCATGAAATGTATCTGCATAGCCCATCAGATAGGTAACGCCGGACCAGACAAACAAACTACCAACAACCAACCATTTACGACTAAAACGGTCAGCAATCATGCCGGCAACGGGACTCATAAAACCATAAACCCACAAAAATATGGCCATCAAGGCTCCAAAAGCTTCCGCCTTGTTCAATTCCGCGATGTCGGCTTTCATAGCTTCCTGCATCGTCGAAAGCATTTGACGATCCATATAATTAAGCAAAGCTACTACCCAAAGTAACCCTACTACAACCCAAGGATATATTTTCTTGTTTTCCATAAGACCATTTACAATTTTATTTTCGCAATAAGTTTTCTAATTTTCCCTTCACCAATACAAGGGGCATGAGCATCTTCGGGATAAACAATCACAAATTGCCCCGGCAGTAAATCAATCCACATACTTGGAATATCACCATACAAAGCACAATCGCCATCCGAAGAATAAGTTTTCACCTCTTGAGTCAAATTGTCAGCGGCTTTCCATCCTATTCGTTCACGGCCTTCCAACAAAATATGTACATCTATATATTGATGATGCAATTCAAGAAGCTGTTTTTCTTGAGGCACAGCATCAGCTTCCGAATTCATAATATAAAGATTGTCTCCATCTAAATCTATACGTCCTAATCGAGTATGAAGAAAACTATATGCTTTCACATAATCAAAAAGCCTTTTGAACAACGGGTGCAAAAGTTCTATCCTGCCGGAATCTTTTAAATTTGAAATTATCATAGTATATTATTTAAAATTCGCTTTTACAGGCCTCAAAATTAGCAACAATAGCAATAACATCAAAATAATTTAATAAAATGTTTTATTAACATTGCTGTAAAACATATAAATCAGCTGTTGTCAAGCACAACAACGCCGTAATTTCTTTTCATTTATAAACAATTTATTTTTATATTTGTAACAAAATAATCCTATCAGAATCATATGAAACAGGCGTTACTTAAAGAAATAGAAGTTGGCAGCAAAAATGCCCTTCTCAAAAAGAGAATCATTACACATTATATATATAATGGAAGTTCGACAATTACAGACCTGGCCAAAGAGTTAGATTTAAGCGTGCCTACTGTCACCAAATTCATATCGGAAATGTGTGAGGAAGGCTATATCAACGATTACGGGAAATTGGAAACCAGTGGAGGAAGACACCCCAGCCTCTATGGCCTCAACCCAGAATCTGGATACTTTATCGGAGTGGATATTAAGAAGTTTGCCATAAACATAGGCTTGATCAACTTCAAAGGCGACATGCTGGAATTGGAAATGAATATCCCTTATAAGTTCGAAAATACCCACGCCGCATTGGAAGATCTGTGTAACTTAATCAAGGCTTTCATAAAAAAAACAGAAATTGACATAACCAAAATCATGAATATCTGTATCAACATTTCAGGACGTGTCAATCCAGAATCTGGATATAGTTTCAGTATGTTCAATTTCTCCGAAAGTCCATTAGCTGAAATATTGAGCCAAAAGATCGGTCTTCCTGTCTGCATCGACAACGACACACGAGCCATGACTTACGGAGAATATCTGAAAGGGAGTGTCGCAGGAGAAAAAAATATCATTTTCGTCAATATCAGCTGGGGACTGGGTATCGGGATAATCATCGACGGAAAAATATACACTGGAAAATCGGGCTTTTCTGGAGAATTTGGACACACCCATGTGTTCGACAACGAAATCATCTGCCACTGTGGTAAAAAAGGATGCTTGGAAACAGAAGCTTCCGGCAGTGCTTTCCATCGAATATTTTTAGAAAGAATAAAGAAAGGTGAAACCTCCATCCTGTCCGACAGACTTAAAGAAAAAAATAAGCCGCTCACATTGGACGAACTAATCGAAGCTGCATGCAAGGAAGACCCGCTATGCATAGAAATTGTAGAAGAAATCGGACAGAAATTAGGCAAACAAATTGCAGGACTCATTAATATTTTCAACCCGGAAATGGTTATAATCGGTGGAACCCTTTCATTAACGGGAGATTATATCACCCAGCCCATCAAGACAGCCGTTCGAAAGTATTCGCTTAATCTGGTAAACAAAGATTCTGTCATCGTCACATCCAGGTTAAAAGATAAAGCCGGTATTGTCGGTGCCTGCATGCTGGCCAGAAGCAGGATGTTTGAAGGATAAAATCACTAAAATTTAATTGCATAACATCATCTATATATGAAAAGGGGCCATTTCATTCTATGTATATTCCTATTGTTGTCTACCTTTGCATGGGCTCAACAGCGAGTAGTAAAACTAAAATTGGTACAAACTAGTGATGTACATGGAAATTATTTCCCTTACGACTTCATTCTCCGCCAAAACGCAGCTGGTAGCCTGTCAAGAGTATGTTCTTATGTACGCCAAGAACGCAAAGAGTATGACGAACGACTAATCTTGTTGGACAACGGCGACATCCTACAAGGACAACCTACAGCCTATTACTATAACTATATTGACACAACAACTACGCACCTATGCGCCGCAATGATGAACTTTATGGGTTACAATGCGGGCAATATGGGCAACCATGACATAGAGACGGGCCGTACCGTATTCGACCGTTGGGCATCAGACTGCCACTTCCCTATCCTCGGAGCCAATATAATAGAAACAGCCACGGGAAAACATCACTTTAAACCCTACATCATATTGGAACGTGACGGAATAAAGATAGCTATACTGGGAATGATAACCCCCGCTATCCCTGCTTGGCTATCGGAAAACCTCTGGCATGGTCTGCGTTTTGATGACATGGAAAAGACAGCCCGTCATTGGATGACGGTTATCCGCGAACAAGAAAAGCCAGACCTCATGATAGGCATCTTCCACTCGGGACGAAATGCCTACGTGATGAATGGCAAGTATAACGAAAACGCTTCAGCCGACATAGCACGCCGCATATCCGGCTTTGACGTAGTAATGATGGGACACGATCACACCCTGGCTTGCGAAAAGGTAATCAACGCAGAGGGCGATTCAGTTCTGATCATCAACCCAGCCCATAACGCCTCAGCAATCTCCTCCGTAGACGTAACGCTGACACTACAGAATGACCACGTAATCGAAAAACAAATTTCAGGCGAACTGATACAGATGGACGGTTACGAACCGGACGCAGAGTTCATCAGCCATTTTGCCTCTCAACGTAAAGACGTGGAACAATTTGTATCCAAACGAATAGGCCGATTTACTGAGAGCATCTCCACACGGCCTGCCTATTTCGGGCCATCAGCTTTCATCGACCTCATTCACCAACTCCAACTGGCAATCAGCGGAGCCGATATCTCATTGGCCGCTCCTTTGTCTTTCGATGCCGAAATAAAAGCTGGCGACATCTTCGTGAACGACATGTTCAGTCTTTACAAATACGAAAACATGCTATATACCATGAGCCTTTCTGGAAAAGAAATCCGTGGTGCTCTCGAAAGGTCGTACGCTTTATGGACAAATCGCATGAAATCTGCCGAGGATCCCCTCCTTTTGCTCCGTAACCGACCACGTGAAGGCGCAGCTGATCGTGCTGTATTCCAAAATCCCAGCTACAATTTCGACTCAGCGGCAGGCATCCTTTATACTGTAGACGTAACAAAACCCGAAGGTGAAAAGGTGTACATCCTGAGCATGGCTGACGGCACTCCTTTCGATGAGACAAAAATGTATAAAGTGGCTGTCAACTCCTACCGCGGCAACGGTGGCGGCGAACTGCTGACCCAAGGGGCCGGTATTCCACAAGACGAACTGAAAAAGCGCATTCTCTCATCCACGGACAAGGACTTGCGTTACTATCTGATGAAGTATATTGAAGAACAACAAATTATTTCCCCTCATGCTTTGAACCAATGGCACTTTATCCCTGAATCGTGGACAGAACCGGCCTCACGCCGTGATTACAACCGCTTGTTCGGGAATGAAAAACGGCCATAGCTTCTATACAAAAAGACAAACGAATTTCATGCTTACAAAATACCCGAACGAACCCGGCTTAGTGTCTCTGGTGTCATCAGCAGATAAGATGCAATATTTGAGAGAGGAGCTCTTTTAATCACTTCCGGCTGCGACTGCAACAAGTGGTTATAACGTTCACGGGCTGTTTCGAAACGCCACGAATCAGCCTTAATCTGGGAGGTGATGAGCGAAAATTCCAGAATTTTCCGATAGAACATATTGACCTCCCATGAGGCTTCTGCCAATAAATTCAATCTCTTATGGTTCAAAAGATAGACAGTACCATCTTCCAGCGCTTCTATCATCAAACTGGTAGGTTCCTGCTTCAACAAACTTTCGATACACATAACGATACAACCTTCATAAGAAAAATGCTCAGTCACATCTTTCCTGTTTTTATAATAAAATTGGCGTAACATGCCCTTTCCCACAATCATAATATCATGACTGACTTGCCCTTCGGAAAGTAGAATTTCCCTTTTTTCAAAATCTTTTCTCACTAAAATATCTTCTATGAGCTTTCGGCCTTCAGAATTCATGGCTGGATATCGGGAATTCACCGCTGCATTTACAGCTTCTTTTAATAAAGCATCCATTTTGCAAGTTCAGTTCTATATTTAGTATTTGCAAAGATAAGAATAAAAAATGAAAGATTGAGCAGATGAGCGCAGGAAGGTTGTAAATAACGTGAGTTCGACGACAATCCGGGAATATAGGTATCATTGTCGTTGAGAAAATCAACGGTAAAATGAAAGAACTTGCAACCATAGGAATTGCCA